>WQVF01000072.1 GCA_009781725.1 Defluviitaleaceae bacterium
CATTACAACTTTATTGGGCGTGTGGACTCTGGGGATTTGCCAGTAAAAAATGAGTGCAAATCAAGGAAAACACCCACCGCTCCAAGGGTGAGTATCGTTATCTAGTGCCAGAACCCAAAGATGCATGTACGAAAAAGCCAGTAAATAAGCGGTTTGTGAGTATCGTTATCTTTATCCCATGTTCTCTGACCTAGATTTCCCAATGGAGATATTTGCTCCGCCACAACGCAAGGAGTTTCTTGCAGAGGAAGGTCGTAAGTAGTATAATAAAGCCAATAAAAGCACCTGCTTCAAGAAATTATTTCTTGGGACAGGTGCTTTTTTAGTTGGTGAAACTGCATAAAAATCCGTATAATGTCATTCGGGGTTTTTTGTTTGACTCTACCAAAAATGAAACATGTATAGCGAATTATGAATGAGAAACAGTCCTGACCAGAGCCGAAAATCGCGAACACTTCAACGCGTTTTCGGCGACAGGCATAGCTGATTTCGAATTAATTCGCTATATAGTACCGATTCCAAATTAAAACCTGTCTGACCGAGCGGCGGCTTGAAACGCGGAGCAAGTGTTTCAAGCCGCTTTGCCACGACAGGCAGATAGGGTTTTAATTGGAATCGGTATAACCTGACATACCGTTGTCGCATTTCCTAAGGTAGTATTAAGAAAAAGGAGTGTGCAAAATGATTGAATCAAGATGCGGTATTTTATGCAGTCAATGCGAATACAGGAAATCTATGAACTGCGCGGGCTGCGTAAACATATACAAGCCCTTTTGGGGGGAATCCTGTGATGTGAAAACATGTTGTGAGGGTCGCGGGTTTGAATATTGCGGACAATGCCCTGATTTCCCATGCGAAACATTAAAAGGAATGTCCTATGCCGATGAAGAAGGCGATAATGGCAAACGCATCAAAACTTGCCGACGATGGTATGCCGAAGGCTTCATTCAGGCTATTGTAAAGCAAAACGCCAATCTGCTGCGTGGATACTTCATCCCCGATGCAGTTATTTGCTGGCATGATAGCAACGAGGAGTTTACGGTAGATGAGTATATCCGTGCCAACTGCGAGTATCCCGGAGATTGGAACGGGGAAGTCCAGTGTGTGGAGGAAATAGAAACCGGCATTGTAATAGTTACAAAAATATTTTCAGATGAATCCACCCACTATGTAACAGCCTTTGCCAAACTGATGGATGGCAAAATAAGTTGCTTGGATGAATACTACAGCGATTGCAACGAAGCCCCAGAATGGCGAAAGGAAATGAAAATAGGGAAACCAATCAAATATAGTTGACCAACGTTAAAATTGATGTATTATATGAGCCATGTCATATAGCAAAGATGCGCGTGAGATGGTGATGAAATATATATCAAAAGGTCACACTCACAAAGAAGCATCAAGGAACTTAGGAGTAAGCAAGTCATCAATAATAAGATGGAGCAAACTGCTACGGGAAACAGGAAGTTTGGCGGATATGGAGCGTCAAAGAACCCCGCATAAAATCCAAGATGCAGATTTAAAAGCATTTGTCGCAGCCAATCCCGACGCATACTTCACTGAAATAGCAGCTCACTTCGGATGTTCAGACGAAGGGATACGCAAAGCCTGTAAAAGGTTGGGTATCACTCGTAAGAAGAAGACGAAGTTCTATAAGGTAAAGTGCGAAGCGAAGAAAAGCGTCAATACTTTTTTGAAAAAATCAAGGACATTTCCCCCTAACGACCTTGTGTATATCGATGAGAGCGATGCAACCGAGTATTACACTCATGCATATGGACTTGCCCCAAGAGGCGAGAAAGTCTACGGCGAAGTCAGCGGCAAGCGATACAAGCGGACTAATGTCGTATCTACACTATATGGAAACGAAACAATTGCGACGTATGTTTGTGACTGGGCCACCAAGTCTGTGTGGTTTGAGGTTTGGTTCGAGTGGCACTTGCCATATGGGAATTCACCTTCGTATTATGTAGGTAGCCCAGAGGATGCGACAGCGGTATGGGAACCGGAGTTTTCTTTGGGACAGCTGTATAACAACAGTTTTTTCTTATTGGGCTATTATGGTGAGGTTAACGAATTTTGCAATGCTATATTAGAAAATCTCAATGTGTCAAAAGGGCATTTGGATGATGGGATAATCATAACAAAGATTTTCCGTGCTTTTGCAGAAGGGGCGAATAAGCAGACAGATATTAGCTAGAAAACCATCCCCCAAAAACAAAGTAAGCGTCAAATATAGTGAAATCAATGAGAAACGGTCTCACCCGAGCGGCATCCTGAAACGTCGAAATAAGGCGTTTTAGGATGATTTTGCCGCGAAAGGCGAGACCGGTTTCATATAGCCGAAACAACCAGTCACCAATTAGCAGGAGCCTACATAAAATAATGTACAAGCACAGCAAAGGAGGTGAAAGAAGATGGGAATAGAGCTAACAAGTGTACCAGTGGAAGATAAGTGCAAAGAGCAGTCGAAAAAAGAGTGCGGAGAAAAGCACACACATCGAGTAGGCAACGCAACACTCGAAATAGCGATAGATGTCCACACAGATTTTGAGTGTAACGCTGAGTGATGCTCCGCTTTGCCATATAATGGTTTTGTTTGCATGAACAATACAAAAGACAAAAACCGCCTTGAGATTCTCGAGGCGGTTTATCATGTAATTGGATATACGCATCAAGTTCGACTCAGATTATCATCTCTCACTCTTGCACCATCCACCCAAAAAAGCTAAACTACAGCGAACGACTTTCGAAGTCACGATTGCGCGTCGGGCAAAAGCAACCTCGCCGCAGCAAGCTAAGGAAGGAAATCCGTTACCAATTGGATTGTGTAGGCAAGAGCATAGCAACCATCAGCAACATACTCCTTGCGCATGGCTTGGAAGATTTACCTGAAAAACGTATAGCCCGCCAGGACAACGCCGAGCGCAACATGGTAGAAGGCCGATATGGCATTGCTAAGCGTCGATACTGTTTAGCACGCATTATGGATTATTTGCCCGAAACGGGTAAAACACAAGCTGCTATGCAATTTCTTTGCATGAACATGGATGTTAGGTTACGGGCTTTAGCTTGTTTTATTTTTTCTCTTGCCAAACCCTTTCTTTATGCGTCTTTTTCCGAAAACCATGCTTTATCTCACGCTTGATTGTGGGGCTTTTTCAGCAGGGTCGAATTGATTCGCTATATTGTTAAAGAAAACGATTTTTGTTTCCATAGGTGCTAGCTGCACTCGCCCGATTAGGGTTATATTTGCTTCCATCGGGGATGCAAAAAGATTCATTACAAAGAGGCAGCGATTCTTGCCATTAAAGCGGACAACCGCCCATACATAGGGATTGTCACAGCTTACAACTGTGTCGGTACAATCCAATCGCATCATTAAGCTGCGGAACATGTCCATATGAATGTCCTTGCTGTGCTTCCAAGACATCCCCAGACATATAACCTTACCGCCGCCAGGGAAATCCTTTTCCCAGGCGGTTTGTTTCCCGGAAAATTTATCATAGGCTAATGGCCTGCTATCCGCTGCTGTAACTGTGTAGGCTTTGTTGATTGCGATATTTGTGAGTTCTCCATAACAGAAATCTACAGATGCATTAATTACCTCAGAAAAACCTGCGCCTAGGAAATCCGCCAAGGCCGTGTACTCCTCCTCGTTTTCATCCAAGCGTGGTACCAAAGGCGCGATTAACACCTTGCCGCCTTTTTGGATAAACTTAATAATATTGTCTTGGATTTTCCGAGGCATTTTTCTTGATGTGCATATAACCAGGGGTTTGTCTGATTGATTAAGGGATGCAAGCTCAACGAGCTTGGGGGTATAGGACGTGCAAAAGCCTGTTATTAGTACGCCTTTGCGTAACAGGTTCCAGGCATCGTTTTTGCTTCGGGAATGAGCCCAGTCATGGCCTAGCAGGTAGTCATATTCCATTTCGGCATGCATAAGCCAAGGGTTTTCTCGAATAAAATCTGAGAACTTTCGCAGCACATCGTAAATGGGACGTACTTCCCCAAGGGGCCCCACCGCCGCATTGTAATCGTAGATATCCCCGTCACCGCCTATCCCAGGAGGATTGGGGCCGCCGGTAAATACATACCAGTTTACACCCTTCATCCCCATTGCAAGGCAGGTGTTGTACCAGCACATCAGATTTGTCGGCGTTGTAGGAGGCCAATCGGCGCAGTTGCCGGCCTGCATTTCCAAAACCATGGGCACATAGCCCATAAGCCGCAACTGTTCAAATCCCAGGAAGCCATTGGCGGCAAAAATGGGGGTGGGGTTATTGGCCTCAAAATCCATCCCCAGATTGAAATACATATCCACACCAAGTAGGAAATCCTCGTCTACCGCCTTAATTGTATCTCGGAAATAGGGCACCATATTGGGATTGGCGGCATTGTGCATAAGAGTGCAATTGATACCGTCGTCCCGCATCCACTGTGCCAATATCCCCGCGAATTTGCCTACAGAATGAAAATAAAATTCGTGATACTCGGCGGCTGGATTTTGCTTTTTGTATTCGGCCCAGTGAGGAAGCATTACCTCCCGGTGATAGTCCCAGCCCCCAAACCATTCGTGGAAGCACATTTCATTGTCTATTTGTACATATGCAATGGCTCCGCCGCGGCTTTTCATGTGGCGGGCCAGGATTGGCAGCACTTGGTCAAACCAGTTTTTTGTTTTTTCCAGGAAAAGTGGATGGAGGTAGGATACTGCGAAATTATTGTAAGCTTTGCCGTCTTTGTCTTGGGCCATGATTTCTGGGTGGTTTTCGCATAGCCAAGGTGGTAGGCCGCAGTATCTGAGCTCGGAATACTGATATGGGCCGGGGCGGGCGATTACATCTATGCCCTTTTCCCGGCATAAATCCAGAAAGCCTTCCAAATCGTCGAACTCGGAAGATGAGAATCGGAAATCTCCCTCGGTGGGCTCGTGTAGCATCCAGGGGATGTAGGTTGCGGCGTAGGCTGCGCCAGATTGGACCAATAAATCCAATCGATGGGCCCAGTCTTCCTTTGGTACGCGGAAATAATGGAATTCACCGCTTATTAGGTATGGTTGTTTGCTCATTTCAAAACCCTCCAGTCACGTTATATGGGCTGCCCTGTAAAGGACAGACATCAAGAACCCGCGGCACCAAAGAATTACTATTGTCTTTGAAAGCAAAGTGAAAATGATTCGCTGTTTTCATTACCTTCATGATAAATAAAGCCTGCATTTTCACAGAGGTCTTTAATAATATCAAGGGATTGCTCCCTGCGCCATGTCACGCCATATCCTGTTGTGATTGTTTGTTCCTCGGATACCTTTACCTGCAATTGAGCAATGAAGACATCAGCGGTTTTTATAGTTGGAATTATTATATCCCATACCCATAGCTTTGCCCCTGATTTTAGTACACGATAAGCTTCTTGTAAAAATTGACTTATCTCAGGCAAGTCCATGTACATAAGAGTATAGAAGCAGGTAATGTGGTCAAAATATTTATCTATAAAGTTCAGATTACAAGCATCCATTATTATTTTTGTTCCAATGTCCGGAGTTTCGGCTAGCTCATCGGCTCGTCTGTCAATCGCTATGACATTATGCCCACTGTGTCTTGATATCACTCCTTCCCCTCCGCCGCCTATATCCAATATGCGCCCACTGAGTTTAATGCTACTCAAGTCAATATACTGCTTTGGTGTTTCATAGGTTTTCATATGTGATTTAACCACCTCTCCTTCTAACTCGGATATTATGAAGTTTATTACATATTTATAATGCACATATTTAATCATTGCAACTATTTTATAGTTGTAGATGCGAACTTAAACTACATTTTAGCGCAAAAGTTCTGCGAAGCTTCAACGCAGAATTTTGCGCTCTTTTGATGTTTAAGTTCGCAATAGATGCGAACTTAAACTACATTTTAGCGCAAAAGTTCTGCGAAGCTTCAACGCAGAATTTTGCGCTCTTTTGATGTTTAAGTTCGCATTTGGCGTGGCATGAATATATTTTATAGGCTTGTCATATATTTTCCAAGAATAAGAAAAACCAGGGGGAGCCATGGATATAAAAGAACGTCTACGTACATTTCTGGGAGCTGAGGCTGCCGGGTGGGTTATGAATATGAGTCATGATGATTTTGATGGAATTACCGAGCTTAGGCTTCGGGCGGACAAGCCTATGTTTGTGCGGATTGGAGGGGAGGATTATGTCCTCACTCGCCGGGGTAAGACTGCCAATGTGGGTTTTCAGGGGGCTTATCGGCCTTCTGCTGAGGATATTGCCGAGACCATGGAGCGGATTAGTCAGTATTCATTTTATGCATTTGAGACGGAGCTTAGCCATGGGTATATCACCTTACCTGGGGGGCATAGGGTGGGTATTGCAGGACAGGCTGTAATTGAGAATGGTGTGGTGCAGGCGTGGCGGCATATCAGCAGTATTAATTTTCGGGTTGCCCATTCTGTCAAGGGCTGTGGGGATGAGGTGCTTCCATTTTTATATGAAAATAACCGGATTCATCACACCATGATAATCTCCCCACCGGGAGCGGGAAAGACCACTTTACTTAGGGATATTATCAGGCAGATATCCGATGGGGGGCTGACGGTGGGACTGGTGGATGAGCGGTCGGAGGTGGCGGGGTGTTTCCGCGGTATTCCGCAAAACGATGTTGGCCTGCGTACCGATGTGCTGGATGGCTGCCCCAAGCCCGAGGGGATGCATATGCTGCTACGGGCGATGGCTCCGGATGTAATTGCAGTGGACGAGCTGGGAGGCCGTGAGGATGCCAAGGCTGTGGAGGCTGTCCTTACGGCTGGGGTTAGGTTGCTATGTACCGCTCATGGAGACAGCTTTGAGGATGTCATGAAAAATCCCGGGTTGGCGGGGCTTATCAGCCGAAAAGTATTTGGGCGGTATATTGTGCTTAGTGCGCCGGGGGCAAAGCCGCAGATTTTAGATGGAGGGGGGAGCAGTTAATGTTTCCGTCTATAGCAGGGGCCTTGGCTTTGATTGCTGGCTGCGCTGCTCTGGGGTTTTATTATGCGGCCCAGGAGGGGTTTAGGATTAATGATTTACAGGAATTTAAGAAGGCGTTGATGATTCTGTCATCGGAAATAGAGCATCTGCGGACCCCTCTGCCTATGGCTGCTGCCAATATTGCGAAGCGGACAAAGGGTGTTGTAAGAGATATATTTGGGGAGTTTGCACAGCTTCTTTCTGATGAAAGGAATGAAACGGCGTATCAGTTGTGGGCACAGGCTTTGGAAGGTCAAAAGAAGCGGGCTTATCTTGCTGGGGAAGATTGGGATGCAATAGAGGGCTTTGGCAAGACCTTAGGCTACCTGGACAAGCAGATGCAGCAGAGCGCGATTACTGTGATGATTGACTATATAAATGAAAAGACTACCACCTTACAAACCCAATCGGATAAAAACCGGCGGATGTATCGTAGTCTTGGGGTCATTGGCGGGTTGCTGCTGGTGGTGTTGCTTTGGTAGAAAACAGCATCATTTATACGAGGGAACGGTGCATCCGCTTCCCGGGATTCGGTTAAAGCCCCCTTCTTTAGAAGGGGGAGGCCCGAAGGGTCGGGGGTTGCCGGCGTGCGTAGTGTAATAGCTAAAAACCTAGGTCTGCGGCCTGCCTACACAACCCCCTCGTCGCTTCGCGACATTTCCCCCTTCCACGGAAGGGGGCTTATCAATGGAATCGCTTGCAGAGTTCGGATAAGGGGGGATTAAATATGGATATAAGCGTTGTATTCCAGATTGCGGCTGTGGGGATTTTGGTGGCGGTGCTTAATCAGGTGCTCAAGCAGGCCGGACGGGAGGAGCAGGCGACTATGACTACTCTTGCGGGGATTTTGGTGGTGCTGTTTTGGGTGATACGTTATGTTAGTCAGTTGTTTACTGAGGTGCAGACGGTATTTAATTTGTAGGATGAAAACAGTCCGTCACCCCGGGCTCGACCCGGGGTCCCCTGAACATTTCGACAAAGGTCGGGGAATCCCAGGGCAAACCCGGGATGACGAGGATATAGCTGGGGGGGTATATGGGCATCTTTCAAATCGTAATCACCGGCGTCCTCTGCGCTGTCCTTGCCATTACCATAAAAAAGCAAAGCCCAGAGATTGCTCTTCTTATTACTATTGCGGCAAGTGTGCTTATTTTTCTTATGATTCTGCCCATGCTTGCTCAGGCCATTGGGATGCTTACCAATATCGGTACTCTGTTGGATGGGGGAATGCAATATGTATCTCTTGCTCTACGGGTAATCGGGGTGGCATATATGGCAGAGCTGGGGGCGTCCGTTTGCGCAGATGCCGGGGAGAGTGCCATTGCCGCCAAAATTGATATCGGGGGGCGAGTGATAATCATGGTGATGGCTTTGCCTGTTGTGGTGGATATTGTTAGCTCTGTGATGAGGGTAATGCCGTGATACAAGCTCCTGTACCGGATGTAACGGATTTTATCCCCTTCGATAGTTATGATATCGGAATATTGGACATGCCTGGTTTGCCTGGCTTTCGGGAGTTGGTGGGGCGGGCGGTCCAGGGGGAGCTGGATCTTTCCCTTGGAGGGATATTAAACGGGGGCTTGGGGATACTTTTCAGAGAATTTTCCCATAGCTCTGACTTGCTCAGGCAGTTATTAATTGTTGCAATCTTAAGCGCGCTTATGAGCTGCCTTTCCCAGGCATTCTCCCGCAAAGGTGCTGGGGAGATGGGGTTTTATGTAACATTTTTGATGACAATCACTTTGGCAACAGCCTCTTTCTATTTATCAGTGCAAATTCTTAATGGGGTAATTAGGCTGGCCAGTAATATCATGCTGGCGGCGATTCCTCTAATGCTCGCTACAATGGCGATTAGCGGCAATTTTGTGGGGGCTGCTTCTTTTCATCCATTGATGTTTTTTGCATTGCAATTGGTGGTCCGGTTTATCACTTATGTGTATGTGCCCCTGATTCTTGCGTCGGCAGGGCTTAGCATGGTCAATCATTTGTCTGATACTGTCAAACTGGACAAACTGGCGGAGATGCTGCAAAAGATTGCAGGTTGGGCCCTTAAGGGGATAGTGGCGGTGTTTGCTGTGATTCTTACATTGCAGCGGTTTTCCGCCCCCATTATTTCGAATCTTGCGTTGCGGGCTACATACGGTGCTGTAGGTGCTATTCCCGTTGTCGGCTCTGCTCTTAATGCTGCAATGTACACGATTACCCATTTTGGTACGGCTGCCCGTAGCGGCTTGTTGGTGGCCTTGGTGATAGTGCTGATAGTGGCCATGATTACGCCATTGATAAAGCTACTGGTGCTTTCTGCTATGTATCGCCTTACGGCAGGGTTTGTGCAGCCTGTGGCCGACTCGCGCCTGGTAAGCTGCCTTGATACGGCAGGTAAACACATGGGGCATTTACTATCGGCGGGGGCTTTGGTAGGGGTTATGTGTGTTTATTCGGTTGTGATTTTGTTGTCATTCTAATAATGAAGAAGGAGTGAGTGGGGGTGGCGTCGCCGCCCCCACTCGAAGATTATCATGTCTGCATTTTTTGACTACCTACGGAATATAACATACTATCTGCTATTTGCATCCTTAGTGGGGCTTCTTGCGCCCACGGGGAAGTATAAAAAATATGTGTCCTGGGTTATGGGGTTGATTTTGCTGGTGCTGATGCTCCAGCCTCTGCGACATATTGTGGGCACCAATGTACCTGTTACTCAGTGGTTTGAGGGGATTTTGTCTCAGCCTGGTGAGCATGGAGATATTTCTTATGAAAATTGGCGGAATGAGCATCTGACTGCTGCTTTTGAAGACCAACTGCGAGCCCAGGTGGAAGGGCTCCTTGGACGTGAAAATATAATCTTACACAGCGCAGCCTTTACCTACACAGAGGATTTTGGCCGATTGACCACGGTAAGGCTTACTGTAAGCCTGGAAGAGGAAGAAGCTCGGCGGGTACCTTTTATCCGAATCGAGCCGGTACAATTGCAGCGGGACACCCCCGCCGATGACCCCTTAATTGACAAAGTAAAAAATCTAATCGCCGGATTCTATAACCTACCCCATTCACATATATATGTAGAGATATTTACCTAAGAGTTTTGAGGTGAACCCACAGATGAACCCCTTTCGCAAATTAGCGGAATCAAAGGACCGAAAGATACTCATATACCTGGTGATGCTGGTAGCCGCCGGGATTTTGCTAATGATGTGGGGACGTGGGGAAAGGAGCATACCCTCAACCCAAAGCCCAGAGGTGGATGCCGTCCAGGTTCCGGAGGTAGCTCCACTACTTGACCACATAAGACCGGAACGGGCCTTGGAAGAGGAGTTGGAAGATTTTTTATCCTTAGTGGCTGGAGCAGGACGGGTGCGGGTGATGATATCTGCCTTGGGTGATAGGGAAACGGTGTTTGCGGTGGACTCTACGGAGAGCCGTTCTCATATTATTGAGGAAGACGCCCAAGGGGGTACAAGAGACCAACGCCAGTACTCCACCCAGGAGCAAACGGTGATTATCACAGACAGAAACGGCGTAGACCAGCCCCTGATTTTGCGGGAAATTTCACCCCGGGTAGAAGGGATTGTAATCATAGCCGAAGGAGGGGATGACCCGTTTGTAAGGGATGCGCTAACCCGTGCGGCAATGGCAGTGCTGGGTGTAGAGGCACATAGAGTACATGTGTTGACGATGGATTAGACGGCTGTCTTAGCGTGCGAAGCGCGATACCGTAGCATAGCGAGGAAGCGAGGACGGACTTTGCCCGCCGCGCCCCCATTTATATAAAGGAGGAGCAAACTATGTCAATTAATGAAAGGGGTAAAAATAAAATGTTTGTAGTAAAGAGGAATCAGGTAATCATTACAGCATTGGTACTGATGATAGCCGTTGCAGGCTATTTAAGCTACATGGATATGCGGAGGGTGGATGACGACGCAGCAGGCTTTGTACTGGATGAGCAGGGAGGAATTGACGCCCTGATTCCCAACAGAGACGACCTGCATAACGTCCAAGAAGAGGCAAGCGAAACAGGTTTGATAGGGGTACCCTGGGCCAGCACCCATGACCCCGCCATTCACACTTATGGCGAAATTGATTTCCCAAGCATCACTGAGCTTGACTTAGAGGATTTTATAACGGTACCCACCAACGAAGAAAACCTGACTGAAGCCGGAGAAGCTATATTTGTAGATAACCGAATAGATGCCAGCTTCTTTGTGCAAGCTCGCCTACAAAGAGAGCAGTCTAGAAGCAATGAGCGAGTCATTCTAAATGACATTATCAATAACGCAAATGTGGCAGAAGATCAGCGAGCCCAAGCCGCTGATACCATGCTAGATATTCAGTGGAGAATAGAGCGGGAAACTGCCGCCGAAGCTCTAATCGAATCCAAGGGCTTCTCGGAAGTATATGTACGTATATCAGATAACTCTGTGGATGTAATTGTGAATAAACCAGAGTTAACGCCTCAAGACCTTGCGCAAATTATGGATGTAATCAAGCGTAAGACAGGGATGACGGAGACTCAGATTCATATTAGTCCGATGAGGACTCGGTAGAATAAGCACAGGGGGCTGTCTCGCCAAGAATTCAGCAAACATCAGCTTTGTCATCCCGGCTTTGAGCCGGAATCCCCTGCCCTTAATCAAAAGGCTATGGGGACCCCGGGTCAAGCCCGGGGTGACGGGCATTCATGTTGCTTCTTAGTGAGACAGCCCCTTTCTTTTTGTGTAGCGAAATCTATTGATGAACATATATTTGTATCGTACAGTGTTCACATATAGGGAGGCTACAAATGATGAGCAACAACGCGTACAACTTGACGCTCTAGGCGAAAATCAGCTGGGCAGGTTAAACGCAAAAACCGCCTTAATTGCTCGCCTATGCGACCTAAGTAGCCGAATGCGTTGAATGCAAAGCGAATGGTACATAGAGGCACTGTTGACATTACGAAGTGCTATTTTGTTGCTTTTATGCTTGAGAAGTATTTTTCAACCTGCTCCATTATTTTTGCCGACTGTTTCACTGCAAAACGCGCGTCATCCTCGGTGAAGTCGCGTGAATCATCAACATAGCGCGTATTTAGTGCGTAAATGGTCATTGTGTCAGCTATTTTTTCCTCAATAAATATCACATCCGTAACAAGTGCAAGGTTTTTTATGATTTCTATAAAATTGTGGGTTTTTGGAATGCGAAACGTGTGATAGGCAAGTACAGCCTTTAATGATTTTTCAGCAGCTTGTGAGGATAGATAACATACGACTTCAGCAGGCAGTGGGCGCAAATTTGTCAGCAAGTGTTCCGCCGAAAGCATGTCTTTCCTCGCTCGTTCCAGCCATTGTTTTGTCATTAAAAGGTCATGCATTTATTACAACTCCTTCTTGTTTTATCCAGTGCTGTATACGTGAAGGCCATCTTGCGTTTTCTTCAAACTCATCATGCGTATATAACAGCAAGTCCAGTGGTAATTGCGATTTATGTTTTGCAATCCCATAAGCTTCCACTTGCATATCAACTTTGCGCCCGATTAAGTCGGGCACTAACACACAAATATCTATGTCTGAATCTGCTGTAGCCTCGCCGCGAGCATATGAGCCAAACAGCATAACTGTGCTTTCCGGGTACAAGCCCTTAATGGCCTGTGCAACCTCGACCAGTATATTTTGCAAACTGTTTTCATTTTCCATAAATTTCACCTGCTTTCACATATTAGATTATACCCGTAATACCAAGGTATAACAATGGATGTGAGTAACTAGCCTAACTGAAGTACAACAAAGGCCCCCAACTGGGGGCCTTCGTCGTTTTATCTTTAGTATGGTGTTGTTAATCGTTAGTATGATTTATATCGTTAGTTGTTGTTAGGGAAGAGCAACAACGCGTACAACTTGACCATCGCGCTCGATGTCGTAATCAGCTGAGTAGCCGAATGCGTTGAATACGAAGCGGAATGGTACATAGATGCGGTTGTTTTGGAACACTGGAACAACTGTACCGGAAGGACCTGTGCGGCCATCGGAGAATTCTGCGATGTCAACACGGGCTACCAGGAGGTCAGATGCGCCGCGGGTGCTACCACGGGTGATTTGTGCCCATGGAGAACCTTGGGTCATGGTAATGGTTACCCAGTTACCTTGCCAGTCCCAACCTTCGATGTTGGCTACGCGAGAGGTAGATACCCAGTTGATGCCTGTTGCAGGATCTACGCCAGCGATGTTGGCAAATGCACGAAGACCTACGAATCCGCCTTCATGAACCATACCAGGAGCACGATGCCATATCATTTCTGGTGCGCCTTCTACCTGTGTTTGTGGGCTGAAGGTGCGGCCTGCGATGCTGTTGGCGCGTGCGTTTGGATCTACACCTGCATCAGCGTATTCAATCAGACGGCCATAGTATGGCAATGAGGTGAAGATACCAGGGATTGCACGTTGATGGTTAGGTGTACCAGGTGCATTGATTTGGCTTGAGCCGTGTACTAATGCGTGGTTGGCTGCAACTGCGTTACCGCTAACTACGATCCAGTAGTTTTCTCCTGGATATACATGGCCAAAGATATCGTTTGCATTGAGCCTGATTGTACCGCCATCGGTGTTGCTGCGAGATTGAGCAGTTACGGTAAGTTGAATACCGAGTACTCTTACTCCATTGCGTACTTGGTTGAGGGTTTGTGCGGCAGACACGGCTAAGCCAGTATCGCCATCAACCACTACATTACCATGAAGCAATGTGATATCCCAATCACGTTGGATATAAGATCTCATGATGAAAATCTCAAGTGTTTGACCCTGTTGCAGCATACCGCCATCGGTTTCTTCGATTACGATGTCGCCAAATCTTGTACGCTCAAGAAGGTTTTGCTCACGGCCAAACTCTTGTACAACGATTGGGTCAGGGAAGGTTACTTCGATTGGATCGAATACTTGTGCTACAGCAATGGTGTTATCAGCTTCCGGAAGAAGAGCAGCACCAGCTCCGGATACGGTAACATAAATGTCGCCGGTACCATTCTTGGCAGCAAATCCTGCTTCAACAGAGAGGTCGAAGTAGATTTCCATTCTTCTTGCGGTATTGCTTCTAGCAATTTGGTTAGAGATTGTTACGGTGTTGCCATCAATAAAGCGTGTTGTGTTAACAAATGCTTGGTAGTTGTTGCGTGTTGTCCAGGGCAGACCATCGCCAAGTACGCGATAGTGCACACCAACTACTTGAACGCCTTCTTCGAAGGTGAAGGTAATTGGGTGACCTGGGCTAAGGGCCAAGGCATGAGCAACAGTTTCATTGATGCGAAGTTGCTGGGTGCGTCCTGTTCTAAACAGGTTGTTGTTGTCTGCTTGCCAGGTATCAATGTGACCTGAACGAAGATTTACTGGGTCGCCGTGTACTGCCAGAGAAAGACCAGCAGAAGCGCGGTTGGCTACGTGTACATTTGTACGTGAGCCAGCGATTGTTGGGTTTTGGTTCCAGCCAAGTGCCAGTCCGTTGTCAGCCAATGGAGTGGATGAACGGTCACGGGTTACTTGAGCAAGACTTGTTGGGAACCTAAATGGATTATCAAAGAAGAAGCAAGGTGCGTTGTGCACTGTTGCTGGAGGTGGTGTTGCAGCAGCTGGTGCGTCAGGACGCTCGTCTGGAGGAATTGGTCCGGGTGTTTGTCCTGGTCCGGCTGGAGGTGCTGGAGTTGGTGTTACGATTTGGAATGCACCTGATGGATAAGGATTAGGATCTGTGTGAACAAAGCCTCTATAACCCCAACCACATACTATACCAACATGAACATCAATGTTTACTTCGTCTGGAGCTGCTGGGGCATTGGGCCCTGCAACAAGGCGAAGGTTTTGAAGATGAATTTCTGCTGGAATATGAGCAGGCCAGTATGGGTTACGTGTAAGGTTGTCGAAGAGAATCAACAACTCTTGTCTACCATCAGGGGTGGTATACGTGCCGTCTACAGTACAGTGCCACTGCAGAAGGTTATGAGGAGAAGTCATAAACGGTGACATTGGGAAAGCTGGGTCATTGTAAAGGAAGCGACCTTGATTGTTAGGGTCAAAAGTCCTCATTGCTTGACGGACTCTGTCACCATCGCCCCATCTTTGACCTGTCCACCAACCAGCATCCCATGCTGGGCCGGCAGCTGGTGCAGCAGGACCTACAGTACGTTCCCATGTGTAACCAGCGGGAGCTGTAAGTCTGATTGCGAAAATGTTGTCTCTACCATTGGTGTAATGGCTGGCCAAACGGCGAGTCATAGCACCGGCTACGTTTTCGCGGATAACAAGGTTGTCAAGTGTTGCGGTGTGCTCAAAGGTAACAACATTGCCTTCGATGACGGTAACGCCAGGAGCAACGAAGTTGGCCAGTGGGCCTTCTACAAGTACAGGACCACCTGGATGATGAAGTCTAATCTCCATACGAGCATCAGCAGAACGCACACGGTGTACTGGAATTTCAATGTCCAGGAAACCGGATGCTCCGTTGGGGATTAGGGGGTAGGTGGCGATGATTGGGTTTTCGCCTAGTACAGGAGGAAGAACACCAGCACCAGCCAAAGCAGCGCGGGCAGCTTCAAGGGCTTGAACGAAAGTACCACCACCAAGAGGTACTGTTAAAGCGGTACCAGTCCCACCTACTCCCGCGGGACGAGTAGCGGACCCTGCAGGAGTCGTAGCCAGAATCACATCATTGGCATTACCCACGAAGGCTAACATTGCGTTGACAGCAGTAATTGTTGTGTTGCGGTGACCATCCCACGCGGCTATAAATCCAATAAGTGGTCCAGCTGGGGGAGTCTCAAACAAATCTTCAAAAGCACCGGTATCAAGGTCGGTAGCCATGCTTCCGCGCACAACATCGATTTCGGCAAAGAAAGTATTGAGATCGGCTAGCAAGGTAGCACGGGCTGCCGCTGGCAAGGGGCCTGGATCTGCTCCTGGAGCCGTTGTGTCAGCCCAGATTGGGTTAGTGAGTGCAAGGGCTGGCAATGCTGCTACTTGAGCCGGAGTGAGTGCTGGAGGGAAATTCTCCAACGCTTGTAAAGCATTAATTAAATTGGTTCTCAGAGCGGCGGGAACTTGGTTGATGTTAGTAGCAAGAACACCAGGAGCAGTTTCATGGCTCAGAAACGCAACCATCGCGGTTTCCGCAGCGAGTATCGCGTTTACCCATGGCATAATAAGAGGACGTAACGTATCATAGAAATCCACAATCCATTGGGCGTCCGCTACAGTATCCTGTAGGGCCGGTAAGGTATTCATCAGAGTGATATCATCAGGATGGAAATCCATACCAAGCGCAACCCATGCACTTTGGTCGGTCATACGATAGAAATCAGCAGTCATATTTCTAAGGCCGCTGAATGTGGTGTCTGTTGGACGTGATGCAAATACACCTCTGGTGTCGCTTGCATCAACTTCCAGTGCCCAGTCCTGAGACGCTGGGGCAGACCTCAGTGGTGAGGCTTGATCCCATGGTGCACCCCATTGGCTGTTGCCTGGGAAACGCAGGTAATCTGTGCCTGCACCTGTAAGAGCCACGTGCATCAATACACCATGTGTACCAATGTGTGGTGCCCAAAGGCCTAGGTCAGCATTACGCAGAGCGGTCATAGGGATGCTTACAGTAAACATCTCTGAACCGTGAGCTTCTGAACGATTCTCGGTACTGTCGTGCAAGGGCACACTGATACCGGGAGCTGCAAAAAGATTTGCTGGAACCATTGCGAGAACCATTACGATGGCCAGCAATAAAGCAATTTTTCTTTTCATACTTTCTCCTTTCCGGTTTTTGAATCACGTAAACCGTAAAACGCATGTGTCGATGTAATCGACATAATTAACGAGTTCTTATTACGTTATTCCGTTTCAATTTACAGCTCAAACCCTCAACTCTCTAAATTAACCAATCCAACCCATATAACCCAAACGTAAACCTTCTCCCAAGCCCCCTTCCGTGGAAG
>WQVF01000073.1 GCA_009781725.1 Defluviitaleaceae bacterium
AGCAATCCAATTATACCAAACACCTGTGAGGAGTTCTTTGTTTTTATTACAAAAAAAATCCCGCATTTTTGCGGGTTGTTGCGTTTTGCAAACGCCATTTCATACATTTATTACGAGGAGGATTTAATATTATGCGTAAAAAATATTTTGCTTGTCTGCTACTATCAATAGCTTTATTGGTATCATCTATTCCTGTTTTTGCAAGCAGGCCGCTCCATGTCGACGACGTTTCATCTATATCTATAGATGAAAACTTAATTCGAGGTATTGATTATGGACTTGAGGAAGTTGCGATGCGTGAATCTTATGTTCTCGAATTCGGTTTCACTGATTTAAATGTTATACTACATGATATTACTGTGACCATAGACGAGAGCCGTCTTACGCGTGAAGATCACTACGTGTTGAGCCAATTATCAATGGATGAGTTTGAATTTGCTAATTTGTTAAACAATGCCTATGCATATGTAATAGATATGCTGAGTGATTTTCAGGCAGGCGTGCAAACAGCTCCGATTGATACATGGGCAGAATCTGATAGCTTTGCCACGCAATTTAGTTCTACTAACAGTTTTAGGAGAGTCGGCAGCGTATGGGCTGGCGTTCCTGCAATAGGTCATGCTTATATAAATATTGGGTATACCGTTACGACTAGGAGCACACCAGCCTCATTTATTTCAGGGACAGTTGATAGTAGTTGGAGGACAGGCGTCTCAGTATTCAGTTGGACACATAATCGCGGCTTTGTAGACGCGAGCAGTGGCAAGACCGCCGATGTACATGCAGTGGGTGTTCTCCATGCGGGCATATCAATTAGCGTTGGCTTTATCAGTGTACCTGCTAATATCGCAGTTAATGCTACGTTCTTGTACATTGATCGATTTCCTCGGTAACAGTCAGAGATATGATAGCGAAGATGAGGACATTTTTCCCTGAGCTATTAATGGGATTTATTAAATACATGTTAATCTTTATCTCACATTTCGTTATAACAGTGACTGCACCTGCAAGAATGACTAACTACTCACTGTACTACACAGAGAGTATGGTTCATTATAGCATTGGATTTCCATTTAACTCCATAACCGTAATTGCACATGAGCAGTACTTAAATAGCTGGAATCTTCTCTTTGATGGCAATCTTGGTGTCGGAATAAATATTATTCAATTCCTTCTTAATTTCCTTTTGACCTACATTGTAATGATGTCATTGTTCAGATGGATAGAAGGCAAAAAAGCCAGTGCCAGTGTAAAAAATGTACAACCAACGCAAGTCACCTCATAACAGAGGGAGCGGCTCTGTCGTCAACAATGGAAATCTTCCTTTGCTATCTTATCAAAGCCAATCTCCTAACATTTTTATTAAATGATTACGCCGCAGAGCGGCGGGGAATCTACCCGAAGGGATTAAACAGGGATAGTTTTACCGGCACATCCATCATGCCGGCAAAACCATCCCTGTTTATTTTACATAATTGCAGTGGATATTTCTGGTGACCATGATAAAATCATATAGGGATGGTTAGAGTTTCGCTATTCCGCATCAAGCATACATCAGATGTATCTTGGTATTCTTTTTGCCAATCGGAAATGAATTATCTATTTAGTGATTAAATGACAGGAGGCGGCTCCATCAATGTCAGATATATTTATGGCATACCTGGTTATGGAAAACGAAATTGACGCCGGCTTTATTGATAAAACATTTAATCTGCAGCAAGACCCATATGGGGACATTTGTCCTACTGGAGACAATGCTGTAACTCCATACTTATTTTATTATGGATTGATTTCAATTGGTTGTGAAGAAAAGAGCAACAAATATTGCTATGCCATTGAAAATGGGCAGAACCTGTTTGCAAGATTGAAATATGCATATTATGACATTCGTAATAATTTATATCTTAGTAGAAATGGATACGCGATAAATAACGAGGGGCCACTGGGGTCGGCATTGACCCCAGAAGAGCATCAAGAGTTGTTTAGAATGGATACTCCTCCTGTAGATGAGCTTAAAACTTTGTTTACCTATATTTTATCAAGTAATCAGCAGTTCTACATCTTTTTTTCTTATCAAGATGTCGATGTAAAAGTTAAGGACCACAAACAGCATCTTGAAAATATATTGAATGATAAAGAGCTATGGGAATGCACATCTGAATGCGCTCAAGCAAGACTTGTAAAGCTGTTTGCAGACAATCAATTCACTGATGGAATAAATGCGGTTATGAAAGTAACGGGTACCTTATGATATGACGAGTGAACCGACCTTTTCATATCATCAAAGCCAATCTCCTATCATTTCCATAAAGCAGGGATGGTTTTATCGGCACATCCATCATGCCGGCAAAACCATCCCTGTTTATTTTTGTGTTGCAACAACACGACGATTCTACGCCATCATCCGTCAATCCGAATTGTGAAAACGATTGTTTTCACAATTCGCAGTAGGCAGGTGTCGGATTAGGCTTTATTATTTTGTCCTGGGACGTTTCAGGTAGTATGAAGAGTTGTTCCATTGTCTGCAGCAATGGGACGCCCTGGCCAGGGTGCAACGGCCCAAGTAACTAGGGATGCCCTTAACCAATTGTTTGGTATTAATCGTACTGCATTTCAATCAGGTGTGACAATGAATAATGTGATAACATCAATAAATAACGGCAGACCTATTATTGCTGGTTTCCGGTGGGATAGCAATGGGCACATGGTTGTTATTAATAGTTTTGTGATAGGCTCTGGTTGGCAACATATAGGCATCATGGATCCTGGTAGAGGGTTTGTCGTTACTAATGATACCAATCCTGTTTCATTTGTTTACAGTGGCAATGTATGGGTTAGCAGTTCAAACATTCGATAAAAATAATAACGTGTTTTTGCAAGCACCCTTAGTTGTTTATAAGGGTACTTGCTACATATCAATCGTAGTACATGTGGCAAACAAGGAGACCGACATGGCTAAAGTGATAATAATTGTGCTTACTGCATTAGTAGGGCTTGCATTACTTTTAGGGTGTAATAGGCAACCCGCCATATCTGCGCATACGGAACCATTGCTTTTCTTTGAGCCCTTTGATGGACAAATTATAGAATATCTGCCTATAACATTAAATGACCGATTTGAATTATCAGCTGGATGGTTCCGCCGTCCTGGGAAAACGGATTTCACGAACCAGGAGTTTGCGATTATCTCCAGTGCGCTAGAGAGCTTAACATGGTATGGCTATACCCATCCTTATGATAACGAGCAGACATATGGTGGGCCGATTATTCTGCATGTAACAAGCGAAAAGCATGAAACAGTTATTAGCTTCATATCGCATTCATCATGGAATAATCTCGCCATGGCAGTGATTGACAATGACCCAGCAACTAGACAGTGGTTCACGGTTGACTTAGAAGCATTTAACGCACTTACAAGATTTGCTGACTGGATTTGGGATAATTATTAACAGGCAGAAGGGATGGTTTTACCAGCATATCCATCATGCCGGCAAAACCATCCCTTTTATATCTGCATTCAAATGTGGCTTTGGAAGCTCAACAAAACAACCGCCCTTCAACCTCCAAATCATGCTTCCCACCATATTCACAAGCCTCAAAAGCTTCCGCGTATTTGACTTTACTACCATGGACCTTGCCGTATTTTTCTATTAATTTATCCCTAAAACGGTCGGCGGTTATTGCCCACTGTGGGCAAAACACACCCCGCAGATATTCCAAACGCCCTGCTGCATCTTCTGGGACATCGGCGGCATCGCCATTTATCCATGGTAGCCATTCATACATTTGGCTGACATGGGCATCGAAACCCAACAGCTTTTCTTCCGCCACATCATCAATATCTACCACAATGTCCGGATTAAAGGGAATGGGCTTCTCAAAAACATCACTCATGAAAAA
The DNA here is from genome assembly GCA_009781725.1 of Defluviitaleaceae bacterium. Lineage (GTDB taxonomy): Bacteria > Bacillota > Clostridia > Lachnospirales > WQUN01 > WRAN01. The sequence continues at coordinate 3,901 of WQVF01000073.1, forward strand.
AATCACCGGCATAACCTCAGGAATCGGCGTCCCTGGCAAGAAGTTTGGCACTTTTACCAAGTATGAACAATCCTGCACCAGTTGGGATGTGCCACGATGGTCGGGGTGGTAGTCCCATAAACGATGGGTGATAATTATATCCGGGCCAAACTCCCTGATGGCTTTCATCAGGCTTTCACGGGCAGGGATATCCGGGACTAGATACCCGTCGTTATTGTCCAGTATTACATATGAGTCTATCCCTAGACGTTTTTTGGCTTCGTCAGACTCCTTGCGCCTTGCGACAACCAAAGAGTGACCAAGCATCTCATAATGGCCGGATTGGCCGTTGGTTGTGGATAAAAACTGCACGATATGCCCTTTGTGGGCTAGTTTTGCTGCGGTACCTCCGCAGTATTCCATATCATCTGGGTGAGCACCGATTATCATTATTTTCTTTGTGGCCATATCGCCCCTCCTTATTTTTATAATACAAACTCCAACGCAACCAAGCTAAGTGCCATAACACCCATCCCTAAAAACAGCCATTTCATTACCATATGATGTTTTCCAAATTTCCGCGCCGCAGGCAATAATTGATGCATCGCTACAAACACCATAATACCAGCTACTGCGGCAAAAGTAATCCCAAATAATGTTCCTATCCCTTCGTAGACATTCTGCAATAAGAACCACGCAACCAAAGCTCCAAGGGGCTGTACCATTCCCGCCCCAAGAGATATGAAAAATGCCTTTGCTTTACTCCCGGTGGCAAAATAAATAGGCGATGCCATTGCCAAGGCTTCTGGTATATTGTGTATGATTATTGCAATTGCAATAGCTATGCCTAGTGCCGGGTCGTGAACTGCCGCCATAAATGTAATTATCCCCTCAGGGAAATTGTGAACTGCAATGGCAATTGCAGACATAATCCCTGTGCGCTTAAGCTCTCTTCCCTTTTTAAGGTCCTCTTGATTCTCATCCAGTGGTGCGGACTCCATAAACTCCGCTACTTTATCATCATGGGGTACGAATTTATCGATTATAGCCATAACCAATATCCCCCCAAAGAAAGCCACTGTCGCTATAAGATAACCTACTTCATCATGCATGTATTCCAGTGTTTCGAAGGCCTCAAGAAGTATCTCTCCAAAGGCAATGTACAACATGACTCCGGCAGAAAAACTCAGGCAGACAGATAAAAATTTTGTATTAGATACTTTGGAAAACAAGACCACAAGTCCGCCAACTCCTGTGGATAACCCTGCTATCAGGGTAAGAACTAATGCAAAAAATGTATTGCTCATAACAATACCCTCCACCTAATGATTTTCGAGTGGGGCGACTATACTGCCCACTCACTCCCACTTTTATGTTAAATTGGTCTGCACCAATTACAAGTTAGCATGGACTAACTTCCCTGTCAACATATAAATAAATTCTTGCTGCCACCCTTTACAATCCCTATCCAATATGATAAATTCGAGATAGGAAATACGTGGTTACACATTGTGCCCCGTTGCTGTTTTACAACAAAAAATATGGGAATGATGACGAGCGGGAGAGTCGTCGGTTATCAACACCGATACGACGCCGAAGGGGCAAGGGGTGGACACGCCGATCCACTTACGAAACTCTCAGGCAAAAAAACCGCTTGTAGGACCCGACTCTGAATAGATTAATTTCGAACAGGGAAATGGCATTTTTGTGCTGTTTCCTTTTTTTGTATGAAAGAAGGGTTTATATGATAATAACCAACAACCCAGATGTAGCTGCCATGTACCCGGATTCACGATACAGCGCATGTAATGTCCAAGGCATATTCGAAGCAGTACGGGACGAGATTCACAAAGGAGCACGGTTATTAAGCCATCCCTTGAGCGGCAGCATCAAGCCAAACGAGTCTCCATATAAAAGTGTTGCCATTTCCGCTAAGTACGCAAACCTGGATTTTCGGTCACTTCAAATAATTGAAGATGCGATGACCGTGCTAAGACGACTAACTGATAAAAAATATATTTATGATGAATCCATTCTTGCGGATTTCCGCATAATAGACCTAGACCATATTAAAGGAGTAAGCCCATAACGTATTTATTTGCCTCCCCCACCTCCGGTGGGGGGAGGCAGCTCACAAATCATAAAGGAGTGAACCCATGAGTGAAGTATACGACATTCTAATCGTTGGTGCAGGGCCGGGGGGACTAACGGCAGGCATCTATGGAAGCCGTGCCAAGCTCAAGACCGCAGTATTGGAAAAAGGCCGCCCCGGAGGTCAAGCTGCAACAACCATGGAAATGGAAAACTACCCCGGCTTCTTCAAGCACACATCCGGTCCAGGGGTCATGGACGAGTTTCTGGCCCATGCTCAGCATTTTGGCACCGTGGTCCTTAAAGGCCAAGTTACAGACCTTGACCTTGACGGGGAAATAAAATCCGTCACCACTAAAACCGGCGAGACCTACAAAGGCAAAACGATTATCCTATCTCCAGGGGCAACCCCCAGGACCCTTGGCGTAAAAGGCGAAGGCCCGCTCCGGGGCAAAGGGGTGTCATACTGCGCCACTTGCGATGCTGACTTTTTCGAAGAACTGGATGTAGTGGTAGTAGGCAATGGAGACGCCGCCATCGAAGAGGCCATGTATCTGACTAAGTTTGCAGAAAGTGTTACCGTAGTCGTGATCCACGACGAAGGCGTGCTTGACTGCAATAAAATGAGCGCGGAAAAAGCCATGAAAAACCCAAAAATCAAATGGATTTGGAACTCCGTCCTTGAGGAAATTCAAGGAGAAGAGCTGGTTGAAGGTGTGTTGGTAAAAAACATCAAAACCGATGAAATCACAGAACTTGAAGTCAATGGGGTATTTGTGTTCATAGGCTCTGTGCCCAATACAGATTTCCTCCAAGGCAAAGTCGCGTTGGATAAATGGGGATACATCCCCACCAATGATAAAATGGAAACAGATATCCCTGGCGTATATGCCGTAGGAGACGCAAGAGTAAAGGTGCTGCGCCAAGTAGTAACGGCAGCGGCTGACGGTGCCATTGCCGCAGTTACAGCAGAGCGATATCTGGAAGGTCATGTGGAAGGTCGGGTTACACCAGAAATGCTACAAAAGTTGAACAAGTAAAACGCAACATGGCGGAATAAACTCACAAATAAGCTTATAAACATCTAAAAAACCATGGAAAAAGGTATGGTCAAAACGACAACACAAAAGGAGGAACCACTATGCTTGAACTATCCAAGGAAAACTTCGATGCGGAAGTACTGGAAGCCCAAGGCCTGGTCTTTGTAGACTTCTGGAGCCCCAAATGCGAACCATGCATGGCTCTGCTGCCCGAGGTAGAAGCATTCGCGGCGAAAAACGCAGGGCGAGCAAAGTTCTGCAAACTGGACACCGCAGGCAACCGCAGACTAGCCATTGCACAAAAGGTAATGGGATTGCCCACTTTGGTGTTTTATAAGGGCGGAGAAAAAGTCTTTACCTTTGACAAGGAAGCACTGGAAGCTGACGGTATGGCAGCGGTTGAGACGAAGTTTGAAGAACTAGTAGCATAACTCAAAAGGAGTGAGTGGGGGTGGCGAAGCCCCCCTCACTCGAAAGCCTTCATGCATGAAGGTGACGAATACGCCCTGTCATGGGGCGATAGGAGGTGTTATATGCGCTTAGAAGTAGGCGACATCATTATCAAAGATGTGCAGTTCGGCGAAGCTACAGCGGTACAGGACGGCGTTCTCTATGTTAACGAAAAGGAGCTAGCCGCCGTCGCCGCAAATGATGACCGGATAAAATCCGTAGAAGTCTTTCTGGCTCGCCCAGGGGAATCCGTTCGCATCCTTCCTGTTAAGGATGTAATCGAACCTCGAGTAAAAGTGGAAGGCCCCGGCGGTATTTTCCCGGGATTTATGACAGATGTAGAGCAGGTAGGTAGTGGCCGTACTCATGTTCTCAAGGGCGCGGCAGTAGTAACAACAGGGAAAATTGTAGGCTTCCAAGAAGGCATAATTGATATGACCGGCCCGGGAGCGGAGTACACCCCATTTTCCCAGACTCAAAATGTGGTCATCAAGGTTGAACCAGTAGATGGCATACTCCAGCATGAACATGAGCTGGTGGTAAGGCTTGCCGGCTTTAGGGCAGCAGTTTACCTGGGTGAAGCGGGGCGGGATGTAAAGCCCGATGTCATAACCCCTTACGAGACCAAGCCCATCTTGGAGCAAGCTGCCGCATATCCCGGCCTACCCAAGGTCGCATATGTGTACATGCTTCAGACCCAGGGCTTGCTGCACAACACATACTATTATGGTGTGGATGTGCGTCAAATCGTCCCAACACTCATGTACCCTACGGAAATCATGGACGGGGCAATCGTAAGCGGCAACTGTGTATCCGCCTGCGACAAAAATCCAACCTATATCCACGCAAACAACCCGGTAATCATGGATTTGTATGCTCAGCACGGCAAGACTATCAACTTCCTGGGTTGTGTCATCACCAATGAAAACGTCACCTTGCAGGACAAGGAGCGCAGCTCCAATATGACTGCAAAGTTGGTGGGATTCCTGGGTGTAGATGCGGTAATAATCTCAGAGGAAGGCTTCGGCAACCCTGACGCCGACCTGGTCATGAACTGCAATAAAATCGAAAAGCAGGGCATCAAAACCGTGCTAATCACCGACGAATACGCCGGTCAAGACGGGGGAAGCCAGTCACTGGCGGATTCCACCCCACTTGGCAACGCAGTAGTAACCGCAGGCAATGCCAATATGGTACTCACCATGCCTCCGATGGACACCGTAATCGGCTACCCGGAAGTAGCACACGTAATTGCAGGCGGGTGGGAAGGCAGTCTCAAACCAGATGGCAGCATCGAAGCGGAAATCCAGGTAATCATCGGTGCAACCAATGAATTGGGATATGGAAAGCTATCTGCAAAAACAGTGTAGGAGCGAACACAATTCACCCCTACGAAAATAAATAATCCATCGAAAGGAGTAACACATGGGAATTTTAGCAAACAAAAAAATCGCCATATTAGGCGACCGTGACGGCATACCCGGCCCCGCAATCGAAGCTTGCGTAGCCACAGTACCCGGCACAGAAATCGTTTTCTCGACAACAGAATGCTTCGTCTGAACTAGCGCAGGTGCCATGGATCTGGAAAATCAGGCTAGAATCAAGGAATTATGCGACAAATACGGCAATACCGAGCTAGTAGTACTGCTCGGAGGCGCAGAGGCAGAAGCCTCGGGCCTAGCCGCAGAAACCGTATCTTCCGGAGATCCTACCTATGCAGGTCCATTGGCCGGAGTCTCGTTGGGACTCTCTGCATATCACATTGTGGAAGTAAAAGACGAAATCGACCCCACAGTATACGAAGACCAAATTGCTATGATGGAAATGGTGCTTGATGTAGATGCTATCCTGGCGGAAGTGGCTACGTACAGGGGATAAATTGACTGGATTGCTTCGCTCGCTCGCAATGACGGGTTTCTGTCGTTGCGAGCGGAGCGAAGCAATCCAGCGAATAGCGACATCATAACCTTGAAAGAGAGGTGCATACAACAGTGAGAATCGTTCATTATATAAACCAATTCTTCGCGGGATACGGCGGTGAGGAAAAAGCTGACCTAGTCCCGGAAAAACGCGACGGAGCCGTCGGCCCAGGCGCGGCCCTTAATGCCGCCTTAGGTGGAACCGGCGAAATTGTTGGCACAGTAATCTGTGGCGACAGCTATTTCAATGAAAATCTGGAAATCGCCACTCCGGAAGTGCTCTCAATGATTAAGAGCTTCTCCCCAGACATGGTAATCGTAGGCCCAGGCTTTAACGCCGGACGCTACGGTATGGCCTGTGGCATGGTGGCCAAGGTAGTAGACGAGGAGCTAAAAATCCCCGTAGTAGGCGGCCTATACGAAGAAAACCCGGGCCTTGAAATCTACAAACGCCATGGCTATTTCGTACCCACAGGCAATAACGCGGGAACCATGCGTAAAGCCGTCCCAGACATGGCCGCAATCGTGAAAAAAATAATCGCAGGGGAAGCCGTAACAGAGGGCTTCTTCGAAAAAGGCCTGCGGGTCAACTACTTTGCAGAAAAACGAGGCAGCACCCGTGCAGTGGAAATGCTCCTTGCCAAAATCGCAGGGGAAGACTTCACTACAGAATATCCAATGCCTGTATTTGACCGAGTAGCCCCCGGCCCTGCAATCAAAGACATGAGCAAGGCCAGAATCGCCTTGGTAAGCTCCGGCGGACCTGTCCCCAAGGGCAACCCTGACAGGATAGAGTCCTCCAGTGCTTCCAAATTCGGTAAGTACTCCCTGGCAGATGTCACACATTTCACCCCAGACAATGGCGAAACCGCCCATGGGGGATACGACCCTGTATACGCCAACCTATCTTTGGATAGAGTCCTCCCGGTAGACGTGGTCAAAGAAATGGTAGCAGCCGGCCAAATCGGCTCACTCCACCAATATTGGTACTCCACAGTAGGCAACGGTACTGCCGTAGCCTCTTCCAAGGCATTCGCTACGGAAATTGCGCAGGAATTACTCAGAGATGATGTCGACTGTGTAATCCTAACCTCCACATGAGGCACCTGTACTCGTTGCGGTGCAACGATGGTGAAAGAAATCGAAAGACATGGTATCCCAGTGGTTCATATGTGTACGGTTGTTCCTATTTCAGTAACGGTAGGTGCTAACAGAATCGTACCCACAGTAGCAATCCCCTACCCTCTAGGCGACCCAAGCTTACCGCCGGCGGAGGAAAAAGAACTACGTCGTAAGCTGGTGAAAAAGGCATTGGATGCCCTATGTACAGAGGTTGCGGAGCAGACGGTGTTTTAACATTATGGGGCTGTCCCAGGATAGCCCCTTTACATAGAATATCCGAGGTGAACCTAATGGTGAAGAACTATAACGAAATCTTACACAAAAACCAAACCCTAGAATCCGAACGCCTAATCCTACGCAAATTCAAAGAAGAAGACGCCGCCGATATCCTGGAATGGGGTAGCGATTCTGAAGTCTTGCGCCATCTTGTATGGCCAGGTGTAACCACTCTGGAACAAGCCCGTGCAGGCATATACAACTACCTCCTTTCCCAACCAGGGATTTATGCCATCGAGTTAAAAGAAACCGGAAAATGCATAGGCGATATCGACCTCCGCATAAAACCCGAACACAGCAAATTAAGCTTCGGCTATGTCCTAAACCGCAGCTACTGGGGCAAGGGCTACATGACCGAAACCCTTAAGACCATAATTAAATTCGCATTCGAACAACTGCAAGCCAACCGAGTAGCCGCCGACCACTTCGGCGAAAACCTAGCCTCCGGCAGAGTTATGGAGAAAGCTGGCATGAAGCGCGAGGGCATAACAAAGCAGAGCATACATGTAAGAGGAAAAATGCATGACCAGGTGTGGTATGGCTTGGTGAGAGAGGATTATCTAAAGGGTGAACAACATTGGTAAAATCCACATGTAAATCGATTTCTATCGCAGCCATAAATGTTTGCGTATTCGCAGCAATTCGTGTTGCAGGAATTATAAGCAATATGCGTCATGTGCCCAGCGGTTATGGACTACGCCAGCCATATATTAATCAGCTACACCCCCTTTTGTTGATTATTTTTCTAGCGATAGTAACAGCAGTTGGGTTCTACAAACTCGCAGACCCAATAGACGCTGAAGTTGATTTTTTACTCAAAAAATCGCGCAAAGCAGATACTGAGATTGAAGAAATGAAAAAGGAAATAAATGCGTTGCGTAATAAAATAGATGAACTACGAAAGGTGGAAAACTAATGAACTTCCCAGTATTAAAGGGCACGACCTACGCCCTAATCCAAGCCAATGATATCCTGCTGCATCAAGGCAGCACCCAGACCAACGAGGTCAGACTCAACCCGGACAGCGAGTACCTTGCGGAGCTGCCAAAGCATTTCCGCAGCTTTAAAGATGCGATTGCATATCCGCCTAACCAGGTATTTATCGGCAACCTTGAGCCAAAAGCCCTGGACTCCATCCCCAAGCCATGGTACGAAAATCCCTCCAAGGAATCCACCCGCCAAGGAAAACACGGTGAAATCATGCCTCAGGATGAATTCATCGGTCTGATGAAGGCGGTAGACGTTTTCGACCTGGTACTACTGGAGGAAGGCTTTGCCAATCGTGTTGGCACTACACTAAAAGCCCATCCTGTCGTAGGCTCATGGCCGTTTTTGGAAAAACTATCACGCCTCCCAGCTACGGCAGAGGTCTTGGCCGAGCAAGTCAAGGAAGGTGCCGAGCCTCTATATCATGAGGGAGTGCTGGTGGGCTGCGTGAAAAAGGCTCACGCTTTCGATGAGGCACTTTCTGCCCACGTGATGTTTGAAAACCTAGCGAGCAAGGCCTCGGCGGCCTTTGCATTTGCATTGCTATTTTCAAAAACCGGCCTTGATTCTGCTCAAGTTGACTACATCATCGAGTGCTCCGAGGAAGCTTGCGGCGATATGAATCAGAGAGGCGGCGGCAATATAGCCAAAGCAATCGGTGAAGTTGTGGGCTGCATAAATGCCACCGGCTCAGATACCCGTAGTTTTTGTGCTGCTCCGGCTCACGCGTTAGTAAGTGCTGCAGCATTGGTGCAAAGCGGTGTTTATAAGAATGTTGTTGTCGTAGCCGGTGGCTCTTCCGCAAAGCTCGGCATGAACGCCAAAGACCATATCAAAAAAGGCGTGCCCGTATTGGAAGATGTAATCGGAGCCTTCGCCTGCCATATTAGCGAAAACGACGGCATTTCCCCGGTAATCCGCACAGATATCGTAGGTCGTCATACCGTAGGCAGCGGCGCGAGCCCACAAAACGTAACCCAGGCCATTTTAGGGGACCCCTTGGACCGTGCCGGCCTTAAAATCGCCGATATAGACACATTCTCAGTTGAAATGCAAAACCCGGAAATTACAGAGCCCGCCGGTGCCGGAGATGTACCAAAGGCTAACTATAAAATGATTGCCGCCCTCGGGGTAATGCGCAAGGAGTTTGAGCGTACCCAGCTTAACGAGGTAGTGGAAAAAATCGCAATGCCGGGCTTTGCCCCCACCCAGGGACATATCCCTTCGGGGGTGCCATTCCTGGGTCACGCCGCTGATTTTATGGCCGCAGGCTGCCTTAATCGTGTGATGATTATCGGAAAGGGCAGCCTATTCCTAGGCCGTTTGACTAATCTCTTCGATGGGGTTTCCTTTATACTGGAGAAAAACCGAGGCTTAGTAGAAACCGAGACTTCAAGCAGTATCAGCAAAACCCGTGTAGGTCTGACCCTACTGGGCAGCGAACATGGCGAAGCCGAAATCTGCAAAGGAGCCAAACTGGTAACAGATCCCACAATCGAAGTGGTGCTAATAGAAGGGGATACCGAGAAAGACGCCCATGCACAAATGGATGCAATGCTCGCCTCAGGGGAGCTTGATGCCGCCGTTACCATGCATTACAACTTCCCCATAGGCGTATCCACCGTAGGCCGTGCACCAACCCCAGGCCGTGGCAAAAGCATGTATATCGCCAACACCACCGGCACTTCCGACACCAGCCGCAACGCTGCCATGCTTAAAAACGCCATCGCAGGGATAGGGGTTGCCAAAGCCTGCGGTAACCTCAACCCAACGGTTGGAGTACTCAATATCGACGGAGCCCGCTCCGTAGAGCGCGCCCTGGAATCCCTCAAATACAAAGGCTACGATATCAACCTGACAGGTTCTGCCAGGGAAGGTGCCACCATGCGAGGCAATGACCTGCTCCAAGGCACTCCAGACATTATGGTAGTGGACAGTCTCACCGGCAATGTAATCATGAAAACCCTATCCGCCTTCACCACAGGCGGCAGTTACGAATCCATTGGAGACGGCTATGGCCCCGGCGTGGGTCAGGGCTATAACCAAATCGTTAATATTCTCTCCAGAGCCTCCGGAGCACCGGTAGTTGCAGGGGCAATAGCCTACGCCGCCGCCTGCGCCAAAGGCGACCTAGTGAAAAAAGTTAACGCGGAATTCGCCGCGGCAAAAAGGGCAGGGCTGGACGACCTGTTAAAGCCCGAACCAACGGTTCGAACGGCTCCAACTGAAACAATAACCCCTCCCCCGGAAAAAATCGTAACAGAAGAAATCGCCGGCATAGAAATATTAGAACTGGAAGACGCCGTACATGCCCTCTGGAAAAAAGGCATCTACGCCACCAGCGGCATGGGCTGCACCGGCCCCATTGTGCTGGTTGCACCGGAAGACGCAGCCTCGGCACTGGAAGCAATAAAAGAAGCGGGGTATCTATAAATGAAGTCCGCATACATTCACTGGGCCGAATCTACCAACGAAATCCATTCCGCAGGCCTATGGAAAACCGAGCGCGTAATCACCACCCCACAATCTTCCCAGATAAACACCACCCAGTACCATGACCTTATAAACATGTGCGCAAACAACTACCTAGGCCTTTCTAACCACCCAGAGGTTAAAGAAGCCGCAAAACAAGGCATTGACATCTGGGGTTATGGCCTATCCTCGGTGCGGTTTATCTGCGGCACCCAAGAGCTTCACAAAAATCTGGAGGCGAGCTTAAGCGACTTCTTATGTACAGAGGATACGATTCTGTATTCCTCCTGCTATGACGCCAACGGCGGGCTTTTCGAGACCATCCTCACCGCCCAAGACGCAATAATCAGCGATGAGCTTAACCACGCAAGTATCATTGACGGGGTGCGCCTATGCAAGGCCACCCGTTACCGCTACAAAAATAACGACATGGCAGACCTGGAGTCCAAACTAAAAGAAGCCCATTCTGCCAGAATCAAAGCCATAGTAACCGACGGTGTATTCTCCATGGACGGTGTAATCGCCAATCTCCCAGCCATTTGCGACCTTGCAGAAAAATACGACGCCATAGTAATCGTAGACGACAGCCACGGGGTGGGAGTAATCGGCGAAAAACTGCGAGGCACCCATGAGCACTGCCATGTAATGGACAGAATCGACATCCTAACCGGCACCCTAGGCAAAGCTCTGGGAGGCTCCTCCGGCGGCTACACCAGCGGGAAAAAGCCCATCATCGACCTGCTGCGCCAACGCTCCCGGACATATCTTTTTTCCAATACCCTGTCCCCGATTATCGCATCAGGCACACTCAAAGTGTTAGAGCTAATCCAAAAGGACAAATCCTTCAAAACCCGCCTAGAGGAAAATACCGCCTACTTCCGCCAAGGAGTAAAGGCAATCGGCCTAGATATAGTAGAAGGCACCCACCCTATCGTCCCAGTAATGCTATACGACGAACTCAAGGCCCAACAGATGGCGGAAAAGCTGCTGGATAAAGGGGTATATGCCATAGGCTTCTTCTACCCGGTGGTGCCAAAAGGCAAAGCCCGGGTGAGGACGCAAGTCTCAGCTGGCCACACAAAAGAGCAGTTAGATACTGCCCTAGCGGCATTTTTTGAGATTCATAAAGGTATGTAATGTGTGTAACCAGCCAGCCCATAACCAGAACACCTAAATGCCAACAAAAAGGGGCTGTCACACAAAGGAGCAATGAAAAAGCCCGTCACCCCAGGCTTGCCCCAGGGGTCCCCCCTAGTTTTTCGACAAAGATTATGGGATTCCGCGTCAAACGCGGGATGACGAGGCTGATATTTGCGCGATTCTTAACGTGACAGCCCCGTATTGGCGTTGACTTTGATACAATTGTCAAGAACCTCGAAAGGCTTTAATTTCGTGGTTTTGTGGCTTTTGGAGCATTTGTATTGCTTGAAATATGCACTCATGTGCGGCAATTTTTCACACAACCGCTTTTTTTTAATGCACCCACAAAATAATATAGAACACGATACTCTCAACGTAAACACGTTTCGTGTTAAGGTTCTGGTTTCTGAAGAAAATGCTTATAACATACGCACATTTTCATTTAATATTTCAACCACTTGGTCGAGTCGCTTCGCATAATCGCGTAGAACGGAGGCAACTTTAGAGCGTTTTTCTTTGTCGCGCATTGTTGCTTTGACATCATCCATATTCATACCACTTTCTAAATCGTCTAAGCTATTCCAGATATTGCATTTTCCATCCCCATGATTTTCCCACCCAAAAGACATTATTTTTTGTATTCTTTCGTAAATTGGTAACAAGTGTTGATATGCTTGGTTCATTTCAATAAGATTTTTGATAATATGAGTGGGTACGCCGCCGCCGTTTGTGGCAAGGTTGGCAACATAAACGCCATAATTTTCCCATAACGGAAGATTTTCATTTTCAAAACGCCCCGCATCAATATCATCAGCCCATGCACGGAATGCCGCCGCGCCGAAATATTTCCCATCTTGTTCCGGCAAAGTCAACCAATGCGCCATTTTTTGTATCGCTTTTACATACAGCTCATCAAGTGTAACTTCACGTTGCTTTTCACCTAAAAAAATTAAA
>WQVF01000074.1 GCA_009781725.1 Defluviitaleaceae bacterium
CAGCAGCTACCTCAGTATGATTTTAACTGAGTTAATATAAATTACTTATGTATGGAAGGAGTTTTACAAATATGAAGGTAATAAAGAAATGCATGGCGGTTGTGTTATCGCTTTGTATTATGGTGGGGGTCTTTGGCGGGATTTCAGCAAATGCAGCGATGCTATTCTCCACCAATGTAACACTTATCCCAAGTGAAGGTGGTGGTAGTGCTTCTGGGTCCTTCACTTTACCACCGAATCATCTGACGTCACCAAATGAGACATTCACTTTTTCTGAGAATCAAACTCGAAATGTTGGATTTGGAAGTACGCTATCTTTCACTCCACACCCAAATTCAGGGTGGGAGTTTTACCGATGGACTATAAATGGTAGCCCCGATTTCGATGCAAATCTTTTTATCGTTGGTGCGAATAATGTGTTAACAATAGAGGGATTGAGTAATACTCATAGTGGTAGCAACCTTAGTGTCCGAGCATATTTCCAACCAGTACCACCCCCCCCAGCATTTCATCCTCCGAATGGCTTGACATTGGGTGACTCAACTGGTGATGGCTACCTACTATCATGGAACCCTGTACCTGGGGCAAGCGGTTATCGTGTGTATGTAAACAATACCCCTGTTGCTACCTTGAATGGCAACGGCAATACTTCCCATCGAATACCCCATACAAACCTCGAGCAATCCAATAATTATATTACTGTTAGAGCGATAAGAACATCTGGCAGTGATTCCGGACATAGTGAACATTTACGCTATAATCCTACCCAACCACAAATCCGACCTCTTAACCCACCGGTTATCCAAGGTGGTTTGGGTACGAATTACGTATTAACATGGAACAGTAGTAATGCAGCCGGAACACAGTATCGTGTTTATGTTAACGGAATACCAGTGGCTAACACCGTAACTGGAAATACTTTTACTCTCCCGACAAACAGTTTAGCAACCCCAGGCACATATATCATACAAGTACGCGCAGTAGCGAATGCTTCAAGCCTCTTTACTGATTCATCACTAAGCGCAACGTTAACACATGTAGTGAATGCAACCCCAACTCCTACCAACACAGTAACGCTTCGTACCAGATTAGCTTCTGTAACTGGGCAAGGAGGTCCGTTTCAAATCTTAGAACGTCAATTTGCCGCTGGTGAAACGGTCAACATATATGCCCCAGCGAGGCAAGGGTATACGTTTGCTGGATGGGTTCCATATGCCCCTTCCAGTGGCATAACTTTTGAAAACCCATATCTACGGGCAACGTCTTTTACAATGCCAAACGCACCTGTAACCATAATTGCCACATGGACTCAAGTCACCACCCCTCCCCGTCCTGTAATAATTAACCACACACCAACCGGTACAACATCCATTAATGGAAGTTTGCCAACCTCTGGAGACACGCATACAGTCGGAGATTCTGTAACCTTAGTACCAGGCACAAGAACGGGTTATCAGTTCGTGGGATGGTTTTCTCATGATGTTCATATTAGCCCTGTAACTGATACCAATCACGGTACCTTCACAATGCCCAACAGTACTGTATCAGTTATAGGTCAATGGCGTCGTGATGCAGACCCTGTTGCCACTGTTACCATCAACTTAGGTTTGGGTACTACCACTCCTCCAGTAGTTATGGAAGGCATCTCTGGTGGAGCCATGGTACCAATAAGTGCACATAGAGAAGGATACCGTTTCACAGGATGGACAACTGACCCTCTTGGACTACAAACGAGGATTAACCATGTCGGCAGTCCTATTGCTGCATTCCATATGCCAACGCCTCCTGTAAATGTAACAATCACAGCTAACTGGGAACAACTTGCCCCCAATCACTTTACTGTCACCCTACTCAACAGCTCACATTGGGAAGGTGCACCAGGCCCAAATACACCACTCGCGCAACAAGGAATAACTACACCATATGCTATCACAACTGGTGTAATCGCCGGTACGCCAATACACATCCAACCCGGCAATAGGGCTGGCTACACATTTAATGGATGGTCGTCTGTGCCACATGTTGATATTTCGGGTGGAATTGGTGCCCAGTCATTCCCAATGCCGGCAGCAAATGTTGTCTTAACTGCAAACTGGACACAAAATGCTGCGGCTAGGGGTACTGTTAATATTGACAACAGGATTATCAATACAGAAGACGTACCCAATGGCCGTATAGACTTGCAAACAACCAGCGGCCGAAGTCATGTGCGGGGTGTTGATTATGTAACTGTTAATGCCGGTACTATCGAAGGGTTCTACTTTGTACGATGGCAAGTCGCACCAGCAAACGCACTTACACTGGCAAATAGATATAATTCAGTACAAACATTTTTGATGCCTGACTTGGAAGCTGTTACCCTTACCGCCCTTTGGCGGGCAGTTCCAATTGGCACCCACAGTGTTTCTATAAACAACACACCACCAATCAGGACAGGCACCACCCCTCCAGAACCGCATCCGGTACAAGGCGTGAGATCACAGCTTGGAAACGGTACCTGGGATTCCGGCGTGACCCATGTCATAGGCGAAAGAGTAACTGTGCATACTGCCGCACGCCCCGGTTACACATTCACAGGCTGGACGGTGACCCCTGCCTTTTTGACAACGAGCTTGAGCGAGTCACAGGCTACTCCACCTACTGGAACTTGGGCAAGTGTTACATCTTTTATAATGCCAGACCAAGCCGTCACCATAACCGCCAACTGGGTAAGAAACGATATCCCACAACTATACACACCTGTTGTCGCACTAACAGGCTCCACGATTACCTGGCCTGCTATCCCAAATGCAACAGGCTATCGCATATATGTAAACGGCCAAGAGGTAGCAAGTGTTACAAGCACAACTCTGAGCTTTAATCTTAACCACCTCACACCACCTCTTGGAGTTGGTACACACTTGGTGCAGGTAAGAGCTATTGGAAACGGAACAACACACATTGATTCTAATCAAAGCGTAGCCCGGAGTTTCGTAATTATCCCACCCGTAACCCCAGAATCCATCCGTCCAACCGGCCTTAGCATAGTAAACTCCACTCTACGCTGGAATCCGGTAATGAACGCTGACCGCTACTATATTTATGTAAACGGCTCACGGCGGACAACTATTCATAATGCAGCAACTGCAAACTTCAGCCCCACAAACCCATCCTTCGACCTCGCTACACTCAACAACCCACGTCTCACAGTCGGCGGAAGTGGTTATGATATCCAAGTCAGAGCCGTAGTCGGGACAGTTACATCCCACCTCAGTGAGGTACGCCGCTTCACAGAAGCACGTCCTCCCCTACCCCCCCCCACCAACGTCCGCATAACCGGCAATCCCACCCTCAACTGGGACTTCCCCTCCGGTCACGCTGACCTCATTGGATTCCGGATTTATGTCAACGGACAAGCTTCCGGGCATATGGTTGGGCCTACCGTCCGCAGCTTCCCTATTGCTAATCTTGGTCTTACCTCCGGGTCTTACTTGATTGGCGTCCGGGCTGTTGGTGCCGGTGTTGCTTACTCTGATTCTTATATCAGCACCTTTGTACAATATACAAGCTCCACTTTACCAGCCCTCAACACACCTATCGGCCTAAGCATCAGCGGCCATACCCTTAGCTGGAACGCCGTACCCAACGCTGTCGGCTATCGGATATATGTCAACGGCCAAGCCAGTACCGCCGGTATCGTTGGCGGGTTGTCCTTCAACCTCTCCAGCCTTAACCTTGGCGCAGGTACTCACCTCATCCAGGTACGTGCCCTTGGCAACAATACCACCCATGTGGACTCCCCTATCTCCGCCTTTGTATCTTATGTCCTTAACACCGGCCAGGTAGCTGGAGCTAACAACCCTAGCAACAGCAATTCTTTAGCCCGCACTAATCAATATGTTGTCACCTTCAACGCTGGTGCCGGTAGCTTCCCTGCCGGTGAAGACGGACTACGCATGGGGCCATCGGGCTTTGTTATCAATAGCTTTACCAATGTCCCAACCCGCGCCGGTTACACCTTCGGCGGTTGGTCCATTGGTGGCACACCGGTTTCTCTGCCACTTACCGTAAGCGGCGACATGACCCTTAACGCCATCTGGAATCGTGTAGCGGCAACTGCCTCCCCAAGCCCAACCCCGGCACCAGCCGGCAATCGCCCCAACCCCCAAACAGGAGCCTTTGGACTTCTTAATATCATGGGTGTGCTGGTACTCACGGTTGGAGGGATTGTTACCGTCAAGATGCTTAATCGGAAGAAGGCTGAGAAGTGAGCCAGATAAATACGTAACTTTATGCGCCCCTGTCCCTTTGGATGGGGGCGATTTTTATAATCGGCATAGTTTTAACATCCATTTCATTGTATAATCTGACTATCCACATACCTGATGCCCTAAGCCCCCTTCCATAGGAAGGGGGAGCCGCGTCAGCGGCGGGGGGTTGCCAGCTTGCGTAGTGCAATCGCTAAAAGCCATTGATTGCGGCCTGCGTACACAACCCCCTCGTCGCTTCGCGACATTTCCCCCTTCCTTCGGAAGGGGGCTCACAACATCTCCCAATCCCTGAGTTCTATGTGGCATACATAGATATCCACTTCGATGCACTCAAAAATATTAGCACCAACAGTGTATTAGCAGGATATGCTTATTTTCACAAGGTGTATGAGGAACAATTGCAATGCGGACTTAGCCCTGCCGATGCTTTAGACTCAACACGAAATATATGCTTGAAATCAGGATACTTAGCTGGATATGTGAACAAGGAGGATTTTATTATGTTCTACTCTACAAAGATTTTATGGATTATGACGCTCAGATAAAGGCTGAGGGCAAGGCCGAAGGCTTGCTTGAAGCAGCCAAAAGGCTACTATCCAGAGGAGCTGACCCTCAGTATGTAGCAGATGTATTTCAACTGTCTGACACCCAGGTAGAACAACTAGGTAAATCCATTGCATAGCCCAACCCCGGCACCAGCCGGCAATCGCCCCAACCCCCAAACAGGAGCCCTTGGACTTCTTAATATAATGGGTGTGCTGGTACTCACCGGCGGGCGGGTCGATTGTGATTATCAAGTTGCTTGGACGTCGGAAGAAGGATAAGTAGCTTTAAAATGAAGTCGAAGAATTATGCGCCCCTATCCTTTTGGATGGGGGCGTTTTATTAATGCTGAATCAATATAGATGCCCATTGTATAATGTGCACAACTACCCACACCCCAGCGCATTAATGCTAGGCTACACAGATAACAGTAAACCACTGCATATAGCCATTGGCGTTGGTGGTGGTTTCGCTTGGTTAATCACAGCCTATTTCCCTAATCCAGAAAAATGGGAAATCGACTTCAAAACGAGAAAGGCGGTATCCAAATGACATGCTTCTTTTGTAAAGGCGACATGGAAATTGGCGTTACAACTCATTGTACCGAGTTAAATTCATGCATTGTCGTAATAAAGAATGTTCCTTGCCATGTGTGTTCACAATGCGGTGCTGTTGTATATATGCTTGATGTAGGAAAAAAACTAGAGCAAATAATCGCTTCGACGAGGAATTCATTATCAGAGGTTGCGATTATTAATTATTCAAGTGCTGCAGCATAATATGTTATCTCTATTCCCGGATAATAATGCATAAGCACTTCCCTATACGTATACCCTAACTGAAGCAGCGCATGTGCCCCATTCTGACTCATACCCACCCCATGACCGTGACCGCCTCCGTGAAAGGTGACTGCTACTAGATTGCCTGCGGGGTCGGTCTCTTTTTCTATGGAGAAAAAACCGCTGGGCATTAGGCTCATGCCTGTCACATCGCTACCGTTTACTCGGGTTACAGTGGCGAATCTTGGGGCTAGTAGACTACGAATATTAAACTCCGTTTGCACACGGACTGTACCGGCTGTACCGGTTAAAATCATTTCCATTACATTGCCACCTTGGCCACGCCTTGTTACCTCCAGGGCTGTTAATTGACCTATATTGCCTGGGACGGCACCTATGGCAAGGTGATTATTATCCAGGGCGTGTATCATTGCGGGGTTGGCTTGGTGACGGGGGCCTATGGCGTTATTTATACTATTGGAAAGCTCCTCTGAGGTCATACGTACATACCAGCGAAACCAGGGCAATTCTCTCTCGAATGCAGGGATGTCCTGGCTGCGGAAAAATAAATCCGCATTTTCTTCACGGCTTAAGTCCTCTACTGCGTTGCGAAGGGCTCGGTCGGGGATATCATCTGGTTCAAATTGAAGCTGTGAAGTCAGGTGTGGTGGCGTTGCTGCCGGAAACTGCCCTCCCCCTGCCCAGACTTCTCCAAAATTGGCGGTTACACCGGCAGATGTGGAAAAGTAATTTGCCCGGATTACCTCTCCATTAACGGTAAGCACCAGTCCTGCCGTGGCCCTCACCGCTTCCCGTGAAATGTCATTTTCCGGGATATTATTATACACCTGGCTGATAACCGAATCATCTACATGGGCACCAAAGGCACGGAAGCGGTTCTCATAGAACTGGTGTATGGCAAAGGTGCGGGCAGTAATTGCCTGTACCTTTGCGGCTTCTATGCCGTAGTATGAGGGCATTTCGCTGGGGACAACAGCGTATAGATATTCCTCCAGGGGTAATTCGTTGATTACAATAAAGCCCCCATCTGCTCTGGATATTTCCATTTTGCCCCGATATGTGGGGTTAGCTTGGTTGCGTACAAGGCCAATTATTTCAAGGCGATGCTCCGGGTTTACCGGCTGGATATATAAACGGTCACCATTTGTAAGAAGCGCATCAGAAACCGTGAAAACCTCCCCAGCTGCCAAGGCTTTATCCACCCCTGGGCCGTTTACGGTAAACCGCCCTGTAGCGGTTATCGCAACATTTTCATGTACCAGTCCTGCAAAATTGGAAGTACCGATTACCACACGGATATTCTCCGGTGCCGCCGTATCCGTTATAACGGCAGCACCGATTGCACCATCGGTCATATGGAAATCTGCGATATTGGCTCCTACAATTAAATCTGCAGCGGTACGCATTCCGTTCATAATAGAATAAACCGCAAAGGGTGCCCTCAAGGGTAAGGCTCCCCATTCCCTAAGCACAATGCGACGGGGACCGACCTGTTCCAAGGTGCCGCGGATTACAGTATCAGACGGTGTTATGCCAATGATATATGTGCCCGATATTTGGATATCAGCGATAAGAGTGCCCAGTGGCAACGGCTCTACCCCATCCCCAAATATATACTGCCGAGTAGCCCCTCCCAATAAAATCGTGAGGCCGATATCATCTGCTTCCAGAATAAATGCATTGCGAAGAATAGGCTGGTTGGCAGTCTGCCCTAGCATCGCAACTATCTCCCCATCTCGATGCAGTACTTTTATCTCTGTATCTAGGTAAAACTCCATGTTTATCCCTGTGCTAGAAAAGCTGCCTAGGTTGGTGGTTACTCGCTCGGCAGTATTGTCGTGAATAAGAGGTATAATCTCCAGCGTTTCCAACACTCCCGTGCTCCCTGTATCTGTCAGATATCGATTAAATAAGTCCACCCACAGAGCATAGGATATGGGAAGGTTTCGGTTATCATCGGTGATTTGAAGTCCCGGGCCGCCAGGATTAAGGGCAGCCATCAAGAGCCCAGCCTCGTGAAGGGTAAGCATGTCCCTTGGTCGAAAATTATTGTTATAACCGGACATTTGGCCCAGTACATATACAGCATTGATATATTCAAAGTACCAATGCTCAGGGTTTACATCTAAAAAGGAAATGGCCGGATACCGCGCCCAGGCCTGGGTGGTGTGGAGGTCTGCGGCGGCAAGAGATAGCATCTTGGCAACCATTGCCCGAGGCACGGGAAAATCATCGCCGATGCGGGCAAGGCCAGTGAAGTTGCCGGCAACAGGATTTTGTATGTATTCGCCATAGTCCCCATAATTGAACCAACGTAGGATTTCATTTTCCTCATCCCATTGGGTGACAACCATCGGAAGGCGGCCTCCCACATCATCGGAGCGGCCACAGGCGGCAAGAAGCAGGAGCAGGAGGAATAAACATAGAGTTATTTTCATGGACACACCTCTTTGTAGGGATGTTTATATATATGCGCCCATTAATAAAAATACCCCACCGGCATAAGATACAGGGGCACTTCCCCTTCCTCCAGCCTGAATATATCACTTAATCTATAATCCCAAAAAGCCCCAATGGCAACGGTTCCAAGGCCCAACGCCTCTGCTTGCAAGTATACATTCTGGGCAGAATGCCCCAGCTCCATATATGCATATCTTACACCACGGTCACCGTAATGGGTGGTGATTCTCTGCATCACCGAACTATAAAAAATAACCGCAGGTGCCTGAGCAACACTCCTCTGGCCGAGTGCTGCATCAGCCAACTCTTCCCGTATATCACCTTCATGCAGACGCACCAGCATGTGCCTTTCCGAGTCGTATCGGAATACTCCGGGATACATACCTACAATATTACCAGCTACTATATATACCTCCAATGGAAAGGTCGCACCGGCAGAAGGCGTCGTTCGAAAGCCCCCTCCCACTCTATGAGGCAAGGTAATGCCATAAGCTGCCCACAGTAATTGAGACACCTGGTCGATTGAAAGGGCCTCATCCCGGAAGTTCCTGCGGGAACGGCGATTTTGCATTGCCTCTTCGACGCTCATTACACCGTATAGACTAGGCTCGGGGAGGGTGTAGTAGGCTTGGGGGCTTAGCATTTCATAGGTAATTTCCCTGGTAGCCTCAGGTATATCGTCGTGTCTGGGTAAAGGAAGGGTTGCGTGTTCCTGTGGCAGTTCTTGGTCTTCACGGACTGGAGCTTCGTCATGGGCTTCATCCTGAGGAGAAACGGGTTCGGGTTGCTGGTTTGTTCCGCAGGCAGCAAGAAACAAAAATAAAGCAAGGAAAAGCCAGCATGTTAATTGCCTCTTTGTAGTTTTCATCGGAACCTCCGTTTTTGTCAGGTTATGTACAAAGGGGTTGCCTCGTTAAGCATTTTCCTGAATAAATAGGCACCACATTGTCAACATAAAAGCATTTGAGGAGCAAAGCGACGAAGCAATCCAAGCTTGGATTGCTTCGCTATGCTCGCAACGACGGTTGTTCTGCACAGATATTCATGGTTTTTGCTTCACAAGACAGCCCCGACGACGACTCTAAAACCCTACATGAATATCAGGTGTAGCCGTTGTCTCTACAGGCATTCTATTTAGTGCAGACCTAAACACCAAGTCTGCTTGGCTTAGTCTGGTATCAAAACCCCGGCCTACAGCATTAGTCATGCTCATGCGTATGCTATGCTCAAAGTCGGCCATTCTTTCGTCAAGATTCCGGCGATGCTGACTTTCCGGTGTTGCTGTTGAAACCAATATATGCTGCGCACCAAGAAGATCCTCTTCGTCAGCTTCTATGCCTTGCATTATATTGTCCGGATCAGGCTCAACGCGCAACACTATATGCCACCCAAAATCGGAGCGCACAGGAGGGCCGATTTCCCCAATTTCTAATGACATTGTCATTTCCGAGAACTCCGACACCATTTGGTGAGCCACAAAGGTATAACCTTCCGGATTACCTACCATCCCAGGATCTTCACCGTAGGTTTCCATAAGCTCAACAAAATCCTCGCCAGCTATGGCCCTTTCAAAAATTTCCTGGGCTATTATTCTCATTTCCTCGGCGTGTGCTTCCTGCTCGGCATATTGGGCCTCTACATCGGCTACGGTCATGCCTTCTACCATATATCCGCTAAATTCAGCGAAAAGGTCTGGATCATCTACTATTGTCTGGGTCACTGTGTGGACTATGGTAGTGTGAGGAGTGTCTGGCTCAAATTCAAGGCCAATCTCCCGGCCAAACTCTTCGAATATATATGGCATTGCCACAACCCGCACTGCCTCTTCTCTCAAATCCCGCTCCCAGTCCTGAGTCCAGATTTCAGCGTTCCGGTTCCTGAGCTGCTGTTCGCCAGTAGCTATATGGGTAGCAGTGATTTCACTTGCACGGATGGGGATGCCGTTTATACGTGCAACGATGTTATCGCCATAGTAGGACAATAGCCCGAATGTGATTGCCGCAAGTACTACCAGGGCCACCCCGGCCCCAATCGCAATCTGTTTCATTTGCTTTCTTTTTGCCTCTTGCTGGACAGCTTGTTTTGCCTTGATTCTTTCATCTCTGTGTGCGGTTCTTACTTTAGTTGCACTACTAAAATTTCTTTTTTTCATTACATTTTCCTCCTGGAGTATAAAATAAAGATTGTTACTTTTATTGTATCATTTCTTTAATGTCATCCCGGGCTTGAGCCGGAATCCCCTTAGTCTTCGACAAAAGACAGGGGATTCCGGCTCAAGGCCGGAATGACAACGAGGGGGAATTACGATTTCCCTTTTCCTTTCACCATCATAAACCACATTGACCCAGAAAGGAATACCGAGGAATATCCACCGAATACCAGTCCAACCAATATTGGCAAGGTAAAGTCTCTAATTGCCGCAACCCCTATTATATACAGCATCAGCACCGCAAGGAAGGACGTCAAAGTAGAAATTACCGTCCGCCTAAGGGTCTGGGTGACACTGGTATTCATTAGTAGAGCCGGGCCGCCTTTTTTGATACGTTCCCGGTTCTCACGCATACGGTCAAAGATAATTATCGTGGCATTAATAGAATAACCCAAAGTTGTAAGCATAACCGCGATAAACGCATAATTCAGGGGTATCCGCAGTATGCCATAAACGCAGAGCACAACCAAGGCATCATGAAGCTGGGCAATAACCGCACTGCCACCAGTGCGCAAATCCCGGAATCTGATGGAGATATACAGGAGCATCCCAAGGGAGGCAAACACAATAGCCAAAATTGCGGAACGCTGCATTGCTTGGCTCACCGCAGGGCTAACATCCGCGTAGGAGAATGCACCGGGCTCAAGATTATACCTCTCGGCCAATGCATCTATCAGTGCGAGACGTGCCTCCGCCTCCAGTTGGGTTACGCGAATCATAACAGCGTCTTCTCCAATAACCGGCTGCACCTGAGGCGCGGCGATTCCCGTTACATCCCGGACGATATTCTCCACATCAGCATTCTCAAAGGACTGGCCCATTTCTATAAAAAAGGAAGTCCCACCGGAGAATTCAACGTCCATATTAAAGAAACCGTTGCCTCGCACCCCATGAAACAGCATAAAGGCAAGCCCAATGGCAAGGACCCCGACAGAGAATGCAAAATAAATTTTCCGTTTTTCTACAATTGGCCTGGGCACCGGGCTTTCGGATTTAAACAGAGCCCATAGGGATTGCTTTTGGGGTTCCTCTGCTTCATCGGCTTCGACTATATCTTCGTTTTTCTTACGAGGCAAGATATGAGAGGATTTAACCAACCCTAAGTCAATCAAGCAGGTGGTGATTATCCTAGTTACGAATAGGCAAGTAAACATGGAAACCAAAATACCGATAATAAGCATCTGAGCAAAGCCCATAATAGGTCCGGTTCCCAGCCAGAACAGTACACCCCCTGCAATCAAGGTCGTAACATTACTGTCAAGAATCGCAGGCCAGGCCCGTTTATACCCAGTGCGGATAGCACCTCGCAGGGATTTCCCGACAGAGATTTCTTCCCGTATTCGCTCAAAAATAACGACATTGGCGTCCACCGCCATCCCAATTGAGAGGATTATCCCCGCAATACCTGGCAGACTGAGGGTTACGCCGATTCCGCTGATTAAAACCATTACCAAGGCTACATATATTACAAGGGCCAAATTGGCGGCAAGGCCCATGGTGCGGTACACCAATCCCATAAAAAGAAGCACAAGGGCCAAGCCTATAATCCCGGCGATAATACTAGTTTGCAGGGCCTCAGCGCCAAGGCGCGCCCCAATATAGTTCATGGAAATAACCTCAAGGCCAAATGGCAGAGAGCCAGACCGGATTTGAGAAGCAAGGAGGTCAGCCTCTTCCCGGGTAAAGCGGCCAGTAATCTGAGCCACGCCATCAGTAATTACTGCGTTAACATTGGGTGCGCTAATCAGCTCTTCATCCATATAAATCATAATAGGCCGATGCATGTTTGCGCGAGTAGCATCAGCAAAAAGCTGGGTGCCCTCGGAGGTAAAGCGAAGAGAAACCCCCATCCCATGCCCCTGGCTAAACTCGGAGCGGGCATCCGCCACATCGGCACCCGTAAGCAGAATATTGCCCATTTCGTCTCGGAAAGTAAGAAGGGCAGTAGCACCGATTTCCGCAACGGCGGCCTCGGCGTCATCTACGCCGGGAATCTCTACACGTATCTGGCGAGAGCCTTCCACAACGGCGGTCGCCTCAAGATAGCCCCGCCGGTCAAGCCTGTCCCGGAGCATATTGTTGGCTGCATTCATATCTGCAGTTGAAGGATTGGGGATATTGGCTTCGTAAAGGATACTGACGCCCCCCATAAGGTCAAGGCCCTGGCGGACATTGCCGACACTAAAGGTCTGGTTGGAGCCGACCCCAAAAATCAATAAAAGATAAAGCCCGGCGGTACATAGAATAATTAAGGGAAAAACCAGCTTGCTGTTGAACTTCATTGAAAGAACTCCTCCTAATCGCCCATGAAAGGCTATTTCTCACCATCAAAACATGATAGCTCTTCGAGGGGCTGTCACGTTAAGAATACCGTTATTTCAAGGCTCGTCATCCCGGATTTAATCCGGGATCCCATAACCATTGTCGAAAGACTAAGGGAATCCCGGGTCGAGCCCGGGATGACGGATTTTTTATTACGTCTTAACGTGACAGCCCCGTACTCCTACTTTCACATTAAGCAAACGTGAAAACAATCGCGTAGGCAGAGCCGCCCCCACGATTGCTTTTTTTGTTAAAGATTGTCGGGGGGTATTGTACAACTTTGTTGAGGGGTTAACAATAGACCTCTTCTGAAATAGGGAAAACAAGCTTGAACTGCAGCTTGTTTTGCCCGATTTCAGAAGAGGTCCAATAGGATTAGGCCTCATAATGGCAAACATGGAAAATTGTAACATCCCACAAAAAATCCGTATGACACCATACGGTCAAAAAATGATTTCATTGTAATATAACACAATAACAACACATGACAATATCCTTATTTTCATAAATCATTGCTTGCCTCCACAAAATTATATATAATCAGCACAAGTAGCACAAGCAACCCCCGTCGTTTAAGATTGGAGGTGGCATTATGCCTATTTTTGACTATGGCAAGGCAATCACTGCTTTACGCAACCGAAGGAAGTGGTCACAGGGACGGCTTGTGGATAGCCTTGACCATTACGAACCTATGCTTAACCGCATAGAAAAGGGTAAGGCACTACCAAGAGAAGAACGCATTTTACAGGTACTTGATACTCTAGGTACTCCCCTGGAGGATTTCATTAACCCTGACAATGTACTTACTAACCCACAATACCAGTTAAGTGAAAAAGCCAAAGTGATGGAACATGATGGCAGGCCAGATTATGAAATTGAGGCTGTTATATATCAAGGCTTAGAGATAACATTCGATGATATAGACGACAGCAGCCCCGGGAAAACCGCACTCCTTTTCGAAGAGCCGGAGTTATTCCACACCCTAGCCAGAATCCGCGCAAGACAAGGTGAACTGGTTTCCGCAGTAAGAATACTTACCGAAACCAAAGACGGCTTAATCCGTCTGCCGGAAGGGGAAAGAGAGCGGGACCGGCATATAATCCAAATTCTATTGACATTGGCGGATTGCCAATTGCAAATGGAGGCCTATCAAGATGCCCTGGACACATGCGAATTAGGACTTAGTACATCGGCTATCCGCAACGAGGGGATGGGAACACCGGATTTTTTGCTACTTAAAGTCAAGGCATTATCAGGCCTAGGCCAAGCCCAAGAAATTACTGCATTATTAAAGCTGGCCTATGCAGGGTACTTACTATTGGGTGAAAAGGAAAACGCAGACCAAATCCTACACGTAGCTAAGGATAATTATGATGTGCAATTCGATACCTATGGTATGGAAAAACTAGATATCCCACAAATCGAGAAGCAGCCTTACGCAAGAGGCAAGATGCCCCCATGCAGCAGCATAGGCGAAATGATATCCTTGCTACGCAAAGAAGCAGAGATAGAGCTAAAGGAACTGTCTCAAGGCATATGTAGTGTAGCTAATCTAAGCAAAATTGAACGTAATGTGATTAAAAGGCCCAATATGCATCAGGTAGAGCCCCTAATGCAACGTCTGGGGCGAGACCCGCAGTTATATTGCAATTTTTTTCTCAAGAAAGATGATTTTGACGCCAGAGAGCTCAGAGACCATATTCATTTATTATTGGTCACTGGCAAGCATGACCAAGCGGCTGTGGAACTAGAAAAGCTCAGGGGATATAGAAATTATAAGGAGGGGGTTAATCTTCAATTTATTCTTCGTGTGGAGGCTATGTTATTCATAAATACCTATGGCGCAGCCAATCCCGAATGTGAAAAAATGTTGCTACAAGCGTTAGCACTTACATGGCCCGATTACAATGAACGTGGAATATACAGAAAACCTCTCACCCACAACGAATCAGTCATTATAGACTGTCTTGCCGTGTGCTACATGGCAACAGGCGACTATAAAAGAGCATCCAAGATATACGATGCCATGCTAGAAAACCTAGATTCACGATGTGTAGACGAACAAGAAAAGTCACGTATGTATGCTGGGTTATCGTATAACTACTCAATATGCCTTGGGAAACTAGACAGGCGAAGGGATGCCATGGAAGTAATTGTAAAGGCCGTAGACTTTGACCGCAGTCACAGTTCTATGCTTGCGCTCCCGCTACTAATTTACAACAAGGCATTCAATTTATACGAAAGGAATGAGAAAGAAAAAAGCCTGGCATATTTCGCCATGGCTCTTTATGGATTTATGATATTTAAAGATTATGGAAGGGCTCACAATATACCGATTGCTCAAAGACGGATTATGACAAACTTCGGAATAGCCGTCGACTAGGGCTTCACACCGCCTGGTTCAGGTGGTTGGTCCTCACGTGGGCTTTCAATTGAAGGACACTCCACCGGGTAGTAATCGCAACTCGGCACAAAAGCCACTTTTGTGACAATTACCAAAGCCACAATAAATATTGCACAAAACCTCTTCATTGCAGATACGCATTTTCTCATTACAATTCTCCTCTCATTTTACCTGCGTCACTGCTGTCCATGGACGCAGATGGTTAGTAATTAATTATCTAAGGGATTATGACACAACACACCCTCCTCCGACAGTGCGAGTTGTGAAAATGGTCGTTTTCACAACTCGCACTAGGCAGGTTTTGGATTATGGTTTACAATTTTGTCCTGAGACGTTTCAGGAAATGCGAAAAGCCATTCCATTGTCTGCAGCAATGGACAGCAACATGTTCAATACACATACACTGTTGTTAACTTATTCATACATTTAGGTGATTGCGAAAAGCAGAAAAGAAAAGCGGTCGCACATGGGATATAATGGTAACAAAGAAGAAGACACGATAAAAAAGCCCACATGACGGAAGGAAGTTGTATAAGAGAAGTTAAGCGA
>WQVF01000075.1 GCA_009781725.1 Defluviitaleaceae bacterium
CAACCTGACTCAAACCACGCAAAACGGCCAACTCACCGCATCCTACACCTTCGACGCCACCAACATGATGGTATCGGCCCACAACCCTGCCAAAGGCTCCGCAGAATACACCTACGATGGCTTTAGGAATCGCGTTAAAAAGCTTGAAAACCTTTGCACTCCTCAAGCCGCTAGTGCTGCCATTGTCCCCGACCCAACCAAGGAAGTCCGCTATGTCCTGGATATGACACGACCTTACGATAATCTGTTGATGACACAAGGACATAACCAGCACACCCAAAGCTTCATATGGGGCAATAGTCTGCTTTCAGTAACGACAGAGGATAGCAATCTCCACTACCTCCAAGACCACCTCGGGTCACCTATTCGTTTACTCAATGCTGACAGCGAGGCACACATGGCCTACGATGCGTTTGGTGTGCCAACAGTGGACTCTATGCAAAACTCTAACCCCTTCGGCTTCACAGGTTACCAGACTGATGATATTTCTAGTATGTATTACGCACAAGCTCGCTATTTTATACCTACATTAGGAAGGTTTGGAGCACAAGATGCAGTATGTGATGGGATTAACTATTATCTGTACTGCAATGCAAATCCCCTTAAATATGTTGATAAAAATGGTTTATGGTCAAGGAATATCCACGAAGATATTACGCGTCATGCAGGACAGCGGGCAGGACTATCAGAGTATATAACCGATGTATTAGCACACTATGTGCGACTTGCAGATGAAGAAAGCAGCTTATGGCCTTACCCGGGAGGGACATATGGGCTACATTTTAATGCTAACTCACCAAATCAAGTAGACTCAAGGATTCAACATTCAGAGAATCTTTTAGCCGCAGCAATAGGCCTTGCTAATGGGACTGGTAATCCACTTTCATGCCTAATCGGCTATGATGTCTTGGCGCGTGCAATATACAATGCTGGTTTTGGTATAGATATGGATGCCATTGCGAGCAACTCACTAAGAGATGCTGTGAGTCGCGGCGAAATCCATCCTAATGCGGCAAGGCTTATGCCAACAACACTAGGAACCATGACATTGGTTCACTATGTAATTAATTGTCCCGATGTAGGTGCTCAAGTTCGGCAAGAGTTAGCTTTATTACACATTGGGGTAGCACTTCATGCATTACAAGATATTGATGCACATGGGCAAATAGGTGCAGGTTCACGAGTAGGCCATGGCCATGCATTGCAATCCGCTTTAAGCTTAATTAACCTTGCACTCAATCCTGATGCTCTGAATTATATATGGAGACCAGGCTCGCAGACATGGTTAATACGACCAGTCGATTATAATTTCTTTAGAGGTCGTGTTGACCTTAATCCAAGAAGTGTTAGTGCGATATTGAGATCCGTTGAGTTCATAAACCGTTTTGCTTGCAGTGTGAATGATACACGCTGGCTTGGCATATGTGATTAACTATCGTGAGACAACAAGACTACATTTGACACGTGAGCAATGAGTATCAAATTTAGAATGGTGTGATAATAATGCGAATGCTGAATTGGATTATATATGATTTTCTCTTAAACAAGGGATATTGGCTCCTCTGCTCATGGGTGCTAATTATTATTTATAGTATTCGATTGTACAAGCGTAACTGGCAAGGATCGAGAGGTTGTGCATTTGTTTTTGTGTATAGTTTTATTACCTTTTTCGTAATAATTGTTGCCTTCATTGTCTTTGTAATTGCTTCGAATTATTTAGTGAATAATCTATTTCAACGGCCATCAAGAGTTGATGCTTCTCCTATCTCTACAATCAACGAAAATCAATTCCATCATTTCGACAATGCAATTAGTCAATTGGTTGAAGAAGGCTATATTCATGAGTTACGCATTGTAAGCGAAGATAATCACAATCTTCCCATCGAGCGACAACGCCGGGTTTATGCAACTGTATGGAATTCACTGGCACGTTTCACTAGTACCAATAACTCATCTTATTTGGCAATTGGAGTTTATATTTACAATTGCGAAGAACGTGCAACCTCGTGGTTACAATCAACGGGTAGGCTTAATCCTCAGCATGTGCACATTCAAAATGACAACAATACAGAGGTGTTAATGCTCTATCCCTGGATGCCCGTATCACCTGGTGGTTGGCATATCCCATCGAATCTACGATATATACGAACTGAGATACGAATCGGAAATATTGTCATACGATTCGATGAAAGTCGTGTCTGGGGCAATCTCAGGAATGATTATACAAGTCAATTTATTGCTGCTTTAGTGGAAGCATTAAAATGACACTCAGGGCGGACGCAGGATAGGGGACGTCACTGGTGGGACGGGGGACGGCAGATTGTTACTAAACTAAGAAACGGCTTTGTATTTTTATTGCTTATTCGTATTTTCACGAATATTTGCACTTTTTCAAAATGTAAAATGGAGTTTCGTAACAATCTGACGGCAGAGCGTTACAAAACATGAATGCCGCACACGACTCAACAGGTCGGAATCCGGCGCATCCTTCCAGAAGGCACTAAAACAGAGTACCAGTTCGCTATAACCACGACAGGTGACTTGAGGGCAACATTGACAAGCACCTCCGCATAGAATATAGTAACGGGAGAGTTGTTGATTACATCGACTTAAAATAAACTGAGCAGGCGATAAACTTAGGTTTATGGGGCCGGGCCGTGTATGCGGCAGCAGATGAGGATAAGCACATCTGCGGGACAGTAATATGTTCCGTGGATGTGCTTTTTTGTTTTTATAAATCAAACCACTATGGGGGAAAATCTATGAAAAAAACTAATGAGCAAATGGCAGTATCCGTAGCGCGTAACAGCATTATTATTAATATAGTCCTGTCTGTTTTCAAATTATTCGCTGGGATATTTGCCAATTCTGCCGCAATGGTGTCGGATGCGGTTCATTCATTTACCGATTTGGTAAGTACGGTTATTGCTATCATTGGAGTTAAGCTTGCAAACAAGAAGCCGGACAAGGAGCATCCTTACGGCCATGAGCGGTTTGAATGTGTAGCGACTTTGCTTCTGGCAATGCTAGTGCTTTCTGTTGGAATTGGAATCGGCTGGGCCGGTGTGCAAAGAATCTTGGCGGGTGATTTTAACGAATTAGCCATCCCCGGTGTGTTGGCTTTGATAGCGGCTGCTATTTCTATTGGTGTGAAAGAATCTGTGTACTGGTATGTACGTTCCGCCGCAAAGAAAATAGACTCAAGTGCCCTTATGGCAGATGCGTGGCATAGCCGCGTGGATGGCCTGTCATCAATCGGCAGTTTTGTCGGCATATTAGGGGCAAGGCTTGGTTTCCCTATTCTCGACTCTGTTGCCGCCTTGGTTATAAGCCTGTTTATAATCAAAACAGCAATAAGTATTATGCGAGACGCTATTGGAAGAATGACAGACCGGGCTTGTGATGATGCTGTAATAGATGCAATGCGCAAGGTTATTCTGGCCCAAGCTTCCGTGGATGGTATTGACCGGCTCAATACACGGATTTTTGGGAGTAGAATCTACATGGATGTAGATATCTGTGTGGCAGCATCATTTTCAATTGGGGAGGGCCACGCCATAGCCCAGCAGGTCCATGATGCAATTGAGGGAGGATTTCCAAAGGTCAAACATTGTATGGTGCATGTAAATCCTTACTGCGCTAAAACAGTTGCATAAATGCGAGTCCAATTAAGATTACACCTGCAACCCATGAAATATTAAACCGCAGGTTTTTTGCGGCCTTATTGCCAAGGATACAGCCTAGCCATAGGGCTAATCCGCTGGCTACCAATGTGAATAAAATAACAGCAAGCACATTAAATCCGAGGAATGCAGCACCAAACCCTACCGCAAAGCCATCCAAGGACAGAGATATTGCCAGTACTGCGGCCTCTTTTCCAGAAATGCTTTTGGATTCATCTACATCGGCAGTCTCGGGGTCGGCATAAAGACGAAGAATTAGCTTGAAATTAAACAATGACAGTTTGATTTCCTTATTGATATTGGCGTGTTTGCGGATGACTGTCTTTGTTATGGAGTCTAATAATTTTGTGATGCCGATAACCAAAAGAATACTAAATGATAATCCCGTGGCAACCCACGGGGGGATAAACTGAGAAAGGGCTGTTCCAAAAACAAAGGATAGGCCTATGGTGGCCGTACATATTAGACTGATAATAGCCGTTGACAATAACGGTATTTTGATTTTATTGCATCCATAAGCAAAAGCCGCAGCAAAGGCATCAAGTGATACAGAAAATGCCAGCAACGCGGCTCCAAATAAATAAAAAAACACTATAACCGCTCCAGTATATTTTTTTCTATAGTATGAAAAATCCTTGTAAAGGGTTATTGTGCATTCCCTATAGCTCATCCAGCAACTTTTGTATATTCATAATTGTTTGAACATTAATAAAGTGCTCAATTTTTTCAACTTGCTCCAGTTCATTATTTGATTGATTTATATAGCATAAAAAACGATGGAGGGTTTCATGCCTGAAAACCAGATATCTCCCCAGCTCAATCCCTGCATCCGTCAGTTTTATGTAGCCGTATTTTTCCGAGATTACCAAGCCTTCTTTCCTAAGATTATCAACCATTTTTGACGCGGAAGAAGGCTTTACATTAATACTCTTGGCCAATGCGCCAATTCTAACGGCGTCGCCGCCTATGTGGATTCTATATATCATTTCTAAGTAGTCCTCCATGGAGGATGTTATGGATTTGCCCTCTTGTAGCGCATAACCCTTTAGGGTATAAAACTTATTTTTTTCTATCATGATGTCTTAGCTCCCCGTATCAGAACAAACCGTAACGCATAAAGACAGGCCGGCATAAGTTAGTGTAAGGAAAACTTTTTTCCTTATACTAACTTATTGATAGGAGGTTGGCGATATGCTAATGCCGGTTTTGTCGGGGCTTATTGTCTCCTTGGATGCTTTTTTTATTGGGCTTTCACTTGGACTACAAAATAGATGCAAATTTATGTATCTCGCAATTATTAATGGATTTCTTTTAGGGCTATGTATAATAGGATTTTTGGTCGCAGGTTTTATATATGAGCGCATACCCTTTGACCCAGACCTTGTTGTTGGCATTGCCTTTATTGCCCTTGGGGTTTGGACAATTTCGCAATACTTTGTATGCGAGCGTGTTAAAAAGCGCAAGGAGCTTACAGGGGAGAAAGGTACCTCGGTCAAGACATTTGTCATTGTGGGAATAGTAATGAGTGTGGAGGCTATGCTGATTACTATGGGGATTACCTTTATATTTCTGCCAAACTCGACTTTTATTATTCCACTAACAGTGGCGTTGGCTCATTTTGGTTACTCGGCGGCATCTTTCTTTCTTGCAAGGACAAAGCATGTCAGGGGAATCCCCCCGATTATATGTCATATAATTTCTGGTGGGGCACTTATAATTTATGGACTTATGGCTCTTTTTGTTGAGTTCGGGGTATAAAAATAGCTAAGCAACAAGAAATCACGTCATCCCGGCCTTGAACCGGGATCCCCTTAGTCTTTCGATAAAGGATGGGGGATCCCGGGTCAAGCGTGGGATGACGAGACTGATGTTTGTAGGTTTCTTAACGTGACAGACATCATGCCGCCCGCGTCACCCAAAGAAATGTAACTCTTTGGTGCCGCGGGTTCTTGATGTGTGTCCTCTACAAGACAGCCTCGTGTATTTTTTGCCTTACAAATAGGAACCCATTAGCAAAGCAACAAACCCGAAATAGATGAATAGCCCGGTTATATCTTTTATAGTTGTGATAATGGGCGATGACCCTGCAGCTTGATCCCCTCTAAGCTTCATAATAATAAATGGAGTTAAAAAGCCCAGAGCAGCGGCAATTGTAATAGTCGACGCCAGGGCGAGGCCAACCGTAACCGCCAACATAGCAGAATTTTGCCATATCATGATTACACCTGCAGTTATTGCCCCTGAAATTATACCTATGGTAAGTCCAACCCATGTTTCTTTTAGGAAGGGCCTTATGAAATTTTTGATATTGATATGCCCCAAAACAATACCACGGGCAAATACAGTTGAGGACTGGGAACCCACGCTGCCCCCCATATCCAGAATAACAGGGATGAAAAAAGCTACAACAATTATGGATTCCAGCATTTCTTCAAAGCCCTCGATAATGAAACCTGCTGCTATCCCTCCGGCAAGGGCAATGAGCAAAAATGGCATACGTACCAGCCATATCTTGGGTAAGCTTCCTTTTGTCAGAACCCAGCTTCTATCAGTTTCTTTCCCTGCAACATCAGCAAAGCCGGCAGCGTCCAAGATATCCTCGGTAGCTTCTTCTTCCAAGATATCTATGGCATCGTCAATGGTTACAATACCGACCAAACGATTTTCCGTATCAACAACGGGAACAGTCAGCCAGTCCAACCTTTGCAGTAGTCTTGCTACTTCTTCTTGGTCAGTATCCGTTGAAACCTTAGCGGAAATCTCATCCATTACATCATCAATTTTGGAAGATGAATCGGAAATCAAAAGGTCCCGCAAGGAGATTACGCCTTCCAATTTTCCTGCTTTGCTTGTAATGTAAATAGTGTAAATTGTTTCTTTTTCTACTGCCACAGCCTTGATTTGTTCCATCGCCTCTGACACCGTAATGCCTTTGTGCAAATGTACAAATTCTGGTGTCATGATACGCCCGGCGGTTTCTGCTTTGTACCCCATCAGTAGGTCAGTCATTTTACGTTCTTCTGGGGATAGAGTAGACAGCATCTTTTTTACAAATGTTGCGGGCATCTCTTCAAACAGTTGTACCCGCTCATCTGGGTCAAGTGCGGCAATAATCTCAATTGCCGATTCATCTGTAAAGGAGCGAATCAATTGTTGCTGGAAAGTCGTGTCAAGTCGCTCAAAAACGAATAATGCTGTATCCTTTGATAACAGGCGGAAGACTACCGCTTTATTTTCATCAGATAAATCCTGAATCATATCCAAAACATCTACTTCGTTGGCACTGTTAAGCAACGCTTTTAGTGAGTTCATGTCCTTGGATTTGATATTAGATAAAACGGCGTTGCCGTAATTTGTGATTCTTTCTTCATTGTTCATGGGTCTGCACCTCCATTTTATAGTTTGCTATTACTACGGATGCACAAGTCTCTTACGCCTTTTGTATAGCCAAACAACTTTTAAATAAGCTCGCTCATATAAAGTTGTTTGGCTATATAGTCATTGAAATTGAGCATGAGCAAGCTCATTCTCAACTTGAATGACTATAACATTGTTTCCAAAAGGGCATAAAAAAACCATCGGCAGAATTTCAAACGATGGTTAAGGAAATTGGCTTGTTTGCATACAAATTATTAGGTGAGTATTTTCCCGCGGGGCGTATGGACGCAGAAAAATACAGCACCATTGTATACAGGTACATCCCTTATTAAGCCATCGTTTATGCACTGTCTACTACCATCTGGGTCCATGCCATCACCTCCAAAATATAAATAAAAAATCCTCTGTCACCATTTTCAATATACGTAACTATTATTTTCCTGTCAACCCCTAGCTCTATAGCTTTCACATCAACCCAAATTACAATCCAGAAGGCAGAATGTTGCCAAGCGGAGATCACCCCCTCTTGCAAACTTCGTTTGCTGGCCGGGTGGCCCGATGCTTCGCATCGCCAGCTTCGCTGGTGTATACCACGCCGCCTAGGTTGTCTTTCCCCTCCTGCGGGGCAATGTCAACAACTTAAGGGCTGCCCTGGATTGCTTCGTCGCTACGCTTCTCGCAATGACGAGGGGTAACGCCTGTCATTGCGAGCGTAGCGAAGCAATCCAGACACGTTATTTCGCTCAGTTGTTGACATTATCCTGCGGAGACTTGTAATTTCTCCAGAGTCTCTTTCAAGCAATCGCCACAGACAGCTTTACTGTCTACGGTGATTACTATGTCTACACTTGCGCAATTGAAGCATGTTGGCTCTGTGTACTTTGCCAATAAGTATAGGGATACTCTTGCGCCTGCTTCCTCATCATAGCGAAGGGATAGGGTATCACCTCTCTCCCATCCTAGCATTGCCAGCAGCTCCTTTGGAAGGAGTACTCTGTTTAGTGCATCGATTTTGTGTGAAAATGAAAATGTCATTGTCTTTACTCCCTTGCGCTTAATAGTAAAGGTCAGCGACAAGAAAAGCGCGAAGGGAGACTTTGTGCGCCCGCACGCCATCATCGCCTTCGCGCTGTTGGTTTCAACAACTGACAGATAATACAAATGCTAAACCGTAGCATAATGCACCGGGTATAACAATATCAGACCTCACGACGGGTACATGACTTGAAGGAGAGGGGATGATATTGTATACTTCGGGTGCTGCGGTAGCAGGTGTATACCTGTGTTTGAAGGCGATGGTCTTGAATCCCTTCATGCGCCATGGGTGTGTGGTAGCCCCATGGTTCCGCAGTTCTTCTATTTCAACAGCCAGGGTGGATATTCCCTGCCGCTGACCTTTCCTGTTTGATTTTATAACATATTTTGCTATATTGCAACAGTATGTTGATATGGGAAGGCGTTATGGTTTTCGCGCTGGACACGAATTTGGGATATCAAAAATGCTGATGAGCTTTACTTCGCACTATCTCATTAAGGAGCAATATAAAGCCCGTCATTCCGGGCTTGCCCCGGAATCCCCTCTGCTTTAGCAAGGGAGGGGGGATCCCGGCTCAAGGCCGGGATGACGGGCTTTTTATTATGTCAGGGGATTATTCCGATATGCGAACCAAATACCTGCAATCAGCGTCCCAAGGGGAACAAGGCACAGTAATCCCAACCCATTTTCTATAGGTGTTGCACCCAGCCATGAGGGAATCAGTAATATCAATGCAAAACTCAAAATAAAACCACAGCTCAATATAGTCCACTGTCCCTTTGAGAATTGCTTGCTCTGGGCGGGCAGTGGATTCCATTTTTTATAGGCAAATTCAAAGACACAATAATAAACAGCAGGTACAACAAGCAACGCAAGAAACATAGGGGGCAAATGCCAGGGAAATGGGATATGGATATTCCATCCCCTTATCATATCTATGTACAGTGCGTTTGCGTAATTATTGCCAGTAGTTTGTGAGCCCGTCATTGATATGATTCCGATGGCCAAATATCCAACAGCAACCATCCAAAAATTTTTCAGACGAACTTTAAGTTCACCAATTTTTATCAGATAAATTGGAGCAAATATCAACATAATATGTATGAAAATAGATTGGAAATTTCTAAAATGCATTATGGAAAATTCACCGTTTATAATTTCCGGCGACCCAAATGTCAAAATGCCGCCCCACATGGCGCAACCAAAGAGAATATTGTAAAACAGTTGCATTGTGCGTCCGTTAGTTTTGTGAAACGCACTTACATATAAAACAGCAATGGTGGTGATACTCATTATCCCGCACATAGAAAAGGGTATTCTTCCAATCCAATCAAAACTACTGTGGATACTGGAATAATAAATCATCAGATATATGTATCGTCCACCTTCAAAGAAGAGCATCGTAGATGCTAGCACGGTTTTTGTAATCCGGATTCCTTTATCTGTTTTTGCGTGGAGCCCGAAGTATAAGGCAAACAAAGCCCCGATTACCAAGAGCACTAGAACCAAGTGATTTAGATTGTATATGAACTCGTATTGCCCTGTTGATTCAAATCCGAAAAAGTAGTTCATGTAAACTTCGTAACTCCTTCAAATACTTCCGTTATGTCTCCGGTCATATATACGGTTGTATCTGTGTATCGGATTATCAATTCACCTCCTGGCATTTCTACTAATATATCAGAATCTTTGTCCCCGTATCCGTTGAGTACTGCCGCTACAGCCGTAGCACATGCTCCTGTGCCGCTGCCCCAGGTTTCTCCGCTGCCTCGTTCCCATACCCGGACCCGTATATGGTTGCGGTTTATTACATGGGCGACGGACAGGTTTACCCGCTGGGGGAAGATGGGGTTATTTTCAAATAGGGGGCCTATATTTTCAAGGTCTATGGATGCCAGTTCCACCTCACCAAGTTCCTTCATCCCGACAGTGAATACTACAGCGTGTGGATTTCCCATAGATACGCAAGTGATTTTATGGGTTGCCGAGCCTATGGTCACCGGGCGGGATATGATGGCATCGCCCGTGAGGTCAACGGGGATTTCCTCTGGTCGTAAGGCCGCGGGGCCCATGTCTACACGGACGGCGGCTGTCTTGCCACCTTTTATCGCAAGTGAGAGCTCTTTGATTCCGCATTCTGTTTCTATGCGCATTTGTTCC
Source organism: Defluviitaleaceae bacterium (assembly GCA_009781725.1). GTDB lineage: Bacteria > Bacillota > Clostridia > Lachnospirales > WQUN01 > WRAN01. The sequence continues at coordinate 10,258 of WQVF01000075.1, forward strand.
CTTGTAACTATACCACGGTCATAGAGGTATTTTGCCACACCGGGGAGGGCATTGCCGCACATGGCACTTTCGCTGCCGTCTTTGCTGTTGAACATGCGCATCCTGCCGTCGGCAATGGTGGAAGGTAGTATGAGCACAATCCCATCCCCCCCGATACCGGTACGGCGGTGGCTTAGTTGCCGTGATAGTGCCTCTGGGTTTGCTATGTTCTTATTAAGGCAATCAAAATAAATATAATCGTTACCGCAACCGTGCATTTTTGTAAAGGGTAATTCACGCATAACTTGCCCTCCTTACTGTTTTTTCGAGAATAGCACCGGTCCAAGTTTGCTGTCAATGCATTCATAATGATATAATCGAAAGTGCGACAATATTCCCTTATAAAGGAGCACTCCTATGAAAAAAGTAATCATAATCGGAGCAGCCGGCCGGGATTTTCACAATTTTAACACCTATTACCGCAATAACCCGGCTTACAATGTTGTGGCTTTTACCGCCGCACAAATCCCCGATATTGCAGACCGTAAATATCCTGCGTCTCTGGCTGGGGAACTATATCCTCAGGGCATACCCATCTACGCGCAAGATGAGCTTGAAGCCCTTATACCCAAGCTTGGAGCCGAGGAATGCGTGTTTTCTTATAGCGATATTTCATACTATGACGTAATGGCACTAAGCGCAAAGGTCAATGCCGCCGGTGCAGATTTTGTCCTTCTTGGATATAAAAACACCATGATAAAAAGCACCAAACCCGTGATAGCCGTAGGCGCAGTGCGCACAGGCTGCGGAAAAAGCCAAACCTCCCGCCGTATTGTAGAGCTACTTATGGAACACGGCCTCAAGGTAATCGCCATCCGCCATCCCATGCCCTACGGGGACCTGGAAGCGCAAAAAGTCCAGCGTTTTGCAACCATAGACGATCTGGCAAAGCATCAATGCACAATCGAAGAAATGGAAGAATACGAGCCCCATATAGCCAGGGGCAATGTAATATACGCCGGAGTGGACTATGAAGCCATCCTTCGCGCCGCAGAAAACGACCCTGCCGGCTGTGATGTAATCCTATGGGATGGTGGCAATAATGACTTCCCATTCTACAAGCCGGATTTGATGGTAACGGTAGTAGACCCCCACCGGCCAGGACATGAGCTCAGTTATTATCCCGGGGAAGTGACCCTGAGGATTTCTGACGTAGTTGTTATAAATAAAATTGATTCTGCCAACTTTGAAGATATTCAAACGGTACGGGCCAATATTAACAAGGTAAACCCAGGTGCAACAGTAATAGAAGCGGCATCAACCATTACAGTAGAAGACCCGGCTCTGATAAAAGGTAATCGGGTACTGGTAGTAGAAGACGGCCCGACTTTGACTCATGGCGAAATGAAAATTGGGGCAGGTATAGTAGCGGCCCGTCGTTTTGGCGCGGCAGAGTTGGTAGACCCAAGAGCCACCGCTATAGGCAAACTGGCGGAAACCTTTGAAATCTACCCTAATATAGGAAGCCTGCTCCCTGCAATGGGTTATGGAGAAGAGCAAATGGCAGACCTGGCCGCCACAATAGATAACACGGACTGTGACGCCGTAGTAATTGCCACACCCATAGACCTAAACCGTGTAATCAAAATCAGTAAGCCCAACACCAAGGTAGACTACGCCCTGCAAGAAATAGGCCAGCCTAACCTTGAGGAAGTGATAGGAGAATTTGTGTCAGCCTTTTAGTGCTCTCCAGAAGAATAAGCCTTTGTCGGCATCATCAAAACTGGGAAATGCCTTAATATGGCCACTTGTTTTGGGAAATAAGCATTTGTCAAAAATGATAAATTAAGTCCAAAACACTTGACGCCACATGAATTCAGGCTTATTATACCTGGGTGGCAAAGCACGTATATTTGCTATGCCCGAAAGATTGCGAAAATTATTCTCAATTCTTAAATTAGATGAAGGAGGTGGATTATGTCAGTACCATTCATAATCCTAACCGTAGTATTCGCCGCAGTATGTCTGGCACTAATCAGTGCAATCCTATTGCAAAAGAAGCGTGACGCAGGTGGGGTAGGCAGTATTGCCGGCATGGGCAATGTTGCCGAAACATATTGGGACCGCAACAAAGGCCGCTCTATGGAAGGCTCATTAGAAAAATGGACCAAAGTAGGCGGCGTAGTGATAGCAATCCTTGCTATTGTTTTGTGCTTAGTGTAAGGCACAACCAAAATGTCTAAAAAAGTGCCTCCCCCATGTTACTATGAGGGAGGCATTTTTATGAGGATTGCACAAAAGGGGCTGTTCTTATTAAGGCGCAACGTAAAACCCTGTCGGGGCCGTCTCGTTAAGCATTTTCCTGAATAAATATGCACCACATTGTCATTGCGAGGAGCAAAGCGACGAAGCAATCCAAGCTTAGATTGCTTCGCTATGCTCGCAACGACGGTTGTTCTGCGCAGATATTCATGATTTCTGCTAACAAGACAGCCTCTGACAGGGTTGCTATTTGCGGAAAAATATTTTATCGGAATGAGTACAGAGCACTTGACATATATGTATAAATATGCTAATATGTGAAAAATTAGGTCGAAAATCTATATGTGCGCGGTACATGGTTTGTGTTGCGCATTAATTGCCTTCACATGTTTATGTTGCGCAACAAAGATAAGTTATATGGTCGCAATATGTTTTAATTGACAATTATAGCAGTGGGGTGGCAACCATGAAATCTATGGACGGTAAGGACGGATTATCAAAACTTACAGTTGGCGAAAAGATATATGCTCTTAGGACGCGTCATAAAATATCACAATTGATTTTGTCAGAACTTATAAGGATGCGTCAGTCAGGGATTTCAGATGTAGAAAATGACAGGAAAGAGTATACCCAGATTCAGGTCGAAAAAACAAAAGTGGTTTTTAATATTGTAGGGCTGCCGATAACAAAACGGGAATGTATTATCTACAGGGAGCGGATTTATCATTTTCGTGATTTAATCGGGGCTGGAAGATTGGATGAAGCCAGAGTTATATATAATGAGATAGCCAATATAGATAATTTGGAGCCATGTGATTTTCATATGGTTGTGTTGTGTAAGATGATTGGGGTTAGGTTTCTGATAGCGGATAAGAATTACGCAGCAGCTGAAAAGGTACTGCAGAAATATGAAAAGCATATAGGTAAGATGAACAACGAAGGCCGGTATCATTTTTATCACAGCATAGCTTCTTTAAGTATCCGTCAAGGGCACTATGATAAGGCTTTGAATTTTTATCTTAAAGCATACAAATTAGTGGTTAATCAGGAAAAGCTCTTGTTAAAAGATGATGCTTGGCTATATTACAGTATAGCGTGGTGTTATTCTTATCTTGCAATACCATATCGTGCCTTAGTTTTCTGGCAAAAAGCGAGGCAAACGCATTCAGAAATAAAAGCGGATAGTTTCAATTTATATATAGACCATGAGATTACGCTAAACTATTTACAAACGAATCAGTTTGAAGATGCTGAGAGGCTGCTTAACAGGTATATGACAACAACTGAAAGCATCAAAAATGATTATTTTGTTGGCATGAATTTGTTTGGTTTTGGTTACTTGCATAGACAGAGGGAGAACTGGGCAACTGCCATAGAATATTTTGATAAAGCTTCTAAATACTTGCCCGATGGTACTGATAATTACTATGCATCTCTTTATCATAAAATTTATTGCACAATACATTTCAGAACATTTGCCGAAGCCGGGCGATTATTAAAGCAGGTAAAGACTATATGCGGTGACAATAAATTATGGCTGTCATATTTCGAAGCTCTTGGGCATTATCTAATAATTAGCAGACATATGACTTCATATGATATTGATGATTCTGTCGAATATATATTGAATGTGGCAATACCGTATTTTATTAATAAATATGATTATCTTATTGCAATAGATTATTATACTCTTCTTGAAAAACGCTATGAAAAGTTGGATAGTATGATGAAGTCATTACAAATGGCAAAAGCCATTCGGGACTTGAATAAAAGGTGCTTCATCACTCATGGAGGGAGAGAATAAGCCATGAAGAAAAAGCTGTTTTCGTTATTCATAACTTTAATTATTGTATTTAGCCCAGTTATACCTGTGCTTGTCGGCCCAGGAGATAGGGTTAGACCTTCTTATTGTGAGTATCCCGAGCAAGCATGTGTTGTAGTCATAGGCATTGTGGCAACACGTGGTGGTCCTGGTAATGGTGGTAGTCCTCCTCCTCCAGATGAATGGCCCTAGACATGGCTTAAAGCTGATATCCACCCTAGATTTGCTATGTAGGTAAAGATATACCCCCTATCACCGAAAAAACCCAGCATACATTGATTCCCAGTGTTTGTTGGGTTTTTTCTTTCATGATGCCCATTTAGATGCTCAATATTCCTATAATCCGTCATATTACCCCCTTCAATGAAAATGGGGATATTGCGATAAAACATCAACACAATTAAAATATACATAAGTTCGGGAGATGGAAACAGCCCAGAACACGCACCCACGCCAGTGTAATTTGCACCACCCGCAAAGTTTGCATGATTTTATCGGCATCCCTCTCATGTGTCCCCTCTGACGCACTAAAGGATTCGCCTCCTAAGAGAGGGGTGCCGCTAAAATAGTGGATGGACAGTGCTTTGCGTGTGAGTATTTTATACTGGCGTGGTTGCTTGTTTGGGTGGGGATGTCTCTGTAATACATATCGTATACGCATTCACCTTTGCCCATAAAACAAGAAAGGTGCAGGGAAATGACTAGAATGATACGTCTACCTAATTGCGATATATCCTATTACTTAAACACGTAGCCGTTTGGATACTACCTTAGTATCCGGCGGCTTTTTTTGTATCACAAACATACTCAGGGGAGGATGAAAATGCAGAACAGAGGAAAAAAGGTATTGAGCATTTTGCTGGTTATTGTGCTATTGTTGTCAGTAACCAATGCATTTGCTGCAAACGCACTTGGAGATAGCGAAGTGCCCTATGGCCATGAGCCATGGCTAGCAGATGACTCATGGGAAGAGTACGAATCATTTCTACCAGAGGGAATCACTCGTGAGTTGGCACAGGGCATATGGTTTGATGATGACCGAGAAATGTATTACATCCCATTGTTGGGATTGTATTATGACTCGGAGAAGGATATGCTGTTCGAGCCAGGTTATGCCATATGGTGGGAAGATGATGAAGAGCC
>WQVF01000076.1 GCA_009781725.1 Defluviitaleaceae bacterium
GCCGTAGTGGGTACAGCAGTGAGCATGGTGTTTACCGTCATAGGTGCATATCCCTTATCACGCAGACGCTTGCGAGGCCGTAAGATTATAACCTTGTTTATTCTTATTACTATGTGGTTTGGCGCGGGGATGATTCCATACTTCTTAAATTTCCAGCGTCTTGGCTTTATGGATAGTCGCTGGGGGATTATTTTCACATTTACCATCAGTACCTTTAATGTAATATTGCTACGTACTTTTTTTGAAAACGTCCCTGATTCCATGGAGGAATCAGCCAAAATTGACGGAGCTAATGATATTCTCGTCCTAACTCGCATTTACCTGCCCCTGTCTGTTCCGGCACTTGCGACAATTACACTGTTCTACTTTGTAGGTCGTTGGAACTCATGGTTTTGGGCGATGATGCTCTTGCGTGACCAGGCGTTGATTCCATTGCAGGTTCTGCTTCGCCGTATCATTGTAGAAACCCAGTTCACCACGTCAGAACTTGCGGATGTAAGTATGTTTCAAGTAACCGAGCAGACGATTATCTATGCTACCATTGTAGTATCGGTAATCCCGATGCTTGCAGTTTTCCCTTTCATAAAGAGGTTCTTTGTAAAAGGCATCATGGTTGGTGCCATTAAAGGATAATACGAAGAAGTGAAGGAGTCGCCCTTTGTGGGCGGACAATCAAAAGGAGGATTCACATGTACAAAAAAATTACCACAGTCGTTATCTTAGTGACACTCGCTGTAGCACTGATAATGCTTGCCGCGTGCAGCAGGGATAACGATGATGTAACACCAGCAGAAACACCTGCCCCAGAGGTGGAAGCAGAAGCAACACCAACACCCGAGGTAGACCCCACAGATGAAGAATCGGGTTTTGTGCCCTATGATGGCATTAACAACTTCTTGGTGGCGGAGTACCCCACCGACTTTACTATGTTCCAAGCATTTGGTGGCCTTGGTGCACCGGAAGGGCATCTGCCGATTTGGCAAGAAATTGCCCGCATGACCAACATGCATATGGAAAACGTAGCCAACCCCAATATTGCGGACGGCCAGGAAGCCCTTAATGCTTTGCTTGCTGGCGGTATGGATGCACTACCTGATATTATCTTCGGTCAAGTGCATATGCTTCAATCCGTGGCGGCACAAGGCGGGTTTATTCCTTTGGATGATTTGATTGCACAATACGCGCCTAATATCCAAGCCTACTTCGCTCACAACGCGGATGCGCGTATTGCCTCAACTGGTGCGGACGGCATAACCAACTTCATTGTTGGCTCACTCATTGCTACCCGTGGCGAGCTTACAACCTCTATGCTTCCATCTATGATGTGGTTTATCAGACAAGATTGGCTGGATGAGTTGGATATGCAAATCCCCACAACCTTTGAGGAGTTTGAAGCAGTGCTTTACGCGTTTAACGAAATCCCAGGCGCGATTCCGTATTTCAACCGTGATATGCATGTTGTTGGTTTATACCCACTCTTTGGTGTGCCTGGCTCATGGGCACAATGGTGTGTAGACCCCGCAACTAACCAAGTCATACACGGCCGCGTTACCGAAGAATACAGGAACGCATTGACAACAATGTCTCGCTGGTGGGCTGACGGCATTATCGACCCTGAAATCTTCACCCGCGGTTCTCAGGCCAGACAAGAGCTTTGGGGCCTTGGCACGGGGGGGATTACTTTTGACTGGTACCGCTCAACCGTCAATATGAACAACAACGAAGATATCCGGGAAAATAACCCTGATATCAACATCGTTCCCTTCCTGCCACCGGCAAGCACAGATGGGGTGGTACGCAATATTTACCATACCGCGCCGACAAGCGGCTGGGCATGGGGTATTTCCGCCAACGCAGCAGATCCGGTTGCAATCATTAAGCTGATGGACTTCATGTTTAGCGAGCCCGGCACATTGCTTATGAGCCGCGGTATCGAAGGTCGATCCTTTAATATGGTTGACGGCAGACCTGTTTGGACAGACGAAGCTCTAAACCACGAAGGCGGAATTCCCTTGTACATGGGCTCCTTGGGTGTAGGTGGTATCCATGGTATGATGGAATTTGACCTAAGTGCGCACAATCCTTTGGAATATGCGGCACACAGGCTGTATGTAGACTCAGGCATATTAGTACCTGGCTTCCCCACATTGTCCTTCACCGAAGCCGAAAATGATATCATTGGTCGCTATGCTGGCCCTGTACAAACCATGTGGGAGCAGTTTGAGCAGCAAGTCATTCTTGGCCAACGGGACATAACCGACGACGCTGTATGGAATGCATACTTGGCTGAGCTAGACGCTGTAGGATTCCAGCAGCTCTTGGAAGTGCATAATGAAGCGTACCAACGCTGGTTTGCACTGCATGGCGGCAGATAAACGTATAATATATAAAAAAGCGGCTCGCCGCCTTGAAGCTTGCTTCAGACCGACGTAGCCGCTTTTTATTGCAGTTTCCTAGCATACAAAAAAAGGGGCTGTCCTGTAAAGGACAGACATCATGAACCCGCGGCACCAAAGAATTACATTTCTTTGGGTGACGCGGGCGTCATGATGTCTGTCTTGCTAAGCAGAAACCGTGAATATTTATGCAGGTGCCCGTCATTGCGAGCGAAGCGAAGCAATCCAAGAATGGCGAAATGTGCAAGCTTCCTGGATTGCTTCGTCGCTTCGCTCCTCGCAATGACAGGGGGAGCGCATAATTATTCATAAAAATGCTTAGTAAGACAGCCCCCTTTTGATATTTGCATAATTAATGCAGCCGCTCCATTAACTTATTGCCCTTACCAATTGCAAGATAGTATGCAGTAAAGGCCAAAAGCCCCGTAATCCCAAATAACCCAAAAAATGCAACCCAGGGATTAGTAAACACAAACCATCCCAGTACTGCGATTACGGCAGCCAATGCCCAGCTTATACCCATCACCAGTATTGCGTTAAGATTTTGCTTAACTGCAGCCTGCTCATTATCCCAGGTAAGCTTTGGCCTAAGCAAATCAATATACAGACCCAAATAATTAATAAAAAGTGCACCTGGCAAGACCAGTACTAAACCACATACAAAGAGCCAAGCCGGTGCTTGAAACAGTATTTGTAAGGGTACCATCATAAAAAGCAGCGCAGGAATTAGTACAACAATACCGCTGGTAGCCTTAGCATGGAGCTGGGTAGAGTAGGGGACAGGGATATATTTCATGATGAAAAGGCTTTTTCCTTCCCGAGATATAGTAGTGCATGTAATCATGACCATTCCCCCGATAAAAAAGCCCAGCAAAGTCATTATCACAAGGGTAAAAGCGACAGTCCTCGGGTCACTAAAATTTATCATTCCAAAAAGTTCGTCAAAATCACCGCTTCGCATAAGAGGGACCAAAGATATCCCCAAGATTATCGGCATTAGAAAAGCACCAAGGACACTGTTAGTAAAGGCAGTCGGACTGCGGAACAACAGTCGTAATTCTTTTGCAAGATATGAGAAAAACTTACTTTGCCCTTTAGTATTTTTTGAGATATCTTCTACTGTGGATTTTTTCCCAGAGGAACCTGACTCCGACAGACCGATAATCCCGGCAAAATAAAGTACCTTTGCAAGTGCGAAAAACACAAGGATTGCCACAGCGGCAATGGCAATATTAATCAACTGATTATGAAGCGCACCGCCAAAAATCACATCGGCCCCAAAGGCTCGAGCGGCAAATCCATTACCGATAAATACAGTGTTAAGAGTAGTCATTGCCACCGGCTGCCCCATTAATGAATTCACCAGGGCATCGCCGTCTATCGCAAAGGCCTGTCCCGCATACATAGAAAAGCCAATGGCGATTACAACAGCCAAGATACCAACAAACATAGTATATCTGTCTGGATTGCGTCCAAAGCGGCTTACCCGCATCAAAAGCATCACCAGTACCGTGGAGTACACCATAGGTAAAATAGGCAATGCCAACAAGGTGACTATAGTGTTGAATGTAAGCACTCCAACAGGCAGCAAATCCCTAAGGGCAAAGAACACTATACCCATAAGTGCAATGGCAATAAGATATTCGAAAACTAAGGCAATGGTAAACTTAGCCCCGATAATCTGGGTCGGCTTAATGGGCAGAGGAAGTACATATTCCACGTCTTTAGCAAAGTAAAACAACGCAGGTGCCGCAAGCATGGAAAACACAAAAATAAGTAATGACCCAATATTAAGGACAAAGCCCACGCCAACAGGCAGCTCTCCCACCATATCGAATATAAGGAAAATATCCGTCATCACATAATAAAGCATCCATAAAATAGGTGCGAAGCTTATGGCGATGATAATCACAAGTACAATACCAGCCCATTTGCGTTCCGTACCGCCAAGTTTGATGGACATAGAAGCTCCAATGGCTGTTTTCATGAAAGTCTTAGTAAGTGACCAATACTTAGACATTGGCGGTCACCTCCATGAATATTTCCTCAAGGCTAAGCTGATTATGTTTATCCTTGAGTTCTTCCAATTCACCAAAGAAGATGATTTTGCCTTTGTTGATTAGGGCAATTTTGTCGCAGAGTTTTTCCGCAACCTCTAACATATGAGTTGAAAAGAATACACAATTCCCGGCCTGGGCATGTTGGCGCATCATTTCCTTGAGCTGGAATGAGGAACGAGGGTCAAGACCTGTCAGGGGCTCGTCCAAAATCCATACCGCAGGATTATGCATTAGTGCTCCCATAATAATAATTTTCTGACGCATACCGTGGGAGTAGCTCTGAATCCGTGCGCTTAGTGCCCCGGTCATTTCGAAGGTTTCTGCCATTGTAGTAATTTTTTCTTGTCTTTGATTGTCGGGAACCTGATACATATCCCCCATGAAGTTTAAGTACTCAAAGCCCTTGAGTCTAAGGAACATATCCGGTGAATCCGGCACATAACCAAAATTCTGCTTAGCGGCAATAGGCTCGTCGGTGATGTTGGAACCATTGACGGTGATAACCCCTTCGTCGGGCTTGAGTATCCCTGTAATCATTTTGATAGCGGTGGTCTTTCCGGCACCATTAGGGCCGATAAACCCTAAAATATGCCCGGCCTTTACCTCTAAGCTGATGTTGTCTACGGCTTTGACCGTATTGTTGCCGTAGGTCTTGCTTACATTTGATAAGTTTAACAAGTTTCGTCCTCCTTAAAATATATTTAATGTATAGCCAATACTCAGTATGCTATGAAGCTACAGACTATACCGCCTTTAGAAAGCGCGCGCAACCTCAAATCTTTTGCGGCGAAGCCGCTTTATTAACATATACGTATTATAAAGGAAATTTCTATGATATTATAGGCATATTAAATATAACCCGAAAGGAGTAACATATGAAATTATTTATTGATACCGCCAATGTAGCCCATATCAGAGAAATCGAAAGTTGGGGGGTAATCTGCGGTGTAACCACCAACCCATCCCTTATTGCCAAAGAAGGGCGCAACTTTGAAGAGGTTGTAAAAGAAATCACAAGTATCGTAGATGGGCCAATCAGTGCTGAGGTAATCGACACCAAGCATGAGGGTATGGTGAAAGAAGCCAGAGAACTGGCAAAAATCCATACAAACATTGTAATAAAAATCCCAATGACAGCAGAAGGGCTCAAAGCGACAAAAATCCTCACTGCCGAAGGTATCAAGACAAACGTAACTTTGGTTTTCTCGGCGGCGCAAGCCCTCCTTGCAGCAAAAGCCGGTGCAACATATGTAAGTCCATTCATGGGTAGGATGGAAGATATCGGAGCAGATGGCGGAAATCTAATAGAAGAAATAGTGGACATCTTCGACATGCACAATATCGAAACAGAGATTATAGCCGCAAGCTTGAGAAATCCGGTTCATGTAACAACCGCAGCAAGATTGGGTGCCCATATTGGCACAGTGCCATACGCCACTATGGTGCAGATGCTAAATCATCCGCTGACGGATAATGGTATCGCAAGATTCCTTGAAGACTGGAAGGCAATGGGCTCATAACCGGAAGAAAAGCAAAGAAAGGGCTGACCTGTTTGCTGGTTTTCTAGCGAGACAGACATCATGACGCCCGCGTCACCCATAGAAATGTAATTCTTGGTGCCGCGGGTTCATAATGTCCGCATTTTACAGGACAGTCCGTACAGGCGTTAGTCTTGATACAATTGTATGAAGGCTGGAAATGCTTATATTCTAGGCTTTTCGCATTATAACGACTGCTTTTTGCCCTATAAATGCGATTCGGAAAAACAAATGTCTAATATCTATTATTTTAGTAACGCACCCTTGCACTGCATATATTTGTGTGACACATGAACACGAAACCAGAACCTTTACACGATTATATGGGTATCGTGTAAAGTTCTGGTTTCTGAAGAAAATGCTTATTAGGTATGTTTATTCGGTAACTTTTTGCAAAACAGATAAAACCCCGGAGGCAATTTCCTCATCGACTGTAAAAAGCCGTCGCCCACATGCACATTTGCGATATTGCTTGCCGTTGATTGCGTAATAATTCCTCTTGCCTTCTTCACAAACGGGGTCGCAAGTGTCAGTACAATTTCTGTATTCATCATAATCTTTTATAACGGCTTGTGGCAAATTTTCTAAAAATCCATTAAAATCATAGAAAAATATGTTGTACAGATACATAAGCAACTCATTACCACGAATGATAAATTGGAGTGCATTAAACCCCTTTTGGTTTGGCGAATTGTATTGGGCAGACAACCCATGCCGCCTTAATTGAACTTTCGATTTGTAGCCATTTTTGGTCAAAAGCTCGTGGGCTTGCGATACAAAATTGATATATTCCTGCGGCACTTCCGGAAGAAAATCTGCAATTGATAATTTTTTTTGTGAACTCATATGCTTCCTTCTCTCTGAAAAACGCATTCGACGACCGAAGCCGAATAATATAAATTTTCTCCGCTACTTCTCACTAGACTATAGCATATCTACGTGTATTGTGCATCCAAAAATAAAAAGAACGTCGGAAATCGTGGGTTGTATCAACCCCACCATCCACCCCCCCGTATTACAATAGCACATTACCGAGCCCCATCAAATACCTCTATCATTGCCTTACTCGGATTCAATAAATCATTAACATCACAAGTTACTGTCGGGATTGCACCGTGGTCTTCATGGATTTTCATTCTTAGTCGTTCGTTTTCTGTTTTTCCGCTAAGGTTGGAATATCCAATCGTTCGGCATAAATCCCCAAACAGGAAGTTGTTTAAATCAATGCCCCCCGTCCGCTCAAGACCAGGAACGCTTTCATGATAACTTTTATATAAATGAGCTTGCGCAAATGATAGGCCCTGGAAGGTTATCTCGTTCAGCCCCTCGCCACCCATTGCCAAGCCGCTTCCCATGCTGCCCACATGCTTTATCAAGGACGCCATACCTTCCGTTGTAGTCGTCGAGTTAAGCAAACAATTGTGTAAATTGGCAGTCCAACAGGTAACATCAATGAATAGAGCATCTGTTTTGAGTATGTCAACGGCTTTTTTCAGTTCCTCCATTAACACGCTTTGCCACATTTTGTTGGCTGGGTGGATTTTTATCATTACCTTGTTGTCTCTGTTTTTTGTTAAATTCAAATTGGATGATGGGACACCCAAAAAACCGTCTTTGCCCCAGCCCCAGCCATGACGCCCCTTGGTTTCTAGGTTGATGTAGCCATAGTCTCGGAATAGGGGATATAGGCTGTGAGTCGGATCTATTTCAATAGAATTGCCATGGGGCATCATATGGAAACCTAGTTTTTGCCCATGCTTAAAAAACTCGGTTGCATCTTTTGACGGTAGATATTCTGGGTAATTTTCGTCATAACCAAAGTTGCGCCAATATGGTATGTGTAGTAGTACTTTTGTAGGGTCTGTGTGCTTTGCAAGTGCGTCCAATGCCACAATTTCTGACGGAAACCAGGATACTGCCATTTTTATGTCGTACATCCAGTCCTTGCGCAATTTTTCTTGTGCTTCTAAGCTGTAGGCCTTATATAGCCATGTTTTGTAGTAGGCCGCTGGTACATGCCAGCTACCGTCATATACATTTAGTCGCCACTCTAGCCCCCCGGCTGATGTGTTGGAGTCAATTGCACCATATGCATCTGTTTCAAAACCCAAGCCAAAGGGGTCACTTTCTGTCCCAATTGATAGGGTTTTATATTTATAGCTTGTATCCTTGCAATAAAGCCAAAAACCACTTGAGCTGCCTTGCAAAATAGCAAAACCCGCTTCCCATTTCATGGGCCATGTAAAACGCTCCCCTTGAAGCAGCTCGTCGTCAAGGTTCATTTTTATGCCTTGATATAGGGGCGCAATCAGTTTAAGGGATGCATCTATGCCAGGAACAATCCACTTCACAGAGCGCACACCAGCTTGCCCCGAAAATGCGGAAGGCTCGACAACCAGATCCCCTGTTTCGATATCTTCGGTTAGAAGAATAACTCCGTCACCATGCCAGCTATGAAAACGCATTTCGACGCAGTAGTCGTTTATTTGAAAATATTTAATCTCGGATTGTGAGCCATTGCTTATATTAACAGTTCGATTGTTGGGATATACAATTGATAATCCAGAGTGCTGAGATGTATCATTCAGGCTGATATATTTCTTGTTGCTTAGTTTTGAAAAGAGTTTGACGATTAAGCCGTCTTTAATGGTGGCATTGAGTGTTTTAGTATCCACCTTTACTGTATTATCCATGATTTTTAACATAGCTACTCTCCTATCCTATGTCCACTTACCGGAAGAAAAACGCCTTTGGCCCAATCATCAAAACCGATTTTCGTATTGTGTTAGCTCCATGCCCCAATATTCGCCTGTACAAAATCATCATCCGTAAGCTCAGGATACATAGCACACACCCTATCCAGCTCTCGAGCCTGCCCAGGGGAAAGTTTCTCATGGTCACTAAGGCACCATATCCCTGCCATAAGTCCCTGGCGGTGCAGTACTTCATGGATACCGGATATACAGCCTTTGAATCCGTTGCTTGGGTCAAATACGGCGGCGTTCATATCCGTTATTTTGGCCGCTAGGGTAAGCAACTCGGCTGATATCTCGCCACTTTCCCTGGCTTGCCGCAGTTTGGCGAACATATCCACATGGGTTTTTGTCCACACAGAGTAGTGACCTAAAAGCCCTCCGGCGAAACTGATGGTATAATCGCGGCCATTTCTTGGGAAAGAAAACTCCGTTAGCAAGTCTGTAACTATTGTGTCGTCGTTGCCGGTATACATTGCGATACTACGTCCAGACCAGGCCACGGCACGCAAGATATCTAGAGTTTGATACCGGTCAAAGGGCGCGGTTTTTATGGCTACAAGGTTTTCTATCTCGCTAATAGCTTCCCAGTATTTATACGTTAGAGCGGGGCCTCCCACAGCTCTTTGCAAGGAAAATCCAACAACAGGCATTACCTCAGCCACGGCCCTTGCCCTTGTTAAATGCCCGGCTTCATCTATGTCAGGTAACCCCCCTGGGGAAAGCAGCACCGCGTCATAGCCTAGTTTTTTGGCTAACTCCGCTTCCTTTACCGCTTGACTGGCTGGGCCGCAAGCTCCGGCTATTTTTATGATTGTCTTGCCAGTAGCCGCTTCAAATATAGCAACTTCATCTGTCACAATTTCCAGCACCGGTGCCAGAAGTCCGACTTTTGGATCATGGATTTCAAACTGGGTGGAATGCACTCCGCTGGCAATCCCACCCGCCCCAGCATTTAAGAAATAGCGCATAAGCAAGCGTTGATGCTTTTCATCCAGCTTTTTATCGGCGGTTAGAGCTAAGGGTGTTGCAGGTATGACCGTCCCTGATTGCAAAAGGCTTAGTGCTTCTTTTCTCATTAGAATTTCCCCTTTCGCTCTTCGAAATGGGTTGGTTTGTTTAGAAGGCGTCCTCCAGCTTTGAGCCACAGAGCTTGCCATTCAATCATTTGGCTTAATGATACGGTGGGATATCCGAATAATTTACACATTTTTGCCGCATTGTTTAGTAACGCCGTTTCTCTCACATTGTCCTGTTCTTCTATAATCGGTTCTATTCCCAGATGTTTTCCAAGCTCAATTGCTGCCCATTTTACGGATACGGTTTCCGGTCCGGTTACGTTTAAGAAACTTGCGGGACTTTCACAAATATGCAAACATCTTAGGGCCACTTCATTGGCATCTCCTTGCCATATGCAGTTTACAACCGGTGAATATATGGGAACAGGGTTGCCTGCCAGGATATTTTGGGCTATATCGTTAAGCACACCATAGCGCAAGTCGACGGCGTAGTTTAGCCGATACATACATACCGGAGTTCCGTAAGTGACACTTGCGTACTCAAACATTCGCTCCCGTCCTAGGGTAGACATACCATATTCTCCAATGGGGCCTGGGGCAACGGTTTCATCTGCACCGCCGTCCCGGATGTGCATCATAGGATAGACATTCCCCGATGAAAAAACCACTATACGGGAATTTCTAAACCGCTCCGCAACAAGGGATGGCAGCCATGTATTCATAGCCCAGGTCAGGTGCTCCTGGCCATCTGTGCCGAATTTGCGCCCCGCCATGTAAATGACATTAGGCACATCAGGCAGTTGAGCCAAGACACCGGGTTCCATCATGTCCATGCTGATGATTTCCACACCTATTTTTTTTAGCAATGCCACCGCAAATGGGTCACCAAAGCGGGATACCGCGATAATCCGCTTGTTGACGCCCGCCTTTTTACATGCATTAACAGCCAAGGCCGCAAGTGTAGGTCCCATTTTGCCCCCGGCACCTAAAATAATTATGTCACCCTCAACTTTGGCCATATCCTCTGTCAATGCCGCCGAGGGTGTGGTTAATAGCTCGTCA
Organism: Defluviitaleaceae bacterium; assembly: GCA_009781725.1. GTDB lineage: Bacteria > Bacillota > Clostridia > Lachnospirales > WQUN01 > WRAN01. Next base: position 10,829 of record WQVF01000076.1, read on the forward strand.
AGATATTCTTCAGTCCACATATTGCGCTCCTTCTTTCATAATGAGTACATACTCACCTATGCCTTGTCTCTTTGTCAACTGTAGATATTGCCTAATAAAGGTGGGTAAGATAATATGTAATAAAGGGAATATATACACAAGTAATGATTCTTGTCCCTACATATTCCTATATTAAAATTAACCAAACATGGGGCAGAGCCCCTCAATAAGGAGGATTTGAAATGGGAAACGTGTATGAGCTAAAAAGCCCTACTCTCCACTGCGAATTTTGCCGTGAGACAGGTGCATTGGTAAAGCTGACCGCGCCGGAGATGGGATGGGCCATATTGGACAGGCCTAAGCTTGGCCTCAGCTTTAGGCTAATGGTGCCCTTAAACGAAGAGCTGCGCAATAACGATGTGTTGGGGGAAAAGCAAAAGCTCCACTCTGTAAAGGAAGCTGCCGACAGCCTTACCTTCACATGGCGCAATATTACATCCGAGCGCGGCGGAGAGCATCCTATTGATGTGACCATCCGTGTTGCAGTGGAAGACCGGCAAATAGTGTACTACACCCACATCGAAAACCGCTCCCAATACACAGTAGAAGCCGTACATGTCCCCTATGTTGGCGATGTGCGTCCGCCTCATTCTCCTGACAAAGAAGTGGAATGGTTCAAGAGTTTTACATGCAACTACGGCTCTTACTCGGAACATCGGCTATGGCCTCATTTCGACAATCAGCATGGGTATTACGGCACGGATTACCCCACACAAATGTCTGCACGGGTACCGTCAAACCCCTTTTATCTTATGCGTTCCCCAGACAAGGGGCTGTATGCCGGGGTAAAAGCCAATTCCTCAGAGATGGTTGCATGGAATATGGAACTGCGTCCCGGCTGGGATTCATCTATAAGCTGGGAGCGTCCACGGGTTGACGAAATCGCCGGTAAGCCTGTTCATACAAGATTTGCGGCGGTGCATATGCCCTACATTTTGCCTGGAGAAAGCAGAAGCCTTAGCCCTATCGCACTGGAAGCATTTAAAGGCAGTTGGCACGCGGGAGCGGATATCTACAAAAAATGGCGTGATACCTGGTTTACCCCAGCACCAACTCAGGAATGGGCCAAAAAACCACATTCATGGCAGCAGCTTCATATTAATTCTCCTGAAGATGAGTTAAGGATGCGTTTTACCGAACTACCCAAAGTAGCGGAAGAATGCAAAAAACATGGAGTTGCGGCTATCCAGCTAGTAGGCTGGAATGATGGCGGTCAAGACCAAGGCAACCCATCCCATAGCCCCGACCCACGCCTGGGTACATGGGATGAGCTAAAAGATGCCATCGCAAAATGCCATGAAATTGGCGTAAAAGTAATCCTCTTCTCCAAGTTCGTATGGGCGGACCGTGGGACAGATGAGTTTTGGGATGAATATATAGACCTGGCAGTAACCGACCCATATGGGGACTATTACCTATATGGAGGGTACCGCTACTTCACCCCTGCTCAGCTTTTAGACATTAACACCAAGCGGCTGATACCCATGTGCTTCCGCTCCGAAGAGTTTATGAAAATATGTGAAAAAGAATTTATGAAGATGGTAGACCTAGGTGCCGCCGGTATGCTCTATGACGAATGCTTCCACCATACCCCATCATGGCTATGTTTCCATCCGGATCATGGGCATCGTTATGGTGCGCCTGTTTACGCAAATGATGTAGAGTTTATTCATCGCTTGCGCAAGCTCCCAGGAGTACCCAAGGATTTTATGATGGCTGGGGAAGCTCTGTTGGATTGGCAGTTTGGCTCTTACGAAGTATCGTACTTCCGCTCCGAGAATAAATGGCATTTGCCCCTAAGTCGCTATCTACAGCCAAAGGGTCTGCATATGACAGCAATAACCGGCTACAACGACCGCAACATGGTTAATCAGTGCTTGCTGGCTCAATATGTTATTAGCTATGAGCCTCTTAACTTCAAGGGGCGACTTAGCGACTACCCCGACACCGTGGAATATGGCAAGAAAATGGACGCTCTGCGTACAGAGTATCGCAAGTGGTTCTGGGACGGCGAGTATCGTGATGTGCTGGGCGCGAAGGTTATTTTCGAAGACGAAAAAGGCGAAGAAAAAGCCCATCACCCATACTCCGTGTTCAAAGCAGCGGACGGTAGTCTAGGTGTTGCTATTGCCAATTACGAAGATAAGGCTGTTAAGGTTATGCTGTTGGCCGATGATGGCCAAGCGTTTAAGCAATATCGTACTGTGGATAACCCAGAACTCATGGATGCCGGCGGCTGGATAGAAATCGCCCCGCGTTCCGCTGTAATCGCCATATAATGGCCAAGCCGTTAAAGACCGTTTTGGTTGGTGCCGGAGGATATGGGGCAAACTATGTAAACTATCTTTTGGACGAAGCTATGGCGCAAAGATTTTCTTTTGCCGCGGTGGTAGACCCATATGCCGATAAGTCAATAGTCTATGAAAGCTTCAAGGATATTGTGCCTATTTACGCGTCCTTGCCGGATTTTTTCAAGGAAAACAATGCCGACCTTACAATCATATCCACCCCTCTGTTTTTGCATTATGAGCAGTGTAAAACCGCCATGGAAAGCGGCTCTCATGTGTTATGCGAAAAACCTCTGGTACCTACCATGGATGAGCTTAATCGCCTTGTTGCTATTCAAGAGTCAACAAGGCGAAGGCTTTCCGTAGGGTTTCAGTGGTGTTATTCGGAGGTTGTGATTGGTCTTAAGGAGAGGATCCTTGCGGGAGAGCTAGGTAAACCTGTTTCGCTAAAGGCTTTGGTATGCTGGCCCCGGACTTGGCAGTACTATGCCAGGGGCGGTGGCTGGGCTGGAAAAATGCGCACAAAGTCCGGTCAGGCAGTGTACGACTCAGTTATTAGCAATGCCACTGCCCATTATATCCAGAATATATTGTTTCTGCTGGGTCCTGATATGGAATCCTCTGCAAAGATGAATAAATATGAAGCAAACTACTCCCGTGCCAACGACATCGAGACTTTTGACACGATTCTTTTACAAGGAGATATGGCCGGGGCCAAGGTGTTTTATGCCGCCTCCCATGCTGTCAATTATCAAATTGGGCCGGTTATGGATTACACTTTTGAAAATGCACGCGTAATGGTTAATATGTACAAAGATGACTACCATATGTGGGTTCATCACAATGATGGCAGAGTTGAGAATTTGGGCATTGTGTACGGCAACGGTGACAAGAATAGGCTCATATACACAGCCGAATGCATAGATGGGACACGCCCATGGGTATGCTCAGCAAAAACCGTCCAGCCCTTTACCGCGTTAATTGATTCAATATTTAAGAAGCCCGATTTCCGAGCTTTTCCTGAGGCAAAAATCATTCGCGACAGCAAGAAGGAGATTACCTATGTGCGTAATTTGCATTTGGATTTGATGGAGCGGTTTAGTAAGGCGTAGCATTTATTTTTGTTTTATTCATTTTATGACATTGTACAGTCATTCGTATTGATATATTCATAAAAAAACTATATTGTTGATGTTACTTTATTGTGTGATGTGGCAAGTCACGATTAGAAGGAGGAATATTTTATGGTAAGAATGTTCAGACGCTTGATGTTGGCTGCTATTATTTTGGCTTTAGGTATCGTGTTGCTGGCCGGTTGCGGCGGTAATGGCAACGATAATGACGTTGTGGATACCGGAACCACTACAAATGAGAACGGCACCGACACTGTAGAAAACAACAACAATGATGATGACGACAACGATACAGTAGATGCCAGCGTAGAACGTCCACATGATTTTGACGATTCTGTTGTTGGCGAAATAACCATCATGACATGGGGCGGAGACGGCCAGGTATGGATGGATGCCGGACGGCAAAATCCAGACCCAGAAGACATCAACGGTAATTACACAGCCATGATGTTGGCAACAGCAAGAGCTTTTAA
>WQVF01000077.1 GCA_009781725.1 Defluviitaleaceae bacterium
CGTTGCGAGGAGCGAAGCGACGAAGCAATCCAGCAAATCAAACCTTCTGGATTGCTTCGCTTTGCTCGCAATGACAGGCTTTGCATAGATATTCATGGTTTTTGCTTAGCAAGACAGCCCCTTGTTATAGCGAATTAATTCGAAATCAGTCCAGCCTGTCGCCGAAAACGTGTAGAATCGTTTGCGATTTTCGGCTCGGTCTGGACTGTTTCTCATTTAATTCGCTATGGTGAATGCTTGGAAACTACGCCATCATAATTCCCGGCTCGCTTATCAAATGTACCGGGATTAACATAATAGTCGATCTACCATCGGCAGTTATTTCTATTACAAAGCGATTGCTCGCCGGTATTGTATGTTGCGGCTTGAGCTCAAAGTTTATGGAAATGCTACTATCACCCCACCATACAGAACCAACATATGCCTTGCACTCACGCCCCGGGGTTATCTCCCAACCATACGAGTCCTCTGGGGAGTATAGGCGGACTGTAAACCCTGCTTGGATTCTGTATTTATTTTTAATTATCAGCCGCAGTTTTGCCGGCTGGCTTTGGCTTACGGTTACGCCTGTCAAATACTCCAGTGCTACATCATAAAAAGCATGGCTCTGCCTATATGCGGGAGATTGGGTATATGACAGGGCTTCGTCATCCGCTAGTAGGAAACCCTCGGGTTGAGCGTCTGGGGCAACATTTGGCGGTTCTATCGGTAATGAGTATTGTGCTGCGACTTTATTCATTATGGCCTCGGTGCGGACAGTGAGATCGTCAATATTGGTGGGAATCATTGCGCCAAAATACCCCAAATCCCCTATATTAAGGCAGGCTGTTTTTATGCCGCGCCCTATCGGTGTGACCCATTTTTCCGGGATACTTTCCACTCCATGCATAATGCCGAAAATTGAACCAATGGTGGCAGCGGTGCAATCGGTATCTTCACCGCAGTTGACCGTAATACATATGCTTTTGTCAAAATCCCCTTCGCCGTACAACAATCCTATGATGAGCATCCCAATATTTGAAGGAGCGTCCCATCCTGGTTTGCCGTTGGTAAACCCTTTGGCGACATCTTCCTTCGAGATATGGTTCGGATTATTGAAAAACACATTTCCACGGTACTTTTCAAGGATTTCGTTTCTGGCCTCCAGCCATGACTTGCCATTTTGGTACATTTCTTGTGCGCAACGTACTGCTTTGGCTATTCCGCTATCATTGGGGATATAGGATAAACCTATCTTAATCAGCGTTTTAGGGTCATTCTCTAAAAATGCCGCGCTTTCCATTGCCGCGCAGAAAATCTCGGCATACATACCCTCACCGTCGCCATGATCAAGGGACGCGTCATTGTAGGCGTATTTGACGGCCACGCGAGGGTTGCCCGGTGCGATGCAGGCCCATATTTCGGAGCGGATAAAAGCACCGCAGCTATCTTTGAAATAATTGTTTCGCATCCCGGTAAAAGGCGGAAGAAGCCCCGCCTGCATATTAAGCTTTGCGTTACCGTATTCGGACCAGAAGGGTGAGACAAAATATTGCCAATACTCCGCCATTACCTGTGAATCAATATTAATGCCCTGCTCCTCCAACATGATTAGCCATAGTAGTTGGATGTCTAAGTCGTCGTTTGGCAAGGGGTTTCCGCCTAGTTCCTGGGTGTAGTAGTCTACATTGTTCACCTGCCTATGCCATTCGAAAGGCGCACCCAATGTACCTCCAATGTTTTTCCCTAGCCAACAGCCTAGGACTTTGCTGCGATACTCTTCTCTGCTTAGCATTTTATCAATCTCCTATCATCCCATTATGGGCATATTGGTCAATGGAAGCTCTGGGCGGCTGTGCCCCCCTCTTTCATGTTGACAGTAAAAGAGGACGATTCTTCCGACACATAATTGTATCATGAGAACCGCCCTCTATGTCGTTTAAATCACATATAGGAGCTGATAATAAAATCCGGTATGGCAAAAATAGTGGTATAAGTGGTAAACGAAAACACCCTGGGCCATAAATTAAAGCCATACTGCCCCGGAGAATAGTGGGTTACTTCATATGTGGCAAGGACATCATCAGCCAGAAACGGGCGAAGCAAACCAGAAGAGCCAGCGGAGGTTACAAGATGAGACCCTTCCAAAGGTGCATGCCAGAAATATATGGGTTTTTTTGCCTACATGTCTCCTTTCATTTATAATATACACATCCAAGGAGGTGACCCCATGCGACTTTCGATTTTTTCCAAGATATTTCTTGTATTCCTGCTGGTGGTCAGCCCTTTGTATAGCTTAAGTGCCTATTTCTACATATGGGGGCGCAATCAAACTCGGGAGGAAATCTACCGGTCCGCCATCAATAATATAAATCTTTACATTTCCAATGTGGAAAGCGGGATAGAGCGGGTTATTAATACATCAGTTCAACTAATAAATAATCACGATATGTGGGATATTGGTATGCGGGACTACCTCCCTGCGGAGATAAATGTGTTTATGACAATGGAACGAATCGGCCGGGAGGCTGAAAGCCTTAGACGGGCATTTGAATATGTAGAGGATGTTAGTATTTTATTTCCCTTTTCCGGGGTACGAGTCACAGGTTATGGCAACTGGGTCAATATGACAGAGGAGGATTTTGAAAGGGTTAACGATACTGATTTTTATGTGGGCTTCCCTTTTATCAATTATGGCCCCAGCGGCGGGGTGTACATAAATTTTTCTTCCCAATATTACCGGGAAATCTATGGCGAGCCCTCTCCGGAGGAAATCCGGTGGATTATTGTTACCCGTATTGATGTAGCCCGGATATCCGGGGATATTTATATGTTCTTTGCGGATGGCTTTGACCAGATGGCCTTTGTCGGGGATGCAAACGGCCTTACGATTAAAACCCATGTGGACGAGGATATGCTCTGGGATATTTTGGGGCGGGATATTATTTCTGACAGTGAAATGGGTATTATGACCTTTGAGCTTGGCGGGGAAAATATAGTGCTGGCGTATCGGCGTTCCCCGGTGCTTAGGAGCCTTTTTGTGCTGTTTGTAGAAGAGGGGCAGTTATTTAGTGTCCTAGGGGTTTACCGAAATTGGCTGTGGATTATGACGGCGACCATGGCAGGTTTGTTGGTTATTTTTACTGCCCTGACACGTAGGGTGGTTGCTGTCCCAATCAACAAGCTGATTGCCGCCATCAAGCAGGGGATTGGCGGGGATTTGGATAATAAAATCCGCTACCAATCCAATGAGGAGTTCGAATATATCTATAAGCAGTTTAACGATATGCTTAAAATTCACCGCCAGGCTATTGACCAGCTATACGCCCAGGAGCTGACCATAAAAGATACAGAGCTCAAGATGCTGCAATATCAAATCAACCCTCATTTCTTGTACAATACTTTCTTTACAATGTCCCAGCTCTTACAAATGGGGGGATATGACGATTTGCAGGAGATTATGTCCCGTATGGGTAAGTATTTTAATTTCATTACTAAGGGCGCAGATTTTATCCTGTTATCCGAGGAAATGAACTTTTGTGAAGACTATATGGGAATACAGACCATACGGTTTTCCAATCGAATAGCAGCGGAAATTGAAGATCTGCCTGGGGACTGCCATAGTATACGAGTGCCAAAGCTGATAATCCAGCCCTTACTTGAGAATTGCTATAAGCATGGCCTTAAAAACAAGGAAGAAGGGGGCGTTATCCGCCTGGAATTTTCCCGTGAAGAAGGCAGGCTTATTGTAAGTATAGAAGATAACGGCGACGAGCTAACCGACCCAGACCTTATACGAATCCAAACTGGCCTAGACCAAAACGAAGACGCAGAAACCTTGGGCATCCGCAACGTTCACAATAGGCTTAAATTTTATTTTGGAGATGAATATGGATTAAAGGTCATGCGAAGTGACCTTGGAGGACTTATGGTGGAGATGGGGATACCCATGTGAGACCTCCCCGCCGCGGGAGGGGAATAAAAGACGTTACGCTCCACCAATTCCCTCTAGGGAGGGGAAAGACGCCGAAGGTTGCGAGGGGTGGTCTTAGCTTGGCATATGCTTGTGATGTGAGGAGAAGGAGAATAGTATGTACAAACTACTAATGGTAGACGACGAGCGGTTAATCGCCGACCTTTTATACGAGTATCTATCACAAAAACTCGAAGGGGAAACCGAGCTATACAAAGCCTACTCCGGGCGCAGTGCCGTCGCTATTATGGAAGAAATTCAAATCGACATCCTAGTCACAGACATCACAATGCCGGGAATCAGCGGCCTTGAGCTCCATCAAAAAGCCAAGGAAATAAACCCAAGCTGCCAAATAATCTTCCTCACAGGCTATAACGATTTCAGCCATATCCAATACGCTCTCCGCCACGAAAGTGCCGACTATATCCTTAAATCCGAAAGCAACGATGTAATATGTGCATCTATCCGCAAAGCCATGGGCGAGCTTGACGCCGCCTTGGATGCCGAACGAGTCCAGCTCCTTGCAAAGCAGCAATGGGCCCTGTCTATGCCCATACTTCACGAGCGAATTATCCATTCCCTCCTTGATGGGGAAGCCTATAACTCAGCCGCCTTTACAGAAATTGAGTTTCCCCTAAACATAGAAAATCCGGTTCTCCTAATGATGGGACGCATTGACGAGGGTTATTCCATGACGAAAAACACATTGTATAAACTGAAAAATGCAGTGAAGGAATATCTACGGCCAATGGGTGATGTGTTTTCTATAATCGAGGGCAATGACCTATTGTGGATTATCCAGCCAAGCCTAGCCAGCACTGGCACCGCCAAAAGCAACCTTAAATCAAAAATGGATATGATTCTCAAGCTGACCCTCCAATCTTTTAATGTATCCATGCCCATGGTAATAAGCGAGGATTTTGTGGCCTTTGATATGGTTTCTCATACATGGCATGGTCTAAAGCAGACAATAAAAAACCTATACGGACTTAGCTCCGGCATGATGTTAATCGAGCATAATAGCAAGCAATCAAACCAAAACGGAGCCTGGCTGCGGATTCGTAATATTATTCGCCAAATAAATTTAAGTACAGAAACCTTGCAGCGGGATAAATATGAAAAACATTATGCAGAACTGATAAAAATCATTGACACCTCCGAAATAAGCCAAGCAGAACAAATAGAGATTGCCATACGAATTTACCTGGCGTTTTTATCCCATTCCAACAACAATGGAATCAAGCAGGAGGTTGTGTTTCAGGATTATTTTTCTTACCCCAAGCCTTGGGAAAAATATAATGAGCTCTTTGGCGAAATCGCCGATGATTTTTTCACAAAACAACATGAGTCTGCCTTTAGGAATACCAATCAAATCCTTGGGGATTTGAAGCGGTATATACAAGCTAATCTTGGAGGAGACACTTCCCTTGGGACATTGGCTGAGCTGGTTCATTTTAGCCCATCTTATCTGTCTCGGTTGTTTAAGCAGGTAACCAATACTAGCCTGACAGAGTATATCGGCCGATTAAAGTATAAGGAAGCCGCTGAGCTTCTAAGGAATAGCGATATGAAAATACTGCAAATTGCGTCGGAGCTGGGCTTTGAAACTCAGTCGTATTTTTCAAGATTCTTTAAGAAATATGCCGGGGTGGGGCCCCAGGAATATCGGGATATGATTGAGGGGTAATAAACTGGATTACTAATCACTACAGCATGATGTTATCTTCTTGTGTGGTTATTATGCGGTAATGCATAGGCAAAATAGTGCAACCCTTTGTGCAAAATAGTGCAAATATCTTCGCCAATTTTCCTGTATTTTATACAGAACATAGTTATACGTTATGCATAAGGAGGAAAATCATGAAAAGAAAATGGCTAATACTTACCCTCGTGCTGTGCCTTGCTGGCCTATTGGCCTTCACAGCCTGTAATCGCAACGGAGATACCGACGAGCCTGATGTGCCACCGGAGCAAGCCCAGGCAACACCGGAGCCGCCCCCACCGGATGATGACCCCGATGATGATGACCAAGACACGGGAGATTATATCCCCGCCGACCCCTTCGGTCGCTTCGATGAAACCGTACATGTAACCCAAACCCGTATACTAGCCGGGTGGATGGGTTTCGATGAAGGTGAAAACGAGGATTACAACTGGTGGACCCGTGCTTATTACGAGCACCTCAATGTCAGTCTCACCAACTTATTTACCGCCGATAGCTGGGGTGAGCCCTTTGATATGGCAATAAACCTAGCCTTTGCCACCGGTGACCTTCCAGATGTTATGCCTTTGTACACCTCCCTTGCGGTAAGAGCTCTGGAAGGTGGACTCGTAATGGATATAACCGATATCCTTGAAAGACATGCATCCCAACAGGTACACGATATCTTTGCAACAGATCCAAGGGCTTTGGAGGCGTGGTCTGTTGATGGCAGGGTTATGGGTCTTTCCAGGACTCTTGGTCTTCCCACATTCCCGTTTTTCTGGATACCTGAAAGTATGCTTAATGAGTTTAATGGCGGCGTAATCCCCACAACCTTTGAAGAATTCAACGAGTTGGCTCATTGGGTGGTGGATTATACCGGCGGATACGCAATTGGTTTGGAACAAACCCTAGGTTACTTGGAGGACATAGTTGCGATGTTCGGTGCCACAGAACAGTGGATTGAGCGCGGTGGAGAACTGGTATGGGGTCGTATTCAACCCGAAATGAGAGATGCATGGGCCCAATTGGCCGAATGGTATCAATCAGGGATTCTTGCTATAGATTTTGCCGTAAGAACAGCAGACGATGTTGAATCAGATTTTGTTAACCGAAGAATGGGCCTGCTACCTGGCGGCACTAATGTCCCTGATGGTTCAAGAGGGCGTAATTACATGCTCCTTAACCCAGATGATGATTTGGTAGCAATCCCCATGATGTCTGCAACAGCTGCTCCTATAAATGTAATCAGAAGCGGCGGCTACAACGATGTATTGATGGTAAGTGCATCTTCCAGCTATGAAGTCGCCGTTGCTTTTATGCGGATGTACAATCTGGGTACGGCAGTAGCCAATGATGGCGAAAGGCCGGATTGGGTGGTAGATAGCTCCTTCGATAACTCTCCCGGGGGTAACATGGCTTTCTGGAACCGCATGGGCACAGGTAATGGCAATCTTGTTGACACCCGTCCTCAATATGATACTTTTAGTCTTACCCTTGAGGCTTTGACAACAGGTTCACGTGATGACCTTGTTGCCCGCAGGGCATTCTCGGCAATCGGTTTCTATGATCGTATAATGAACTGGGTCAACTACGGCACCGATGTGGACAACTGGGAGTCCCACTGGGCCCTTTGGAATATGTATCTTGGAACTGGCAGTCTGCTGACTTCCCAACAAATGTTCCATAACGGTTTTATGAGTTATTCACCACGCTGGGGCGTAGAAACAGCGGCAGAAGCATCCTATAACGCAAATCTTAACTCCAGATTTATAGAGTTTGTCACTGTTGCCATCATGAATAACGATGTAGACAATCAATTTGAGCAGTGGGTACGGTTCTTTGAAGAAAACGGTGGTGCTGAAATTAACGCTCAGGTAAATGAGTGGTGGGCTGCGAATAGATAGACAAGCATCGGCTTCGGCATTTCTGACAAAACCAGAAAAGTAACACAACCCGTCATTGCGAGGAACGAAGTGACGAAGCAATCCAGTAACATATGTGAATCGCCAATGACTCTGGATTGCTTCGCTACGCTCGCAATGACGGTATGTTGTCCCAAACGAAAGGGGCTGTCACGTTAAGACGTAATAAAAAGCCCGTCATCCCGGGCTTGACCCGGGATTTCCTTAGTCTTTCGATAATGGTTATGGAATCCCGGATTAAATCCGGGGATGACGAGCCTTGAAATAATGGTATTCTTAACGTGACAGCTCCTATACATAAAAACCGTGCCACAAGCACGGTTTTGTAAAAGAGGAGTGAATATGGAGAAAAGACCAAAACGAAGACGTAAATCAACAACCTACGGCATGAGTACCATACCACTACATCTCATGCTGCTACCCGCAGTGATACTCCTCTTTATATACCGATACTTACCCATGGGAGGGCTTGTTATCGCCTTCCAAAACTTTGATATTACCATGGGAATACGGGCATTTTGGGAATCGGAATGGGTAGGCTTTGATAATTTTATGCGGATATTCGGGGATGATGCATTCACCCGGGCCCTTCGCAATACCCTTACCATTGCCATAGGGAAGATGATTACAATGTACTTCTTCCCCATTATCATTGCCCTTATGCTTAATGAAATACGTATTTCTGCACTTAAGCGAGGTATACAGACTCTTGTATACCTACCATTTTTCCTATCATGGGTAATCCTTGCGGGTATTATCAGGGATATCCTAGGTATGGACGGCATAGTCAATACGTTGTTCTTCAGCCAAAATCCCCGGTTCTTCTTAGGAGACCCTTCCCTGTTCCAGCCAATGCTGATTATCACAAATATCTGGCGGGAGTTCGGATATGCAACAATCGTATATCTCGCGGCAATTACATCCGTTGACCCGGAACAATATGAAGCCGCAATGGTTGACGGCGCGACCCGCCTTAGACAGACCTGGCATGTGACCCTTCCTGGTATGCGGCCCATAATCGTACTTACAGGTGTGCTATCACTTGGGGGTATATTAAACGCCGGTTTCGACCAGGTGTTTAACCTATACAGCGTCCCGGTTCGAGCTACAGGGGATATTATTGATACCCTTGTATTTAGGACGGCAATGGTCGGGGGCCAGTTCCATGTAGGTACGGCCATCGGGCTCTTTAATTCGGCAGTAGGGTTCCTGTTGATAATAACCGCCAATGGACTGGCAAAGAAGTTTGCCGGATATCAAGTATTCTAAGGGGGGATTGAGATGAAGCTTAAACATTATGGCCGGTTTTATAGTGTTTTCTATGTGTTTAATATAATTTTCTTGTCCGTTCTTGCTTTGCTATGTATCCTACCCTTGATTAATATCTTGGCGGTTTCTTTTAGTACCTCCCACTATGTGGTTGCAGGCCGGGTCAGTTTTTGGCCTGTGGGATTTACTCGGGCTTCATATTATATCGCCTTAAGCGATCCCAGGTTTTGGGGTTCCTTTAGCATTTCTATGCAGCGCACTATTATAGGAGGCGTAGTCAACTTATTGATGACAATTTTTGTAGCCTATCCCATGTCCAAAGATACGAAATACTTTCCCGCCAGGAATCGGTACATGATGTATGTTTTTATTACCATGATGTTTAGTGGCGGGTTGGTTCCTACATTTTTGGTGGTGCATTATACAGGGCTTATAGATACAATATGGGCACTGATATTACCTGGAGCGGTTAACGCATGGTTTATCGTGCTAATGCTTAATTTCTTTAGGCAGTTGCCAAAGGAAATTGAGGAAGCTGCAATTATTGATGGTGCGGGACATATGACCATTCTCTTTAAAATTGTCTTGCCGGTGAGTAAGGCATCCATTGCCACGATTGCGCTCTTTGCCATGGTCGGCCATTGGAACTCATGGTTTGATGGGATGATTTATGCCCGGACACTTGCCAGAAGGCCTTTGGCCACATATCTGCAATCTTTGCTGACGGCAGATGTAGCAAGGGAGATGGCACGGCATATGCCTGCAGAGGCCCAGCATTATATGTCGCTGCTCAATACTAGGACACTGAGGGCGGCTATTGTATTCCTTAATGCCCTGCCTATTATTATGGTGTATCCGTTCTTGCAGAAATACTTTGCTAAGGGTTTGGTGCTTGGCAGTGTTAAGGGTTGATGATGTTGTACCGGCAGGCTGTATGAATATTTACAGCTAAAAGAACATTTCCTCATAGATATCCCGCATAATTTTTGCTATAGCGTCGGCCTTTCGTGTTGCTCTTTTTTTCCTGTAGTGTGATTCAAGGGTTTTGCATATGCCTAAGGCCATCATGATAAAGCCGCTCCCTTTTGCTCTATAGATTGGGAGGGCAACAGACTCTAAATAGTCGATGGAGTTGCTATCGTTTAGCGTTGTAAAATGGCGTGTTGCTTCAATTTGCATGGTTTGCCATTCATCTCCTTTTGCCAATGCCTTACCTTGGTTTAATACATCATCACACCCGGTGTAATCTTTTAATTGAAACAAACCTAATGCTTTGGTTGCAAGGGTATTTAAATAAGTGTCTTCTTGACCTTGCTTATCTTTAAGAAAGATAAGTGCTTCGTCGCAGTATTCTACACTTGCTTTATAGTTGCCAAGTTTTAAATTTATGGTACCCAAAGCTGACAACACATCGCCTGTAGTTAATTGATCATTATAGCTTTTAGCTCGCACAAGGGCTAATTCCGTTATCTTTTTTGCTTTATCAAATTCGCCAAAGAGTACATAAATAACGGAAAGACAGCCATCTATAATGTTTAGCAATTGACGAGACAAGTCACTAGTATATTCCCTTTTTGCACGTTCCAGGTACAACAGGGCATTTATTGGCTTGCCAAGCATGGAATACGTATGCCCAATAGCGAATATCAGCTGAGTGTCTTGCCTGAGCTTATCGTTATTATGTTCAAGTGCTTGCAGACTATGCTGTAAGCTATTTTTTTGATTGCCATAAAAGCTAAAAAGAGTGCCTTTATTGCGATGGTATAGATAAAGGACATCTGTGCTTGCTTCATCTAAGTTTGCCTCAACTGTGGCAAGATGCTCCTCAGCAGCAGGAAGATTACTTTCTGTAAACAGCACTCTGGTTAGTACCATCTTGTACAGCATGTTTAGCTCAACCTCATAATGCAAGTCAAGGATTGGAATCAACTCTTCTTGCAGGGCTTTTACATCGTCCATCCTTCGGGCACTTACTAAGTCATTCCATGCCCAAATGCGGTTCCTGTAAAGTTCCAACTCGTGCTCTGTGAGTGGGGCTTTTTCAATCTCCAGGTATTTCTTTATGGCTTCTAGGGTTTTATTATCTAGCTCTGCGTCATTTTTTTCTAAGCGGCTAATAAACGTGGTGCTTTTGGATATTGCTTTGCCTAGGTTTTCTTGTGAAAAGCCTTTTGCTGTTCTAATTAGCTTGATTTTTTCGCCTATTGATGTAGGGGGGGTGGTCATTTTATCGCTCCTTTTTCCGTATTCTATCACAATTGTCACAATTTTGTAGGTTTCATGGGTAGCCAAATTCCTTCCCTAAGAGGACAAAAAATCATAGGTCTGTAATAATCAGTCGTGGGGCTGGCTTTACAATTGCCATGTTTATACTTTTTTACATGACGTTATAGTGATATAAGACTTAATAAAAACCCTTAAAAATTAACCTTTCTAAACCCCATGGGTTATTGTTGCCCCATGGGTATTTTTTTGTACTCGATTTTATAGTATCTAATAATTTTGCCCCTTTAATTTGAGGTTATGTACCACCTATAATCATAACCGCGCATAATTGTGTAGGTAATTGTCAGATTATGCAACATGCCAAGGGGTCTCCCTTGGAGCAATGTGCCAAACGTGGAAGCAATAAATACTTGAACGTCTTGGTTATACATGTGAAGATATAATTGATTTTTTATGTGCGATTATTTTTATTGGGAGTGATTTTATAATGATGAGAAATGGAAGAAATGAGTTGCGTAATACGGGTAGGGGAAGGGTATCCGGCCTTGCGCGTATGCTGGTGATGTTTGCCGTGCTTGTTGTTGTGGCTGCTATTGCTGTATTTGCACATAGTGGATACGACGCGGTAGAGGATAGGCTTGGTGGATATATTGGGCAGCCTAGTTACATATGTCAGTTGGATGAAGGTTACATTGGCTATGCGCCTAATGGATACGAATATGAAGATTATTGCAACTATATGATGCCCCCCCCCCGACAAATAGTGGCACTGACGAATATAGTTACCAGCCTGGGTATTTAGGTGGCTATGCTTATGCGGAAGGCGAATATTACGGGTATGACGCATATCATGAATATAATTTTAAGGAATGTTGCCATTATTGTGGATATGCTGATAGCGTTAGTGCTTACATCGAAGATTGGGATTTAGATAGTGCGTATAGCGGGTATATTGGTTATGCGCCGGATGAGGATTACGGTGAAGCTTATGTATATGGGGAGTTAGAGTATTACTACGAATACATCCCTATACATGGTTATGTGCGCCGTTATATGCACTCGCGTGGAGACATACAGGCGTATGGCGGATATATTGGATTTGCACCTTTATCTATTCCTGTATTGCCGCCATTGCCTACTATGCCATCTGATTTTACAAATATAGTGGATGTACCAATATCCGTTACAACTGTACCTGATATACAAACAGCAATAGACTGGATTGGCATAAATGGTAATACAGCCAATGCATACCGTATCCGTCTCAACTTCCCTGGTAACCAAGCCATTGGAACTACGACAATAAATTTCGACGTCGGCCATCATATAATTGTTGATTCTTATAACAACTATAATCAAGTGTGGTTTCATCACGCAACCACACGACACTTATCCATTGGC
>WQVF01000078.1 GCA_009781725.1 Defluviitaleaceae bacterium
AGCCGAAAGGCTTGGGTTTGAGTACATCGGGCAGACAGTTGAAGACGAAAGAATTTACCGCCTTTATTTTTAGTGTGTAGGTTAAATCCCGTATTTTCGTAGTTTTTCGGCAGTTGTACAATGGAAACAAAAAGCAAGTCATGTGTGGTAACATAGTAGCTAAAAGGAGATATTAGTTTATACCTACCGTTTCAAATATCAAAAAAACAATTTTTATTTATGCTGACTATGTTATTGTATCAAAAGCAACGCCAAATCGGGCGTTTGGATGGCGACTTTGATACAATCACACGATTCCAAACGCCCGTTTTGTTTTATAGGTATAGCACATGCAGATATGCTATAGTGTAGTATGGAGTTACGCAGAAATTTATTTTTCGTGGAGGTATAGATGAGTACACGACAAAAATTATCAGAAATTGCTAAGGCAGAAGCTCAACGTTTTTATCATGGACGGGTAATGAAAACCGAACACAACCTCCATAATATTATCAACCTGTTTACAGGGTGGGTTATCGAGGAAGCAGATGGAATGTGGTGCGCAGCGTTTGTATATTATTGCTGTATAAAAGCAGGGTTTGAAATTCCCAAAAGACCGAAAGAATGTCTTTCGGGCAGTCTGGCAGGTTGCAAATCATGGGAGGAGTGGGCGATTGCAGATGAAAAAATAACTTATTATCCTGTTGATGAAAATTTTATTCCGGAGGCAGGAGATATTGTTTTGTTTAACAATGTTTGTATCGACCACGAGCATGACCATATAGGGATAATAGTTGAGAACAAGGAAGAATCAATAATGGTGGCAGAGGGGAATATTAACAATGTTTCAGGGATAATCGAACGCAAAAAAGATTCACATATTCGAGCTTATATCAGGCTTCCCGATTGGTACTCCTACCATACAAAGTAAGCATTTTTATGAAACAAGAGCCTCAACACGAAACCTGCGCAATCGTGTTAAGGTTCTTGTTTAGTGTTCTAGTATCGCACAAAGGGTGCAAATAAAAGCAAGATATTTATTTATGTGTACTGTTTTATAGTACAGCTTTTTATTTTCAATAATGCCACTGCATCGCAACAACCCAGAATATAGGCTATTCAGTGTGTCCTGAAATTGTATCAAAGCCTTCGTCAATACGGGGTTGTCTTGTTATGAGGCAACCCTTTCTCCTTATAGCTCATTCCTCATCAGACTCTTTAGGCGCAAGCAGTCGCCAAAAATTCACAACCAAGTACAGCACAAAGATAACCACCGAAATCCAAAACACTGTAACAGTCCAAAAGTACCATCTCGCCAACCCTTGAATATGGGGCGAAAACACCGTTTCTGGAATTGCCGCAAATGGGTTTTGTATGTTTATAATCTCAATGATATTCATATATACTTCCATTGATTCCATCCCAATAGTTATAAGAATGGCAACTATAACCACTATGGCTACCAACAGTGCCAGAAATGATTTGGAAAATATAGTTTTCCATAGATGGAATTCATCTTCGTTAATCTTACCAATCTTTCGCCAGCTCCCTATGCCGATTTTTATAGCCTTATTGCCAATTGCTTCAAATATAATAAGTATAAATAATGTTACAACAAGCAGATGATAATTTTCTATTACCACAGAGGCAGCAAATAGGTTGATGATATGGTGGTTTTCTTCGGTTATATTCAGTGCTTCCAATATAATAGATATAGCGGGTTGGTTGTGGAAATAAGATATACCCGCATTAAACGCTATGGCGTCTACCTCTCTATCCTTTGAGATACTCGTAAGTGGCACATAAATATTGATGTTGTCATTATCTCTATCGTAGATTACCCCGACAATATAAAATGATTGGCCATCATGGTAAAAGGTGCCTTCTCTTACTCGTCTTTCTCCAAAAATGGTAATGGCGGCATTTTGATTTAATACCGCAACATTGTGAGCATATTTCACTGCTTCGTATGTGAAGAAATCCCGGTCAATCATGAAATGGCTCATAACATCGGCGAAATATTGGTTGGTCCCAATTATCGTTCCATGATGATAATGTCCCATTGCTGAAATCCTTGCGGATTGTGGGCTCATGTATGTTATTTTTATGTCTGCAATATTGTTATATGGCTCTATTTCATTAGTCTCAACAGTGCCATACATTGGTGTGGCTATTAGTATTGTATATCCCCTGCCGCCAAGTTGGTCAAAAATTATAAATGAGGCAACAAGTAAGCCTAGCCATATGAAGGCAAAGATTAATTTGTAAGTAAATTTTTTTAACATGCTTTTCATTACATAGCTCCAAGACTTTGACATCTTTATGTGATAATGGTAGTTTAATCCTAGAAATTCAACATCTTCTTGGCTTTAGCCAAGTCCAGTGCCCCGGCAATAATAAAAAAGAAAATAATGCTCCCAACGCCCTGTATTGCAAGCCCGGGTAAAGCCGCAACTCCGGCGGACCAGCCGTTAAATAGATGCATGTTGGCACCAAAGTACAGTACTGTGTTAATTATCGCTGCCACAAAGGGTGCTATTCTGTTGCGGATTGGGCCTAAAATAGTTTCTCCCTTGGTGGTGAAGCATAGGGCCATCAGGGGTTTTATTGCGATGGTATATGGGAACCAGATTGGTATCTCTACCAAATTAAATAACCCAGGGCCAATTGCTGCTACAAACAAGCTAAAAGGCAGCGGTAGCAGTGACCCTGCAATAAATATCAATGAATCCCCAAAATGGATTACCCCTCCAAAGCCATTGGGCACCCTAAACTGCCAAATCGCAAAAAAAATAATCGCAATCAATAAGCCTGACATAACCAAAACCCGAGTACGACTGTGCAAGTAAATTTCCCCTTTACATAAACTAATTAGGAGGGCCCTATGAGCAAAAGTAACACCAATCTATCTGACCCCAACCTATATATCAACCGAGAGCAAAGCTGGCTGGCATTCAACGAGCGGGTGCTGGAGGAGGCCCAGGATAAAACCAACCCTTTGATGGAACGGCTTAAATTCCTTGCCATCACGGCCTCCAACCTGGATGAGTTTTTTATGGTGCGAGTAGCTTCGATTTTGCAAAACGAGAGCAATATCCCTGACATGGCAGGCCTTACCCCTGAGGCCCAAATTGCGGCCATCTCAACTCGGGCTCATGAGATGATGACCAAGCAATATAACTGCTTTACTCGTAGCCTTGTCCCTGCAATGGAAAAGGAGGGTATTCGCATCCTGTCATATAGGGACTTGGATGCAGCTCAAAAAAAACACGCTGACCTGTATTTCAACGATGTACTATACCAGGTACTAACCCCAATGGCTATAGATCAAAGCCGCCCATTTCCAACCCTTAATAACCGGACAGTTAACATTTTTATAGAAATGGCCGCTCATGAAACCGTACCCGTACGTACGGTAGAATGGCTGGATGCAGAGGGCCGCTGGCGCATAGTAGAAGACAGCGGTGGAGGCCCCCTTTACGCGGTAGTGCAGGTGCCTACGGTGCTGCCCAGGATAGTAAAACTGCCTTCAAAAGAAGGTCAGCATCACTATATTTTATTGGAAAATATTATTTTGGCCCATATAGATCGTCTATTTCTTGGGCATACCGTGACCAGAACCGGTTTGTTCAGGCTTACCCGCAATTCGGACTTAAATATTGACGAAGAAGATACCGATGACCTCCTTGACGAAATGTCTCGCCAAGTTAAAGGCCGCCGCTGGGGCTATCCTGTCCGTATAGAGGTATCCAAGGGGATGGGCAAGGCCGCAATGCGCTTGCTTACAAGAACCTTGGATATGAATACCGACAAAATATACGAACTTAACGGTCCCCTAGACCTTACTTCCTGGATGAGCTTTGCCGCGTCAAAGGAGTTCTCTCATCTGAGGAATATCCCAAAGCCGCCAATACCCTCCCCGGATTTTATTAATAAGCCAAGTATGTTTGATGTAATAAAAAGGCGGGATGTGCTGGTGCATCATCCATATATGTCCTTTGACCCTGTGATGCGGTTTGTCCAAGAAGCGGCCGCTGACCCTGGAGTACTTGCGATAAAGCAGACCCTTTATCGTGTGTCTGGCCAGTCCCCTATAATCAGCGCATTGATACAGGCAGCAGAAAACGGCAAGCAAGTCAGTGTTTTGGTTGAGCTTAAAGCCCGCTTCGATGAAGAAAATAATATCAACTGGGCAAAGCTGTTAGAAAAGTCCGGTGTCCATGTAATCTACGGCCTGGTGGGGCTTAAGACTCATTGCAAGGTATGTCTGGTAGTGCGCCAGGAGGAAGACGCCATCCGGCGATATATGCATCTTTCCACAGGTAATTATAACGAGGCTACAGCCAAGATATACACAGATACAGGTTATTTTACCTGTCGGGAGACCTTTGGCCAGGATGCCTCCAATTTGTTCAATGTACTGACGGGTTACTCTAAGACCACAGATTGGCAGAAGTTTGCCGTTGCTCCCGCTAGTTTGCGATTAACTTTTTTGCGTCTTATAAACGATGAAATTGCCTATGTTAAGTCAGGCCGGCCTGGGGAAATTACCGCAAAGTTGAATTCTCTTTCCGACGGGGAAATGATTAGGGCATTGTACGCTGCCTCACAGACAGGGGTGAAGATACGCCTATTGGTACGAGGCATCTGTTGCCTGAGGGCAGGTGTACCTGGGGTTAGTGAAAATATCAGCGTTTCTAGTATAGTGGACCGTTATCTTGAGCATAACCGGATTTTTGTCTTCGGGGGTGGGGGAGTGCCTAAGGTATTCCTGTCTAGTGCGGACTGGATGAGCCGTAATTTGGACAGACGGGTTGAGGTGCTGTTTCCCATAGAAGATTTGGATTTGCAGCGTGAGATAATCGGTGAGTTGGAGCTTTCTCTCGCGGACAATATAAAACGGCGGGTGCAAAAGCCTGACGGTAGTTATGTAAGAGTCGGCAGAAGAGGAAGAGCGGCAGTGCATTCTCAAATAGACAGACATAGTAAGTTGGCGGAGCGGTATGCAGATGCCACTGACCGTGAGAGATTTGGGTTTTAAGGAGGTTTGTTGTGGCACAGAAAATACTTCTATTTGATGGCTTTAGTATTCTTAATCGTGGATTTTACGCTCTGCCCTTGTTCACTAATAAGGCAGGGGAGTATACCAATGCCGTATATGGTTTTCTTTCGATTTTTCTGCGCTTCCTGGACGAGGAAAAGCCAGACTTTGTAACCGTGACCTTTGACTTACCAGAGCCCACATTCCGCCATATACAATATGCCGAGTACAAGGCTACCCGCAAAGCCATGCCCGAGGAGCTTCGTCCTCAGATACCAACCCTAAAGAATCTCCTTGAGAAAATGGGTATCACCATTGCTGCCTGCTCCGGTTACGAGGCTGATGATGTAATCGGTACCTTAGCGATAAAGGCTGCTAAGGAGGGTATTTCCCCGGTAATTATTTCAGGAGACCGGGATTTATTGCAGCTGGCAACGGATAGCGTGCTGATTCGCATACCCAAAACCAAGGGTGGCAAAACCGAAGTGGAAAACTACTACGCCGCTGACGTTGAGGCCAAGTACGGGGTCTCGCCCACCGCCTTTATCGACGTAAAAGCCCTGATGGGTGATTCCTCAGACAATGTCCCGGGGGTGCCGAGTATAGGTGAGGTCACCGCTACAAAGATAATCCAGGCCTATGGAGACCTTGAAAATGCCATTGCCCACGCAAGTGAAATCAAGCCTAAGCGCGCATCGGAAAATTTGGTCCAGTATCAAGAGCAGGCCCGTCTTAGCCGTGAATTGGTTACTATAAAAATCGACGCGCCATGTGAGCTTACGTTGGCAGGTGCGGATAATATGTGGAACGCCGATGTATATAGTGAAGTAAAGCGGCTGGAAATGAAGTCTCTGTATCGGCATTTTCCTAAGGATGTTGTTGCTGTGGCGCAAGCTGCGGATATGGGCGAACACAGTTTGCCCCTACGAGCAGGCCCAGGACAGTTGCCCGGGCAGCTAACCCTAGACGGTGAGTCGTTGCAAACTACTGTAGGGGCGAACTTCGTCCCCCCGCAAAATGGCGATGTGTATCAACCTCCCCGCAACACCTACCCCATAATCCACAATGCAGACGATGCAGCCATATTCTTCGACTGCATTTCAGCCGAGGCAGCATTTTTTACATTATGGGACGCCCCGGATAAATTAGTGGGAATGGGCGTGGCATTATTGGGCTCAGCCCCTCACTACCTATGCGTTGGCCCTGAAATGTCCCCTGAGGAGCTTATTGCCGCGGCCAGGCACTGGCTGGAATCCCAGACTCCCAAATGGGCCTTGGATATTAAGGCTGAAATATCACGTTTGTGGACATTTGGTATATCCCTCGCCAACCTGGCCTTTGACGCCCAGCTTGCGGGATATGTAATCAACACATTGCAATCCGGGAGGCAGGCGTCGGACCTTGCTCTGACTTACTTGGATGAGGTGGTCCCCACCTTGGAGGATATCTTAGGGAACAAGGGCAAGCGCGGCTCTGCACGTACTGCCGTATCTGATTTGCCGGCAGAAGCAGCGGCATCCTATGCCGCCGGTGTTGCCGATATCGTATTCCGCTGCCATAAACCCATGATGGATGCAATGGCAAAAGCCGACTTGCTGAGTTTATATAATGACATCGAGCTCCCTCTTGCAACCGTCCTTGCAGATATGGAAGCGATAGGCATTAAAGTCAACCCTTATATATTGATAGAGCAAGGCAAAACACTGGATGCAGGACTTGCCGAGTTAACCCAGGCTATATATGCCGCTGCCGGTGAGGAATTCAATATTCAATCCCCGGCTCAATTGGGGGTTATTCTCTTTGAGAAATTAGGCCTTAAGGGCGGGAAAAAGACCACCCATGGTTACTCAACCGCCGCCGATGAACTTGAAAAGCTGACGGATAAACATCCTATAATCCCACTTGTACAGGAATACCGAGTACATGCCAAGCTAAAGTCCACCTATGTGGAAGGGCTGCTTCCCCTTATAAATGAAAATACATCCCGGATACATTCTACTTTCCACCAAGCCCTAACGGCGACAGGCCGTATTTCCTCGGCGGAGCCCAATCTGCAAAATATCCCTGTGCGTATGCCATTGGGCAGGGAGCTGCGCAAGGCTTTTATCCCACGGGAGGGCTGCTTGTTTGTAGGGGCTGACTATAGCCAGATAGAACTCAGAGTGCTTGCCCATATTTCTGGGGACGAGATTCTTATTAATGCCTTCCGGGAGGGGCAGGATATCCATCGCCTTACCGCCTCTCAGGTGCTTGGGGTTTCTCCTGAGGAAGTCACTCCCCAGCAGCGGAACAATGCCAAAGCTGTAAACTTCGGCATAATCTATGGCATAAGTGCCTACGGCTTAAGTCAGGATATCGGTGTCCCCCAAAAAGAAGCCGACAGTTACATCCAAAGCTATTTTGAAAAGTACCCCAGAGTCAAATCATACATGGATGAAACCGTGGAAAAAGCCAAATCAGAGGGCTATGTCTCGACTTTGTACAACAGACGTCGGACGATGCCTGAGATTAAGTCACATAATTTCAATCAACGAGCCTTTGGCGCAAGGGTTGCCATGAATATGCCCATCCAGGGCACGGCGGCGGATATAATTAAAATCGCGATGATTAATGTGCATAACAGGCTGAGCCGGGAAAATCTTGAGACAAAACTAATCTTGCAAGTCCACGACGAGTTGTTGCTGGAGGTGCCCCAAGCAGAACTTGAGCAAGTCAAAGCTATACTAAAAGAAGAAATGGAAAACGCCGCAAATCTGGATGTGCCTTTGATAGCGGATGTAAGCATTGGGGAAAGCTGGTACGATACGAAATGAAAATTATCGGGATAACGGGAATCTCTGGCAGCGGTAAAACCGTAGCGGCAGCTATACTTGCTAAAATGGGGGCCTTTGTAGTCGAAGCGGATAGCCTGGCTCATAGCTTGATGGAAAAAGGCTGCGAGGCATATGATGAGATAGTGTCGGCCTTTGGTGTAGAGATATTAGACGGAAGCGGGGAAATCCATCGCCCGTCGTTAGGCAAACTAGTCTTCGAGGATGGGGATAGATTGCGCTTGTTGGAGGGTATAATCCACCCAAGGGTAATCGAAAAAACCAATGAGCTGATAGCCAACGCGACGGAATCAGGCATATACAGCTTCGCGGTAATAGACGCCCCATTGCTTATAGAGGCCGGAATGCACAAGATGTGTGACAGCACATGGCTAATCACCGCCAGTCACGAAACCCGACTTGCAAGAATAATGGCCCGGGACAATCTTACCAAAGAAGCCGCCGAGAAAAGACTTGCAAGCCGCAAAGGGGACGAGTTCTTACAGCCTCATGTGGATATAGTCATCGAAAATGATGATGAAAACATTGAGAAATTGCAAAAAAAATTGAATAATTCGTTGAAAAGACTTAAAATTGACTAATAAAACCTTTACCAAAAACGACAAATTTTCGTCACGGTAAAAAACGCACATATACATGGGCATACGTAAAAATAATCGCAAAAAATTTCAAAATATCAACGACCGCTTTGTACAAAATCATCAAAACCAGAGGGGTATAACTTTTAAATGAAAAAATGGCTTATTACGATACTAGTACTATTGATATTATGCGTTACTGCGCTGGTTTTACTTGTAAATATGCGCTTCCCGGTACGATACATGGATATAATCGAAGCCAATGCAGGTGAAATTGACCCAACATGGATTCTTGGGGTAATACATGCAGAAAGTAGCTTTCGCCCTGGTGTTGAGTCTCATGCCGGTGCTCAAGGGTTAATGCAGCTCATGCCCACAACGGCTGAGTGGGTAGCGGAGCTTATGGGTAAGGAAGATTTTGATCCGGAGACTATATGGTTGCCGGAAGTCAATATTGCCATGGGCAGTTTTTACTTGAATTGGCTGAAACGATACTATGACGGGGATTTGACTTTGGCGATAACGGCTTACAATGCAGGCTTGGGAAGAGTAAATCGCTGGTTGGCAGACACAGAGTTTTCCTCTGATGGCATGACTTTGGATACGATTCCTTTTAACGAAACGGCAAATTATCTTGAGCGGGTTACCCGTAATCAGCGGATATATGAGTGGATATTAAGACTAAGAGGGAGGTTGGGATTGTGATGAAAAAACTTGGTGTGCTTATATGCACAATTGCTCTAATGATTTTCCTTACGGCCTGTGACCGTTTTTTACCTTCTCCTCCTGCTTCCGCTCAAGAAGAAGAGGAATATAGCCCTCAGGAGCCGGACCCCCAACCCATACAGCGTACCCATGCTCCAGCTGGGATTTCCGATGATGGGGTGTTGCGCCTTGCTATGCGCCATCCTCTTACCTTAAATCCTCTGTTAAATGAGGATTATACCGTTGCCAAAATTCTGGACTTGATTTTTGAGCCCCTGATAATCTTTGATTATGAGCTCCGGCCCGTGGGTCATCTGGCTTTAATTGAAATGGCCTCAGATTTTTCCTCTGGGACATTGACCATTCGTTCAGATGCTATCTGGAGTGATGGTATGCCCGTTACCACGGATGACTTAATTTTTTCTGTAGAAGTCCTTCGACTTGCACCTGATGCTGCAATTTACAAAAGCAATGTGGAAAATATCGCGTCAATTACACGTGTGGATTCCAAAACAGCGATTGTTAACTTCGTTCGAGCCTCAGCCACAGCAGGCTATGCCCTCAATTTTCCCATAATCCCGGAGCATTATTATCGCGGGCATAATAATATGGCCTCTCCCCGGAATTTAGAGCCCCTGGGTAATGGCCCGTTTTTATTTGAATCCATGTCCCCAAT
Source organism: Defluviitaleaceae bacterium (assembly GCA_009781725.1). GTDB lineage: Bacteria > Bacillota > Clostridia > Lachnospirales > WQUN01 > WRAN01. Next base: position 9,811 of record WQVF01000078.1, read on the forward strand.
GCTATCCATGACTTTGGCTGTAAGCCCATACAGTTTCCGCCGCCGGGCCGCTATAGACGAAATTGAAGTTTTATTTATCCCAGACGCAACCAGTCGCCTCTATGCCTTTGACCAAGGCATAGTTGATGCTATAAGGCTGCCATTTTCTGAATGGGTGAAACATCACAGTGTAAAGCCTGTTCACCATGAAGAAATTCCTGCTATGTACTTTGAGTTTATCGGTTTTAACTTCCAGCGGGAATTATTTCAAGATATAGAAATCCGCCGGGGGATTGCCCATGCCTTTGATGCAGATGAGGCTATGAGTGCTATGTACTCTCACCAGGCGGTAACCTCGGTTTCACCTATTCATCCAAATAGCTGGATGCATGACGATAGGATAAGCAGATTGCCTCGTGATATAGGTGCGGCGTTGCAACGGTTAGTGGTTATCACTTTGGAAGAGCCGATTGTTATTTTGGTAAATGAGGAAAATATCGAAAGAATCCATATAGCCGAGCGTCTCGCCTTAGAGCTTAACTTGGTTCAAGCACTGAGAAGTGATTTTCCCAATGTAAGATTTGAAGTGGTGGTGCTACCATTTGAGGAATACTACGAACGCCTTATGTATGGGGATTTTGATATGTTTCTGGGAGGAATGGAGTTAAGCCTTGTACCGGACTTTGGGTTTATGTTCCAAGGGGGAGAGCTATTTGGATATCACCCAGAATTGGAAGATTTGCTGGCAAGTTTGGATGCCGCTTTGACAGAAACCGCGTTTTTGCAGGCTGTATCTCAGCTACAGCAGGCCTTTGTCGACCAAGTGCCACTTATTAGCCTAGGGTTTAGGCATTCGGCGGTGCTGACAGGGACTAGGGTTGTGCAGGAGCGGGTGCCGCCTACGGATAGTATTTTTGTTTTTGTTAATGAGTGGGAGATTGAGTGATGGGCCATTAGTGGCCTCATACATAAAGCATAGATAAGCAAGTTGAATTATATGGAAATTTAGTCAGCCATTGCAAGTAACTGTCTGTTGTATTTTGTCAGATGTACTAAGTGGATGATATGTATTTTGTCAAATACGCTAAACTTTCCAGTGTATGTTGACGAAAAATTGAGAAATATATTACTATTTATGTGTACAGTCACTCAAACTCAGGTTGAGAGACTTGCATAGGTTGCTTTTTTATTGTTAGTCAGAAAGGACAAGAAAAATGCCAACATATCAAGTAGATTACGAAGCAGTAAACACAAAGCTAGTCCAAATGCGCAACCATATAACCATCAGTGTAGACCAGGCCGCAACAAATGAGTATCGCCAAATCAGTAATGGCCTGATGTCAGTAGACGGTGCGTTCCAAAGTGAAATGCTACAAATAATGGAGCTAAACCGGCAAAAAGCACTTGCATGTACCAGCGTTATGGAACGGCTTCTGAGTTTTATGACAAATGCAAGCCGTCAGATGCAAATATCAGAAGAGCAACTTGCCAGGATTTTTAGAGCCCCACGACGCTAGCCATATACAGCGAATGACTTTTGAAGTCGTTCGCTATACAAGGAGAGAATCCCCATGCCAAATCTAATAGGCAATATCGCCGACCGATTTAATGAAAGAACCGAAGCAGCTCTAACCCGTGCAGGAATGGTCCATAGCCAGGACCCTTTCGCCAGAGTTGTTGTCCGAGATGTCCAGCCTCCGAACTTGCCGGCTCCGGTGAACCAAACACTGAATATGCCCACGGGTTCGGGCAGCTTAAGTGCTCGTAACGTTGGCAACTCATCAAATATTGCGTTAGAGCCCGATGTCTATAACCAGGCGATGAAACGTATGGTCTCAATTGATGATTTTGTTGGGGAAGAGGTTTTTACAATGCTGGGGGAAATTGAAGAAATATG
>WQVF01000079.1 GCA_009781725.1 Defluviitaleaceae bacterium
TCGCTTAACTTCTCTTATACAACTTCCTTCCGTCATGTGGGCTTTTTTATCGTGTCTTCTTCTTTGTTACCATTATATCCCATGTGCGACCGCTTTTCTTTTCTGCTTTTCGCAATCACCTAACGAGAATGTGTAAAAGGAGGTACATATGAAAATATTCATAAGTGCGGACATCGAAGGGGTAACCACCACCACATCCTGGGACGATTGTGATAACGAATCAGGTTCATATTCCCTACACGCAACCCAAATGACAGACGAGGTACTTGCCTGCATCCAAGGCGCAAAAAACGCAGGTGCAACCCAAATAGTCGTAAAAGACGCCCATGACAGCGCAACCAATATTGACCCTACAAGAATGCCTTCCGGCGTATCCTTATTACGCAAATGGAGCGGCCATCCTTACTCAATGGCGGAAGGTGTAGATAAATCCTTTGACGCAGCCATGTTTATAGGCTATCACTCCGCGGCAGGCAGGGGTGGCAACCCAATGGCACACACAATAAACGGAGGCGGAATTTATTCCATTAGAATAAATGGAAAAATTGCCAGCGAGTTCACCATATATAGCTGGGCCTGCGCACTGGAAGGTGTGCCCACGGTTTTCTTAAGCGGGGACAAAACCCTTTGCGAGGATTATAAGGATTTGCATCCAAAGCTAGTGACTTGTGCGGTAAAAGACGGAATAGGAGCAACCACAGTCAATTACTCCGTCGAGGACACCCTTAAAAACATAACCGAACTCTCGGAACAAGCTCTTAAACAAAATCTAAAAAACGCCCTGGCATCTCTACCAAAAAGGTTTGAGATAGAGGTCGAATACAAAAAACAAGCCCTGGCCTACGAGGCAACCTGGTACCCAGGGGTTACCCGAAAGAACGACCATACTGTAACCTTCGAATCTGATAATTACTTCGAGGTACTGCGTACAATCAAGTGGATTATATGAAAAAACCCTATGTTGTAGGCATTGCAGGAGGCAGCGCAAGCGGAAAATCAACATTTTGTGACCAGTTAGAAGCTGCCCTCAGGGAGCATAAACTTCTGATTTTCCATATGGATTACTATTTCAAACCCAAAGACAAACGCCCCTTTGTAAAATCCCCAATAAACGAAAATATGTATATTGATGATAACCACCCGGAAACATTAGACCTGCCAAAGCTGCGACAGGATTTACAATCCGCCATCAATGATGCCAAAGTCGATATCATAATAATCGAAGGCCTACTAGTACTAGCCGATGATGAAATCTGCAACCAACTAGACTTAAAGTTGTTTATGGAATGCCGCCAAGACGAGCGCATTGTGCGCAGACTTAGAAGAAATATGGCCAAAGGCCTGACATTTGACGAAATATCCAATGTCTATCTGGATATGGTAAGATTCAGACATGATGAATATGTAGAGCCTTCCAAGTGGAAAGCTGATATTATAGTCAATGGGTCAGCCTCTACAGAGAAAGCACTGGAAATTATCACATATGCCATAAAAACCTTTGGCAAAAATGACAAAAGCCATCACGGAGGACAGAAGTGACCGACTACCATAGCCGCCTAGCGGCCCATAACGACTATATAACCGAAACCGCCGGCAAACGTCCGGCTTTTTTCATACGCACTTATGGCTGTCAAATGAACAGCCGGGACTCGGAAAAACTAATGGGGATGCTTCTTCAATTGGGATATATCCAAGCCGAATCACAAGAAACCGCGGATTTGGTGCTATACAATACATGCTGCGTCCGGGAAAGTGCCGAAAACAAAATTTTTGGCCACCTAAGCCGCCTTAAAAATATAAAGGAAACTCAGCGGTCTGATATGATTATCGCTGTTGGCGGCTGCATGTCCCAACAATCCGAAATTGCCGACAATATCCGTACCCGGCATTCCTATATAAATATCGTATTTGGCACAGCCAACCGCCATCGCCTGCCACAATTTATATTGACCACAATGGAAACAGGCAATCAAGTCATTGATATCAAGGAAGACGAAGATTTACCGGAGCTGGATTCCGTTCCCGTTACCACAAGAGATTACCCCCACAAAGCCGGGGTTAATATAATGTATGGTTGCGATAATTTTTGCTCATTTTGCATAGTCCCATATGTACGTGGCCGGGAACGAAGCCGCCCGGAAACAGATATCCTGCAAGAAATCGAGGCTCTAGCTGCAGATGGAGTCAAGGAAATCATGCTCCTAGGGCAAAATGTTAACTCTTATGGCAAGGGAATGAGAACCGACTTCCCTACCCTACTTCGTCAATCAAACGAAGTATCCGGCCTTGAGCGCATCCGTTTTATGACATCTCATCCAAAAGATTTTTCCGACGAGCTAATCTTTGCGATGGGTGAATGCGATAAAGTTTGTAAATCCGTGCATCTTCCGCTGCAATCCGGTAGCACTAAGGTGCTTACAGATATGAACCGCTACTATACCCAGGCGGAGTACCTAGAGTTGACCCGGCGGCTACAGGAGGCCATCCCAGGCATTGCCATCACAACGGACATAATCGTTGGCTACCCCGGAGAAACTGACGAAGATTTTGAGGCCACATTGGATGTAGTGCGACAAGTTCGTTTCGCCTCCGCATTCACATTTATCTATTCAAAGCGTAGCGGCACCCCCGCAGCCAAGCGTACAGATACAATCCCCCGCCAAGTTGCAAACCAGCGATTCGAGCAGCTAACCGCAACTCTGTACCCTATCATGGATGAAATAAACCAATGCAAAATCGGCAAGGCCCTACCGGTTATGGTAGAGGAGACAAGGGATACCACCTGTAAAGGCCGCACTAATGATAATACCTTAGTGCACTTTACGACTGAGACAACCATGCCTCAACCGGGTGAAATAATCCCAGTTATTGTCACAACCGCCAAGACATTCTACGTAAGCGGAGTTCTTGCATAATCAGATAGACGGGCGAACACAGTTCGCCTACCCTACCTGTAATTGTATCAACATCCCCTGCTAGGACATAGAATAAACTATGTAATTGCCGTGGAGGTAGGGCATGTTTAGAAGACGTAGACTATATGGCCTGATTTGCTTCTTTCTTGGAATAGGTATGATTATCCAATTTATGATGCCCACATGGGGATTTCTCATTGCCGCGGCTCTCATTATCATGGGGTTTTGGTACGTATTCGCGAGGTGATATATATGAAAGAAATGAAGATACGGGTAATAAAACTGCCGCGGGTTGTGAGTACTATTTTAAGGAAAATTTTGCGGATAAAAAATTAATAAAAGCGGCTACGCCGTCTTGACTCCTACGTCAGGGCGTCGTAGCCGTTTTTTATGCAAAAACAATATAACCGCGAAAGACGCGAAAAGCGCGAAAACGCTTTTTCGCGTCTTTCGCGCTTTTTGCGGTTAAATTTTCTTGACTTATGACTATAAAGGCATTACACTGTATACATGAATAAAGCCGATGACCTCCCCGCTAAGCGGCAACATATGAATTTACTCTTCGACTTTTACGGCTCTCTTCTTACACAAAAACAAGCCGCTTGTTTTACCTTGCGCTATATAGATGATTTTTCCCTGGCAGAAATTGCTCAGGAGTTAGATATTTCACCTCAGGCAGCTGTAGACTTTTTAAAAAGAGGGATAGGAAGTCTTGAGCATTATGAGAATCATCTTGCTTTAGTAAATAAACATCAACAGCGGCAAGTACTGACAGAAAATATACTCACGAATATTGCAAGCTTAGGGCAAACTATACTTCATGAATCGACAACAGACATAATAAAGTCACTTCAAGATATACGAAATTCAATTTCCGATATTAGTCAGATTTGAGGGCATATTTATGGCATTCGAAAATCTAGGTGAAAAACTGCAAAACGTCCTTAAGAAGCTAAAGGGCAAGGGTCGCTTATCCGAAAAAGACGTCCGGGACGCAATGCGGGAAGTACGGCTGGCCCTCCTTGAGGCTGATGTAAACTTCCGCGTTGTAAAGGATTTTGTTGCAAAGCTTACCGAGCGAGCTGTTGGGCATACGGTTCTAGAAGCCCTTAACCCAGGTCAGCAAGTAATCAAACTGGTGGATGAAGAGCTTACAGCTCTTATGGGTTCTACCCAAAGCCAACTAACATTTTCCCATAAACCTCCTACCGTATACATGATGGTGGGCCTGCAAGGCGCAGGTAAAACCACCAGTTGCGGCAAGCTTGCAGGGATACTCCGCAAGCAAGGCAAGCAGCCACTGCTGGTGGCTTGCGATATCTACAGGCCCGCTGCAATCAAGCAATTACAAATCGTAGGCAACACCTACAATATCCCCGTCTTCGAAATGGGAGACAAAGTCAACCCTGCTGTTATCGCCTCAAGAGCTATCGAGCACGCAGATAGAAATGGAAATGACGTTGTGTTAATTGACACCGCAGGACGCCTCCACATAGACGAAGCCCTGATGGACGAGCTTGTACGTGTCCGCACCGCTGCAAAGCCCCAGGAGATATTATTGGTGGTAGATGCAATGACCGGCCAGGACGCAGTCAATGTAGCCCAGACCTTCAACGAAAAACTAGGACTAGACGGCATAATAGTCACCAAACTAGACAGCGATACCCGTGGCGGTGCGGTTCTTTCTGTCAAGGCAGTTACCGGCAAGCCTGTAAAATATGTAGGGATGGGCGAAAAGCTGGAAGATATGGAGCCCTTTTACCCTGACCGTATGGCGTCAAGGATTTTGGGCATGGGGGATGTACTCAGCCTAATAGATAAGGCCCAGCAAGCCTTTGATGATAAGCAAGCCGCAGAGCTTGAAGCTAAAATCCGCCAAAACACTTTGACATTGGATGATTTCTTGGCCCAAATGCAACAGATGAAAAAAATGGGACCATTAAAAGATCTCCTAGGCATGATGCCCGGTGTAAACCAATCCCAATTGGCTGGAGTAGATATAGACGAAAAATCTCTGGCACACGTTGAAGCCATAATCCAATCCATGACAAAGCAAGAGCGGCGAGACCCTTCTATTCTTAACGGCTCCCGCAAACGACGGATAGCCGCAGGTAGTGGACGCACCATCCAAGATGTAAACCGCCTACTCAAGCAGTTCGAAGAAATGCGCAAGATGATGAAGGGTTTCACAAAGGGCGGAAAACTCGGCAAAAAGGGCAAAAAAGGCAGGATGGGCAATATGCCCAATCTACCGTTTTTTTCATAAAGCAAGCCTGCAAGGTTTGGGGCAAAGCCCCAATTTAATCAAACGAAAGGAGACTAACATATGGTCAAGATTAGGCTAAAAAGAATGGGTGCAAAAAAAGCACCTTTCTACCGTATTGTGGTAGCAGACGCTCGCACACCCAGAGACGGCAAGGTCTTAGAAGAAATCGGTATCTACGACCCTACTAGGGAACCCACTGTTCTTAGAGTAGATGTAGAAGCCGCCAAAAACTGGATTGCCAAAGGCGCACAGCCCACAGATACTGTAAAGGCACTTTTGAAAAAGGCAGGTGGCTAAGATGAAAGAGCTGCTTGTGATAATAGCAAAAAACCTGGTTGACAACCCTGATGAAGTGGTTGTCACAGAGGATTTGCGCGACGGAACCCAAGTGTTAAAGCTAACAGTAGCACCAGACGATATGGGCAAAGTCATAGGCAAGCAAGGACGTATTGCAAGAGCGATACGCACCGTAGTAAAAGCAGCAGCGGTTCACGCAGATGAAAAAATTGTTGTAGAGATTGTTTAATCCTACAAGAAAATGTGAACCCTGTTACAAACACGAAAATTAACAAGTCTAAACGAGAGTCGATGTATGAGAATATACTGACTCTCGTTTTGTTTTTCACATCATTCACCATTATCTTAAATCCATTTTTAACATTACAGGCTTATTAAATTGCAATAACATTGTGATTGCATCTTGGTATTTGTTATTTGCATCATAGTAGTGAAACTATTGATTTTGGAGCAAATTCATCCATAATTAGATTAAAGGTGATGCCATGATTGTAAAGCTGGTTCAGGACTCATCGGTAGAAGAATCCGAAATTCTTATTAGATATGCTGTAATGAGCAAGGATATCGAGCGCATTACGGCTATGTTACGTTCTGCCAACACCCGAATAAAATGTAGCCATGAAGGTAGCGACAAGTTCGTAAACGCTTCTGATATTTATTATTTTGAAAGCGTTGACAAAATGACTTTTGTATATTGTGAAAAAGATGTATACAGAACCGATTATCGCCTTTATCAGATAATAGAAGAATTTGCTCATTTAGGTTTTATTCAAGTAAGTAAGTCCTGTGTCCTCAATATAAATGTACTTGAATCCATTACGCCACTCTTAAACAGCCGAATGGAAGCGACTTTAACAAATTCGGAGCGGATTTATGTAACGAGAAAGTACCTTGAAAACTTAAAAAAAGCTTTGCAAGAAGGGATATAAACATGAAAGTATTAATTTTAAATATTATGGCTACGACAGGGCTCTCCGTTATTGTATTGGCGATTGTTGTTAGATTCTTGCTCCAAGGTTATGACCTTTATTTTTCTATCGCTGTCTTACAGACCTTTGGTGCAAATATAGCAATTCATATAGGGTTTTTGTTGACACGTTTATTCGAGAGCATGTATGTGGCATTGGAGATTTTTATAGACATTTTGTACACAACTATTGTTTTGGTTGTTTTTGGAATGATATTTGATTGGTTTGGCATTATACCAATATGGACATTGGTAATAATGGCTGTGATGATAAATTTACTTGCTTTGTTCTTAAATATGGTTCGTTTCAAAAGCGAAGTCAACGTAATTAATAAATTACTAAGAGTACGCAATAAAAGCGAGGAACAATATTAGATGTGAAATCACAAATACTGAATAAAGGAGTTATCTAAATGAATTATAGGAATCGTGGGCCAGGCAAGCCAGACAATACAACACACCGAACAAAAAAAATAAACACAGCAGGATTGATTCGGATATTAATTATGCTTGCTGCATTGCTTGTTGTCGTGGGTATAGCTGTTTTTGCCAACAATTCTGATGGATATGGGGTTTTGTACCCCGAAGGGCCGGAGCATACCTACATAGACGATTACGATTATGAATATTACAGTCACATCCATGATAATGACGAAAACTATGAAAATGAGCATTATTACATGGATGGTAATATTGGCTATGCCCCGGAATATGACGATGGCCCTTACTACTATCAAGGGTCTTATTATAATGAGTATCTACCTGAGACAGGATATGAAGAGTATCATGAAGGTGGGTATAGCGGATTTGAGCCCTCTGGAGGGTATATTGGGTTTATGCCCGCCGGGTTTACAAATACACCCACAGGGCCATTCGACTATTGGAATGGTGGCACCCCGGTTATGGATGGCGCGGGCTTAGAATCTGCTATTTCTGCTGCTGCAAATCCTGGGTTTACTCGCGTTATATATATTGGTGCTGACATTACAATGACTGGCAATGCCGCAACCCGGGATGTAATTGCCAATCGTGATATATGGATTCGCAGTACCGCTGGTAACAATTATGTAATAATGAGCAGCGGCGCAAACAGACATTTCAACGTATCAGGTGGGGGAAGGCTTACCCTAAGTAACATCACCTTAAGCAGACAAATTATTGACGTGCTCATCCCTACACCTCCGCCTCCACCGGCAACGCCGCCTCCGCCGATTAACTTTGCCCCTCCAACGGGTACCGGCGGCGGTGTAGCAATCGGTGCCACTGGTACCCTTGTTATGGAAAATGGAGCAGTCATACGCCACAACAGGGCAGCAAACGGTGGCGGTGTAGACGTAAACGGTGCCAATGCCGTGTTCCATATGAATGGCGGTACGATTCGCAATAACCAGGCGGACGGAGGATATGGCGGCGGTGTTCGTGTAACAGGCACTACCAGCACTTTTCATTTTAATGGTGGCACGATAGGCGGAGACCACAGTACCCCCCTTGAAAATTTGCCTTTTCCCAGCAGCCTTACTCATTCAGCAGCTGATTCAAGAACGCCGGCAGGAAATGCCAGGCCTTTAATGCCCTGGAGCAACTTTGCCCGTAGCGGCGGCGGATTATTCGTAAACGCCGGCGCTACTGTTATTATGAACCGCCCTGTCGGTTGCTTATGTATTAACAATAACCCTGTTGGAGTGGGCTGCACTTGTACAACATCTCCAGGTACCGGCGAAATAGTAGGAAACATCGCATCCGATAGTACCGATACAAACGCAGAAGCTTGGGCTGGTGGCGGTATACGTGTTAGTGGCAATGGTACATCTTTCCGTATGTATGGCGGAGCAATCCGCGGCAACTATTCTGGCAACAATGGCGGCGGTGTTTTACTCAGAAACACTGGTGGTAATACGACTACAAACCGATCAGTGTTCCATTTTATGGGAGGATATATCGAAGAGAACATTTCGGTTCGAAACCGAAGCGCAGGTGACGGCGGCGGCGGCGGCGTTATTATTGGTCATTTTTCCAGTTTCTATATGTACGAGGGTGCTACGGTACGCGGAAACTATGCTCGCACACAAGGTGCTGGTGTCCGCTTAAGGGATGACAGTGCCAGGTTTATCATGTATGGCGGGTCAATTATAGATAACCGGGTTATTTCAGTTCTCACCAACGCTAACGGTGGCGGTGCCGGTATAAACCTGTCCAGTGCTTCCGGTCAGGCAGGGCAACCACCTGCAGTTGTTTTGTACTCCGGTTTAATCGCATATAACTCCACCATAAGTACAAGTACAGGCCTGGGCGCAGGCGGCGGCGGCATTGCCATAAACAGGGGTGACGTGCATATCCGCGGGGCTGGTAACGTTGTTATTCGTGATAATGTAACCCCTGGTCATGGCGGCGGTATTGTATGGCATGACCGCGGATATCTGTTTACCGAAGGTGCAAACTTCCGAACCACAATCGGTCAAGCTGCATCCGCAGTAGTTAACCCTGCAAATGCCAACACAGGGCTAATTTATATCACCGGCAATACCGCGGGCATTAACCCCGATGGTGCTGACCAAGTCAGGCACGGCGGCGGTATCCATATAGCTGGGTTTGGTTTTAATGGCTCCAATTTCCGTATCAACAATAATACTGCAACCGCCCAAGGAGGCGGGGTCTTTACAGCTGACGTTGTAATTTTGCGAGACAGTCATATAAATCTAAACACAGCGGGGACAAGCGGCGGTGGTATCCACAATGCCAGCGAGGTGCGTCTCTATAGAAGTAATGTAAATGGAAACAATGCCGGGACAAGCGGTGGCGGTATCCATACAACCGATACCGTACACCTCCAGCAGACCACTATAAACGGAAATACCGCTGTAACAACAGGCGGTGGTGTCCATACTACCAACAATGTAACTGTCCTTGGCAGTACAATAGGCAGCATGAGTACATGTGGTCAAGTTATATGTATTTGTGTGTTTTTGGGTAATAGTGCTGGAGTAGACGGTGGTGGGTTGTATGTAGTAGGTGGTAACAACTCTGTTGTTACAATAAACTCCCATGTTTATCAAGGTGCAACCACACATTCATTCATCGAAAACAATACCGCCGAGCGAAACGGCGGCGGTGTATACTTCCGGGGTACAGCCACAGGTACTGCTGCAGTTGCTGCAGCACAAACTCCTAGGGTAACAATGTATCATGGATATATAAGAGGCAACACTGCCAGGGGGCATGTAATTGGTGCAGGTATTACCCAGGGCGGCGGTGGAGTATTTATCCACGGTGTAACTGGGGTTACAGGAACCACACATGGCTCTGCTGCTACCTTTACAATGCATAACGGAGCTATTTCGTACAATACAGCCATACGCGGTGGCGGTCTTTTTATGAGTGGTGCTCACCGTGAGGTTCCTTCTACCGGCCTTAATACAACACAAACAGGCTTTTCTCATGGGGGGCATTTTGTGTTCCATGGCGGAGAAATAAGTGATAACCGTGCTGTGTGCCGTAGTTATTATCATCCCGCACTTGGCGTAGACGGTGGTGACGGCGCAGGTGTTTATATGGACGGTGCAGTCCGAACTGGCGCAGGTGTTATAGCGCGTTTGGCAACTGCTCATGGCTCTCAATTCGACATGCATGGCGGATATATAGAAAACAACAGAGCCGCAAGGCATGGCGGCGGCGTATTCCTGGACAGAGGGCAAGCTGCACAAGGTACCAGTTTTGGTGCATATCGCGCTAGAGGTGCTTTGTTTACTATGAATACCGGACATATCCGCGGCAATACAGCCGGATACGGCGGTATCCTTGCAGGTGACGGCGGCGGTGTCTATCTAGATGGCCTCACGCTATATGACAATAACACTATCCATGACGACACAGTAGCCCGGTTTTATATGACCAGCGGAAGTATTGATGGCAATACGGCTACAAGAGACGGCGGCGGTATTTTTATCGGCGGCGGGCGCAGACAGGGTACTGATAATACCGTTGGAAACGCAAATGAAGCCCGAGGCGGCAGAGTTAGAATATACGGAACCTCCAGCATCAGTGATAACACAGCCCACCGCAATGGCGGAGGCGTATTCCTTGGCGGCGGTAACAGAAGCGGTTCAGGCCAAGGCGGTACAGCTGGCGGCGGACGGCTTTATATGCACGACACAACATCTATAAACGAAAATAGAGCTTTGGACGGCGGCGGAATATTTATTGGCGGTGTAACCGACACAACTATTGGCGCATCAAGCAGAACAGCCTCAAGTGCTATTTTGACAATGCAAGGCCAAGCCATAATCGAATTCAACACAGCCCGTCATAGAGGAGGCGGTGTACATCTTGCTGGCAACCAATTACCCGCAACCACAAATCTGAGCCCGGCTTCTCCACGTTTTGTTTTTAATGCCGGATCTGTCGCAAACAATACAGCCAACTTTGGCGGTGGTTTCTTTGTCGGCGGCGGATGGCGTACAGATACCACAGACCCATCCCAAAACGGTGTAATCCATGGAGCCGAACTTCATATAATCGGCACCGCAGTTGTAGGCCCCGGCAACCGTGCCATGTGTGCAACCTACTTCGATTCACAAGCTGCCGAATATGGCGGTGACGGAGGCGGTGTCTATGTAACCGGCGGTGTCCGTGACGGAGGTCCCATGGGTGGAGCAACTGGCGGAGTCTTGCGCTTTGGCGGCGGCGGCACAGTACAGGGCAATATTGCTCACAGAAACGGCGGCGGGGTTGTCTTGCGTCCAGGCCGTGATATCGGTAGCGGCCTCAATCCACACACCCATTCTCACCCAGGCGCACTGCTTTCCATGAACGGCGGACATATATTAGAAAATATAGCCGGTGATGACGGCGGTGGTTTGTGGATACCCAA
>WQVF01000080.1 GCA_009781725.1 Defluviitaleaceae bacterium
CTCGTCGTTGCGAGAAGCGAAGCGACGAAGCAATCCAGCAAATCAAACCTTCTGGATTGCTTCGCTTTGCTCGCAATGACAGGCTTTGCATAGATATTCATAGGTTTTGCTTAGCAAGACAGCTCCGCCTTTTTAGCAACTTTCTGCTGCATAAAAAAACGCGACAAGCTGTAACATCAACAACCTGCCGCGTCTATAGTAATCAAATGCAATTGATTTGCTAAAGTCTGATTTGCGCCACGCTCAAATCCCCTTGCATCAGGAAATGCGCTGTTTTACTAAATGCCGCAGCATCACCACTCACAAAATATTCATATTGAGGGATTGTATCGCCATTATTTAACCTTATTCTTGACTTTAATGCTTGCGCCGTGTGGGTGGCTAAATCAATATACTGTATGTCACCCCCAAGGACAGGGCTTAATATATCCGTCAAAAGGGGATAATGGGTACATCCAAGCACCAGCGCGTCGATTTTACCTCTCCACTGCCCTATATAGGTCTCCACCACCCATTTGGCCACAGGACCATGCGTCACCCCCGCCTCAACCATCAGCGCGAACATTGGGCAGGCTTTGGTAAGCAAGTCAGCATTTGGGCTTTGTTTTTTTAGTAACCGGCCAAACAGACCGCTTTTTATTGTAGTGGCTGTTGCTATAAATCCTATGTTTCGAAGGCCCATTTCTACACAGGCCTTTACCCCTGGGCGGATTACATCAACAAGTAGCAAATCCGGATTTTCCATGGCAAGCTCATTATATACCGAGGAGCTTGTGCTGCCGCAAGCCATCACCACAGCCTTAACATCATGGCTTCTTAGAAACCTAACAATATCCTGCCCATATTTTAATAGCTGTTCCGGGGTCTTGCCCCCATAAGGCACATTGGCGGTATCTCCAAAATATATCAGGGACTCGTTAGGAAGAACTTCCTTGATTTTTGCAAGGACAGTCAGCCCCCCTACCCCTGAGTCAAATATCCCTATAGGGCGATTATCAAAATCCTCCATTACTCAATCGCCAACTCAATCAAACCCTCAACCAAGGCTTGGCGGGGGACGCCGCTGGCTTCCCATAGCTTGGAGTACATGCTTATTTTTGTATAGCCGGGGACCGTGTTGATTTCATTAAGAAGCACTTTGCCGGATTCATCTAGGAAAAAATCCACCCTTGCCATACCGCGACCATCCACCCCATGGAACATCTCCAGGGCGTACTTAGTTATCTGGCGAGCGGTTTCTTCGGGAATGTCGGCGGGCATCAGGGTTTTGGAGTCGGGCTTTACATACTTGGCATCATAGTCATAGAACTCCCCATCAGGGATAATTTCTCCTGGGATGGATGCTTTGGCATTAGCACCTTGGCCCAGGATACCGATTTCAATTTCCCGGCCTTTGATTGCCTTTTCAACAACTATTTTGTTGTCATATTTCAATGCCACAGCAATAGCCTCTTCCAGCTCCTGCTTATTTTTGGCCTTGGAAATACCGATTGACGAGCCGCCTGCTGCCGGCTTTACAAAGCAGGGATATCCCAGCTTGTAGCGGATTTTTTTAAGAACTGCCGGTAAATCCGCCAGCTCTTCCTGATTGAACACCAAGTACTCCCCTTGGGGGATTTTAAGGCTTTTTGCTGTCATTTTCATAAAAGCTTTATCCATACAAATGGCTGAGGACAATACACCGCAGCCCACATAAGGCAACCCGGCAAGTTCACACAAGCCTTGTATTGTGCCGTCTTCTCCATCCGGCCCATGAAGAGCCGGGAAAACCACATCAATGGGAATAATCTTCACTTTGTCCCCAACTATGCGCAACAGGCCCTTATGGGTCCTGTCGGGACTCAATATAGTTGGCGTGCCGAATTTTTCCCAATCAAGAGAAAGAACATTGTCCAGTTTGCCGTCATACAGCAACCATTTTCCTTTACGTGTAATATAGACTGGGATTACATTGTGACGGCCCAGAGCAGATATTACCGCCGCTGCCGAGGCCATGGAGATTTCATGTTCAGGAGATGTGCCGCCAAAGAGCACTAGGATGTTTTTTTGATTCATAAAATGACCGCCATTCATGATTTTTTACATTTTACAGTATATTCAAGCGTCGTGTAAATGGTATACTAAAACAGTGAACAGCTCCCCCCGCCAGCGAGAGGAGGGAGGCAGCTTAATAATAGGAGGAGTGACACAGTTTGGAAGAAAAAAAGTTAGGCCTATTTTCCCGTGTAAAAGCAGGACTTACTAAGACCCGCGACAGTATTATGTCTGGTGTTAGTCAGGTGTTTTCTGCCTTTAGCATTGTAGACGAAGACATGTTTGATGAACTTGAGGAGGCGTTAATTATGGCAGATATGGGGGTGGAAACATCCCTTGCAATATTAGACAAACTCAGGGAACGGGTCAAAGCTGAAAAAGTGAAGGAGCCGGAAGCGGTCAAAGCCATGCTTGTAGAGGAAATTTCTGCCTCCCTTACAGGCAATACCCAGCCTTTTGAACTTTCAGCCCCTGCTGTATTATTAATTATTGGCGTAAATGGGGCCGGTAAAACCACCACTGTAGGAAAACTTACAAAATGGTATAAATCCGAAGGTAAAAGCGTACTTGTAGCCGCAGCGGATACCTTCCGCGCGGCGGCAATAGACCAGTTGGAAGTCTGGTGTAATCGAGCAGATGTAACCATGATACGCCAAGCTGAAGGCTCAGACCCTGCGGCAGTAGTATTTGACGCGGCAGCAGCGGCCAAGGCTCGAGGCATAGATTTGTTAATCTGCGACACTGCCGGCCGCCTTCATAATAAAAAGAATCTCATGGAAGAGTTACGTAAGATTAACCGTATAATCGGCACACAGTTCCCAGAAGCTCAAAAAGAGGTTTTGCTGATACTAGACGCTACAACAGGCCAAAACGCATTACAACAAGCAAAACTTTTCAAGGAAGTTGCAGATATCACAGGGATTATCCTTACAAAATTGGACGGCACCACAAAGGGCGGCATAGTCGTCGCAATCAAAAACGAACTGGATATCCCAGTGCGCTTTGTCACTTTGGGCGAAGGAATTGACGACCTACAACCTTTTGATGCAGATATGTTTGCGCGGGCATTATTTGAAGGATAGGAGAGAATACTCAATGGAAATAAGAAAATTAAGACCGGAAGAAAATGTACACCGCAAGCTTATGTCCGCCATTTGCTTTTCAAGATACATGCCCGCCGAGGACAGATACGCCTGGCTGGAAAAACCGGAGGATCATACGGAGAATTACGAAAAAGCATGGGGTGCTTTTGATGATGACGGGAAACTTGTCTCAGCAATGATTGTTGACCCGGCTGAAATTATGATAAACGGTAAAAAAGCAAAAGCAGGGCTAATCGCCGCAGTAACAACCTTGCCGGAAGCCCGCAATAATGGCAGTATACGCAAGCTCTTCGAGGCCGCCATCCCTCATATGAAAGAGGAAGGTATGGTTTTCTCGGTGCTTTATCCCTTTTCACATGAGTATTACCGCAAGTTTGGCTACGAACACAATTGTGTCCGGTCACGGGTTGATTTCCCAATAAGCGCACTGGACCAATATCCCTATCCTGGCGGGATGAAAGCCTACGACAAAGTTATCCCCTGGGAGGATTTTGCCAAAGTCTATGATGTATTCTCCAAAGACAAAAACATGGCAGTTACGCGTGGGAAAAAAGAATGGGAGGCAATACTTAAGGGTGACCCACACAAGGATAAAGCATTTGCCTATGTCCACTACAATAACGATGAGCCCGACGGCTATATCTTGTACAAAGCTGAAACAAGAGATAATTCCGGCCTTATTAATATTAGGGAGCTGGCATGGTCAAATATAGCTGGGTTTAAGTCCATACTGGGCTTCATTTATGGGATGCGGTCAGAGTATTCCCAGGTCAGTTGGTCCCAACCCAGTGGCCCGGATATCCTTGGCGTTGTAAGTGACCCCTTTGATGTAAAATGGAGCTGGGATTCTATTATTATGACATTGGTGCTGGATGTGCAGGCTGCACTTAATTTAAGCGTTGCACCTTATGGCAAAGGCAAATTAGTTATAGGAGTTACAGACAAATTTATGAATGCCAACAATGGTGCCTATATGATGTCTTGGGCAGATGGCCGCCTTAAGGTCGAGACTACAAATCACCCTACCGACATGGATTTAGATATAGAAACCCTGGCGCAACTAACAACCGGCTTCCTGACCCCAGCTCAGGCCCTATATCGCCCTGGGGTAGTCATTCGTAGTAAAATGGAAGAGCTGACAACCCTCTTCCCCAAAAAAGAGCAATATATGATGGAGCAATTCTAGGATGCTGGATATATCCGGAGTGCATAAAATCATCCTAAGTCAGCCACTCAAAGACAGTAAACACACCCGGGCAACAATTGAGGCCAGCGGGGATATGTTTCAATTGAGTATGTACACGGCAAAGCAGGTCTTTCATAGCAATTTCGAGAAATCCCAACTACAGCCCGTCCTTGACGGGCTTTTCGGCGTGGAATTTTCCCAGCTTCACGCCTGGGATGGGGAATATGAGCATATGGCAAAGGTGAGTAAAAAAGGCAAAATCCTGACCTCGAAGAAAAAGAATACCAACCAGCCCAGGAAAACCAACTTTTCCAAGGGTAGCTTCAATCGTCAGAAGAACTATATTTTGTCCGAGGGCACGAATATCCCAGTATTGGTGGATATGGGTGTTTTCACAAAGGATGGCAAGGTCGCCATAGCAATGGGGGATAAGTTTGGCCAGATTAACCGTTTTTTGGAGCTGCTGGCGGATGAGACCAGCCAGCTCCCAGAGGGCACGAAGGTAAATATCGTGGATTTTGGCTGCGGAAAATCTTATCTTACTTTTCTGGTATATCATTATTTCACTGTAATCCGTGGACTTGACGTTAATATTGTCGGCTTGGATTTGGATGAACATGTGGTAAATACCTGCACTGCTGCCGCAGTCAAATACGGATACTCAAGTCTTCGGTTTTTGCAAGGGGATATCGGAAAGCAAATCGAGCCGCCCTTACAGGGCTGGGGAGATACAGATAGTTTTAACATCGTAATAAGCCTACATGCCTGTGACACAGCTACAGACCACGCCCTTTTCAACGCCATAAAATGGAATGCCGATTTAATTTACGCCGTCCCCTGCTGTCAACATGAGATTAAAAAGCAAATGAAGCCCCAGGGCTTAGCCATTTTTAACCGATACGGCATAATAAAAGAACGGATAGCATCCCTGACAACAGATGCTATCCGGGCAAATTTGTTGGAAGTCAGTGGGTACAAGGCCCAAATTATCGAATTTATCGATATGGAGCATACCCCTAAGAATCTGCTAATTCGGGCTAGACGCAGATTGGGTAAGGGCAATGCAGGGGGCTGGGATGAGATAGAAAAGGTAGTGGAAGAATTTTCATTGTCCCCTACCCTTCTTAACTTGCTAAAAACCGCGCCATAATGTCAGCAATCATTTCGCCATCATTATCATGACTTTTTCCAAGCAGGACGCGCAGACATCCTTATTATTGATACGGACCTTCATTTTTGGTTTTTTGCAAATGAAGCATTCCGATTTTTTATCAGCTTTTGCAATACGCAAAGCTATCACATCATCAATGCGACGAAAAGATAAATTATCCCCTATTTTCCAATCCAAGCTTTGTCTTAAATCTCTAGGTATAAGTACCCTGCCCAAGTCATCGATTTTGCAAGTGTATTCCATTGTCATTGTATTGCTCCTTTACTTTTAGTGATACGAATCTAAGTCTCAAATCTGCTTTTCTGTCGCCTGAAAATGCATTAAAGCCTGCATTTTCGGGCTCGCCGTCACAGTTTTCGACATAGAATTAGTATTAGCCAACGACAAGAAAAAGCGCGGAGGGAGACATTGTTTATCACAACATCACCGCTTCCGCGCATAAATTTACATAATCAAATTTAAGCAATTAACACAAATACGGCAACCTGTTGCAACGCACTCCATATAACAATAACACCCTTCGTAGGGGGTTGGGCCCGACTTGAAGGAGGGGATGTGATATTGTATACTTCATGGGCTGCGGTAGCAGGTTATGCCTGTGTGCGGAGGCGATGCTCTTACATCCCTTCGTGCGCCATGGAGGGTGATGACTCCATGGTTCCGCAGTTTTCCTATTCAATTGTTATCAGCAGCTAGTGGATTATTTCTTGCCGCTGGCTTCGCATATGATTTTATAGCACATTTTGGAATTTTGCAACCTATTTTTTGGGTGGTCCCCTATGCCGAAGCAAACCATGTATTTTTTCATTGCAATCGGCCCCATTCGTCAATCAAATAACCCTTAGCCTATACTGATGTAGCATTACTTTGTCATTTTTGACAAAGGCTTTTGATTTGACAACAGAATCATAACCACCCACCCCCTCGAAAGCAAAGCCTTCAAGGGGTTTTCTATTACAAAATACATATCACTTAATCCAAAACATAAACTGTAACCTCACGAGTATCCCTATCCCAGAAAGTAAAGGCATCAAAATTCTCGATTACAAAGCGGAGAGGTACCAGGACTCGGTTATTGCGCAATAGCGGTGTACCCATATCCTCGGGCAGCGGTTCGCCAACAGGCAAGCGAAGCACCGTATCATTATAGTAGATATATGCTGTGCGGGTTGACCTATCCCAACGTGGGGTTGCACCCAAAGCTTCGGATACCAAGCGTATGGGTACTATTGTGCGGTTTTGGGTGATGAAGGGGGCTGCATCGCTTGTTTGCGGGGTGCCTCGATAATAGTAGCTGTATTGGTTGATGGTTAGGCGCAACAGGGGTGTTGGCAATTCATAAATCATTGCGCCGATAATCCCTGAGCCTACAAATTCAAAATAGAAATAGATACGGTCTGCTGAAAATCCCCCAGGGATAATAGTGTAATCCCCGGTATCCGGGTCAATTGCAAAGCCCCTAAGCATTAGCAGTTGTATATCACTTAAATCCAGGTCACCTACATACACACTGATAATTGTACGGATATCGTCGTCAGCTACTGCAATGCTGTGCATCTCTTCTTGCAGAAACATGGCGTTGAGATCGTCAATCTCAATCATTGCGGATACAAAATCCTCCGGCAAGTCGATTTCGATATTAATCAGCTCAATATCTGTGGTGTCATCAGGGTTGTATGGTGATGCACTAAACCTTGAAGGGCCAGCCGGTACGGGTGTGGGGGTTGGTGTGGGCGTGGGTGATGGCTCCGGCGTGGGTGAGGGTGTGGGCGTAGCTGAGGAGCTGGTTGCCGGGCGTCCTGGGCCTCTTATTATTGCCATTATTTCGTCACGTTGCTCCATACAGTGGAGGCTGTTGCGGGAGGTGAAGGTGTAGAAATTAGGGGTCATAGAATGTAGGTCATTATGCCAAATTGAAACCAAATGTGTTTCCCCAGTGAAGACAGTATCTGCATAGAAGACAATTCGCAACTCATCACCGATTCGCATATTACCCTTCAACACTTCAACTATTGTTATATAGTAGATATCCGTTGAGCCTACATCTGCATGTATTCCCTCCCCACCCAAACGCCTTGGTTCGTTTATTTCAATAACTAAGACATATGGTGAACCGTGTATAATATCCTCCAGGTCTTCGGATGTAATGAACATTCTCGCTGGTGCAAAAGGGTCTCTGGGCAGTGAACGGACATGAGAAAGGATTCTCTCTCTGGTTAGATTTCTATTGAAGTTTAACCTTGAATGCAATGACAGGGGCTCGTTGTTCATTGTGCTTCGTGACGGATCATTTAAGTCAAGAATAATATCCCTTACAAATCTTAAGCCGTAATCATGGAAACTGGAATATACATCTGCAATTTCCTGTAAAACCAACAAATATTCTGTATCTGTTGTAAAATGTAGGTCATCACTAGAAAACCCATCCATCACAAACGCGTCTTCTGTATACACAAAGATTGTATCCGCAGTATCTCCAATCACTTGTTCATGGACAATAAATTCAAATTCAGTAAAGGCTCGCCCAAAGGGCCTCCTTCCCACATACTCCGCAACTACCACATGCGTAGCACTCGTTACCAAATCTTCAAATGTCCGAGGCCCTCCGGATAAACCTAAACTGCCGCTGCCGGATGTGCTGCCGCCGGATGCCCCTCTCATGCTTGCTGTTAAGTGAAGTAGTCTATTTTGTATATTTGGTGAGTTATATGCTGTAACAAGTAAAACAACCGCAAGTGATATAAATCCGATTATCAGCAAATACTTTTTTTTCATGGCTGGAATCCTCAAGAGCTTTAATTGTAGTACATATAGAGCGGCTTTGTCCAAAGTGACAAAACCGGAAAAGTAACACTTGGGGCTGTCACATTAAGACGTAATAAAAAGCCCGTCATTCCAGGCTTGACCCGGAATCCCCTTGGTCCAATGGTTATGAAATCCCGGATTAAATCCGGGATGACGAGCCTTGTAATAGCGGTAGTCTTAACGTGACAGTCCCACTTTCACTGCAAATTTGATACAATGCACGAAGTGCATCAAAGTTGTTGTGAAAGTGCCCTTTTGCCATACATAAATACATATCACTTAATCCAAAACATAAACCGTAACTTCCCTTAACTCCCTATCCCAGAAAGTAAATGCATCAAAATTCTCGATTACAAAGCGGAGTGGCACCAGAACTCGGTTATTACGCAATAGCGGTGTACCCATCCCATCGGGCAATTGCTCACCTACAGGCAGACGAAGGATTGTGTTGTTGTAGTAGATATGCGCGGTACGGGTTTGTCTTATCCAACGGGGGGACGCGCCTAGGGCTTCGGACACCAAGCGTATGGGTACCATGGTGCGGTTTTGGGTGATAAATGGTGCTACATCGCTTGTTTGCTGGGTGCCGCGATAATAGTAGTCGTATTGGTTAATGGTCAGGCGCAATAGCGGTGTCGGCATCTCATAGACAAATGCGCCTATAATCCCTGAGCCTACAAACTCGAAGTAGAAATAGCTGCGGTCTTTAGAGAAGCGGCCAGGGATGACGGTGTAATCCCCCGTATCTGGGTCAATTACAAAGCCCCTGAACATCAGCAGTTGTATATCGCTAAAGTCAAGGTCGCCTATATATACGCTGATAATTGTACGGGTATCGTTGTCGGCTACTGTTATGCTGTGCATCTGTTCCAGTATAAATAGGGCGTTGAGGTCGTCAATCTCAAGGATTGGGGTTACAAAATCCTCCGGTAGGTTGATTTCTATATTTATCAGCTGGATATCTGATGCATCGTCGGGGCTGTATGGCGCGGCACTAAACCTTGATGGGCCAGCAGCCG
The DNA here is from genome assembly GCA_009781725.1 of Defluviitaleaceae bacterium. Classification (GTDB taxonomy): domain Bacteria; phylum Bacillota; class Clostridia; order Lachnospirales; family WQUN01; genus WRAN01. The sequence goes on from WQVF01000080.1 coordinate 9,319, forward strand.
GTGTGTGAGTTGGGGCCGGCGTTGGGGTTGGAGATGGGGCGGGCGTTGGCGATGGGGTTGGCGTGGGTGTTGAGCTGGAGGCGGTCCCGGATCCCCTAGGACCTCGGATTATTGCCATTATTTCATCCCGTTGGTCTAGGCAGTGTAGGCTGTCGCGGGAGGTGAATCTGTGATAATATGGGTCTGGATCGGAAGGGTCAGATGGCGTGATTGACACAATATGCGTTTCTCCAGGGAAGACTGTATCCGAAAAGACAATAACTCTTACTAAATCCCCCACCTGCATATTGCCCTTCAATACCTCAACTATAGTGGCGTAATAAATTTCAGTCGACCTAAACTCTGTTCCAGTGGCCAATCTATGTGGCTCACCTATTTCAATAATTACGACATATGGCGAGCCAATTATGATATCCCTTAAATATTCAGAAGTAATAAACACACGATTAACTGTGATGAAAGGGTCTCGTGGCAATGAGCGCACATATGAGAGCACTTCTGCCCTGGTAAGCCCGATGCTGTCAAAATTCAGATATGAATGTATTGAGAGTGATTGGCCGTACATTGTGCTACTTGATGGGTCATCCAAGTTGAGTATCATGTCGGATGCAAACACGAATCCATCCAGATGGAGACTGGTATATACATCAACAAGTTTTACTAGTGTCAATAAATATTGTGTACCCGGTGTAAACTGGAATGCGGGGTCCGCAAAATTGCGGCCCACCTCTTGGTAGAATACATATACAAATATTGTATCCGCGGCATTACCGCATATCCGGTCAAGGACTTTAAATTCATATTCTGACGCTGTTTGTCCGGCCGGTCTTCTCTCAACAAACTCTGCGACTACAATATCAGTAGCAATCCCTACCGCATTTTCAAGATTCCAACGGCTACCCATGCCTATGCTTCCGCCGCCACTGGATGATGCCGCCGCCGCTGCTGCGGCTACATTACGTGAGCTTCTTGTATGCAAGTGTGGGGCGTATGGGCGACTTGAGCTGTAAAATATTGTAGTCATAAATCCTACAAGCAATATACATAAGACAACAAATAAATGTTTCTTTTTCATTACCATTTGCTCCTTTCGCTAATCCAATCGAGGTTGATTTTATGAATGAAGCAAATATTATCTGAATCTACGATATATTTGCCTAAGATGCTCTATTTCTGCTGGCCTAAGGGTTTCATTTGGGCTAAGCATAGGTGGTGCCCCCCTCATTACATCATTTGCATTAGGCGAATGTCCCATGTATCCCAAAGCATGGCCCAACTCATGTATGGCCGTCATTGTTGCAAAATTGATGTTACGCGCATCCGTTGTAAGCCAGCTTCCACTGTCTGAAAACACCGCAATTATCTCTGCACTGGTTCCACTGCCGGTTAGTCTGAACACACTCCGTTCAACACCACCTGCTCGGACTCTGCCCTCAGCTATCCCTCCGCTTCCGGTTTGATTTAGGTGGACACCATACCGATGGTCAATAGGTAAATACGGACCATTCCGCTCCCCCACACGGTCTTGGACGCTAGTTCGTCTTCCCCCATAAGCCCTAATATTTGCCGAATACATGTTTCCTACTGGTGTAAACGATATACCCAGAGCATTGCTCCATGCAGTGCGTGCGGTAGCCATTCTGTTACGGAAATCAAACTCAGCAGGTGGAGTACCAACTGGCCAGACCCAGATATTAATATCTC
>WQVF01000081.1 GCA_009781725.1 Defluviitaleaceae bacterium
AATTTCTTCCTCGCCTTTACTAAAATAAAAGCAGAATTGCATTGTGTTCCCAATAATGCAATCTGACTTTTGCTCCATAAATGCTACACACTGACCAAAGACGTTTATTTCTGCATGGGCAATTAAACCGCTTTCGTCTCCCCATACTCCGCCAACGATAGCATCAAATGCCTTCTGGTAAAGCTCAATTGCTTGGTCGCAATTTTTCAAATATAGCTGAAGTTTTGTAATTGGCATAGCAACCTCCGATTATATTAATTTTCTTCGCATTATATACTACAATTGCAGCATTGCTGTGTGCATTATGCATCAAAAAACAAAAAGGACGTTGGATTTCGTGTTATTGTATTCCCCTTAACATCATTACGCCCGTATTGACGGCATCTTTGATACAATTTCAAGAGGTTCGGAAGCGCTGAATTTCCTAGCTTTTGCATTTCCATGATTGCTTTACACTCGAACTTAGTGTCCTTACAAAATTATGATACAAGCATCCGCTATTACTGCTTACTCGACACATTATACTCCAACGTTTACTGTCCACCATTCAACAATTTCTTTTAATTTACCCAAAACGTCAGGGGTAGGGTTGTGAAACTGGATTTCTGATGTGCACACATTGTTGTAGACTTTGCCAAAAATGTTTCTGCATGTGCCCGGTTCGTTGCCGCAGCCGCAGGGTTCACCTTGGTGGACACTACATATCTTAATATTTGCAATAATAAACTCCTTCAAATCATTGCTTAATGAGTTCCATTCCGGCTCGGAAACAACAGGCACATCACATATAAACCATTCCCCGTTGCCTTGCATATTAAACACAACTAAACAGGGTGATTTTTCGTTTTTGACAAAACGACAACCATTATCCCATTCCATATTCGGGGTCAAACCTTTTGCAGTTAAATAATCGACAAAACCCAATGCGCTTGTTAATGCTTCGCCTTTAAGGTTGTTTCTAAGAACATCTTTAATTTCCATAGCAGTTCAGTCCTCCTAATTTTCTATTTTCGCAATATTTTCACAACTCTACTCTACAACCATAGCATAACTGCATGGATTATGCCTCCAAAAACAAAAGCGTGTTTGAATCGTATGATTGTATCAACCATAATGTCCAAACGCCCTTTTATCCGCGTCATATTACAACCCTTGCCGCAGTACATCCACCATATCAGTCCGTTCCCAAGGCAAATCTAAATCATCTCGCCCTAGATGACCATAGGCAGCAATCTGCCTGTAAATGGGCCTACATAAATCAAAATGCCTGATAATTGCCGCGGGACGCAGGTCAAAGTGCTTGTCGATTAGCTCAACTATGTTGCTGTCAGGGATAGTACCCGTTCCCTTTGTGTTGACATGAACCGAAACCGGCCTAGCAACCCCGATGGCATATGCCACTTCGATTTCACAATGCCGGGCAAGGCCTGCCGCGACAATGTTTTTGGCAATATAGCGAGCCATATACGCCGCCGACCGGTCAACCTTTGTAGGGTCTTTGCCGGAAAATGCTCCACCGCCGTGGGATGCATATCCCCCATAGGTATCCACGATTATTTTGCGCCCTGTAAGGCCGCTGTCTCCCACTGGCCCACCGATTACAAAGCGGCCTGTTGGGTTGATATAGTATTGGGTATCGTCACTAAGCATTTCTTTAGGGATTACAGCCCTTATTACATGCTCCATTATGTCTGCACGAATTTGCTCTTGGGTTACGGTTTCGCAGTGTTGGGTAGACACTACAACTGCTTTTACGCCTACAGGTCGCTTATTTTCGTCATATGATACTGTGACCTGGGCTTTCCCGTCGGGCCGTAGGTAGGGTAAGGTCTTGTTTTTTCTTGCCTCGGCAAGTTTTCTGGCTAGTTTATGGGATAGGGCTATGGGTAGAGGCATAAGCTCTGGGGTTTCGTCACAGGCGTAACCAAACATCATGCCTTGGTCCCCGGCACCGGTGTCAGCCTCATTGCTTCCCCTGGATTCCAGAGCAGCATCGACCCCTAATGCAATATCCGGTGACTGACCGCTAAGGGTAACAAGTACCGAGCAGGCATCGGCATCAAAGCCCATATCCCCGCTGGTGTATCCGATTTCACGGATGGTATCACGGGCGATTTTTTCGATGTCCACGTAGCAATTGGTGGTGATTTCACCCATGACCAGCACCATACCGGTGGTAGTGCAAACTTCGCAGGCTACACGGGCTTTTGGGTCCTTGGCTATAATGGCATCCAATACCGCATCGGATATCTGGTCGCAAATTTTATCCGGATGGCCTTCTGTTACTGATTCTGATGTAAATAAGTACATATCATAAAACTCCCTTCGTATGAGGATTACCCCATGTGATTTATTGTTGCATTTTGGCAAAAAAATAAGCCCGACTCAGGGCTTTACAATGTTTCCTCGTATCACTCATGATACGAAAGCGCATCTTCCGACGGCAAGTCGTCGGGGGAATTAGCACCGTGCGTATGCCGGTTGCTGGGTTTCACAGGGCCCTGATCCCTCCACCTCTCTTGATGAGATATTCAATTGTCGAGATATATAATATCATGGGGGGAATGATTGTCAAGGAAAACACTGGACCTCTTCCGACAATAGGGAAAACAAGCTTGAAGTGCAGCTTGTTTTGCCTTATTTCAGAAGAGGTCTACTAAACCTGTCACTCCGGGCTTGACCCGGGGGCCTCATCTTCGCTTTCACTACTAAGCAACGAAATTTCTTCTGTTTTCGCCCTTCTCTTCAAAAAATCCTTGCCCAGCAACACTACGTTTATGACCGCATAGCTTACAGAGTAGTAGGTAAATAGAGACAAATATGATGACGCGATATATATCCTGCCAATTGCCTCCATTATAAACAAATACGAGAACAATATTGTAATCGTGGCTACATATCCTACAATAAGCTTAAGCCATAAACGCCCTTTGGATTTGTGGATAAATACAAACCCTATTACCGCAAGTACAAGGGGTAAATCCCTACCGATTATTCTAAAGAGTATTGCAATCCTTGCCCCTCCTATATCAGCTTGCATCATATCGGAAGCGGCATCAATCCAATAAAGTATTTTTGAAGCGGCTAAATATGTTATTAGAGCTGTCTTTACAAACGTCCATTTTTGATTCTTCATGATAGCAATATATCTCCCCCCGTACCCTTCATAGGATTAACGCCCACGCACCATAATATCATCCAGCATTTCAAACAGTAGCACAATATCCTGAAACGCTCCGCGAAGTATTAAGCTTGTAGGCGCAAAAATTTCGCTGTCCGGCGAAAACTGAAACAAAAATTGTACCATTGCGGTTTCACCATCGACTATCGCCTCACCATGAACGCTTACATAGTCATCGTCAGCGTCGATAAAATGTGCCCATACAGGTATACCCGTAAAAAACCTGTCTAATGCCGGGCCGATTTGTACATCAGGGTGATTATGCAGGGTGCCTGTTACTATCCTGTGGATGTGGTACTCTTCGCGAGTCATATTAGCTGTTGGGTCATGCTCTTGTTGCCCTGCACTTCCTCGCCATCCGCCGCCTTCGTCGCCTCTGTTTATTGTTATGAAAACAATCAACGTGACAACTACTGCAAGCAAGGCAATGGTAATACCAAACAGACCCATAACCAGCTTTCGCTGTTTTGCTATCTCCTTAGTAATTGGCTCTGTTTCCGGCACATCATTATATTTAACTATTTCCTCTTTATCCCCTTCCCATGGTGGAACCTCAACAGGGGTGGGAATTGGGTATTGGAGAGGGAAGTCGTCAACATCAACGATATGGACTTCCGGTTGTTCTACAGCCACCGTTTCCTCAGGTATATCAGTAGCTGCATTGCTTATCTCAGGAGAATCCGTAGGCTCTGCTATTACTTGCTCATCCACTGGCGTGCTTTCATCGGTTTCTGCCGCCGCCTTGGTGCCGCAAGCAGAACAAAATTCGGAATCATCTTCCAGCTTTTGTCCGCATTCGGTGCAAAATCTTTCATCTTCAGGCTCTACGACCTCGGCACCACACTCGGTGCAAAAGGCAGAGTCCTCGGGTAGTTTTGTCCCACACTGGGTGCAAAAGCCTTCTTGTTCTTCTGACGGTTCCTGGACCTTTGTCCCACATTCTATACAAAATTCTGAGTCACTGGCTAATTCATGGCCACATTGGATGCAAAACATTTCAAAAACCCCTTATAAACATATTAGACGCAAATTTCAATTTACGTAAATTGCCTTTCTTTAATCCGCTATTCTGACCAGCGTGTGCGTGTACTCCTGGCCTTCAAATCTATATTGGAAAAATGTTTGGCCCGATCGTGTTGTAATCTGAACCGTTACATCCGTTTCCCATAGGGTGCTTACCAGCCTGTTACGGCCTTCTATATACCATTCAAAAGGTGTTTCGTCTTCTACTGTTTGGTGATGTTCGTTAAATCTATATTGTCGCCCGGTTCCGTCTTCATTAAATTGCAAGCGGGTTACAACGGAGCCCATGATTGGTCCATGCTGGGTCCATGTGCCTTGCAAGTCTCCAGGTCCTATACTTCCGCTCGTTATTAGTATAAAAGCAATGGCGGCTACTGCCACAATGGCGATACCAACAATGGCAATAAGCCCGAATCTACCCTTGCGTTTAGGCACATGTGTAATCATATCCGGGTCATAGTCCGGGTTTCGTGCAAATCCGCTGTAATCGGGTGTTTCTACAGTTTGATAGTCTGTGTAATCCATGGGGCGGGGAATGGGTTCTACCTGCTGATATTTTCTGGTGGGGTAGGGGGATGAATTTGATGTATCCATAAAAAGCAGTTCCGGTTCCTGCTGCCCTGTTGTAGCCCGTAATCTGCTGAATGCCGTATCAGTGTCGGTATCATCGTCATCAATAAAGAGCAAATCTGGATCAATTTGCCTGGGTATTACCGGGCTATGTTGGCTAGTCGCCTCATCGGTGTCTGGCATTGTAAGAGGATTGGGTGAAATGGGGGGGAATGCCGGTATTACTGGGCTTTCGAAATTCTGTTGTACCGCTATAGGCTTGGGAATCTCTGGCGGTAAAGAAACATCCGGTAACTCTACATATTGAACCGGGGTTTCGACTGGGGTAGTTATTACTTGGGGTACAACCTGAGGGATAGGCTCAATCGGAGTAGGCATAGCTTGGGGTATAACCTGAGGGATAGGCTCAATCGGAGTAGGCATAGCTTGGGGTATAACCTGAGGGATAGGCTCAATCGGAGTAGGCATAGCTTTAGGTATAACCAGAGGGATAGGTTCGACAGGAGCAGGTATAGTTTGTGGTGGAGCAGGTTGTACTGTTCGCACCTGCGGAAGCTCTGGATAAATCGGCTGCCCAGTAAACTGCCCCTGAGGGGGGACAGGAGTTGGCATTGGCTGCGGTGCCGGTTGGTATCCCACATACCCTGGATTATTTACAAGAGGCATATTAGAATAATATAAATTATGATCAACCTTGGGCTCCTGCTTGGGAGCAGGGGGGGTAAACGGTTCCATGGGGTAGTCTATGAAATTGGTATTACCAGTTGAAGATTCCTTTTTTGTTTCCTGCTCCACTCCCACTGATTCACTTGGGAAAAACATGTAATCCATAGATTCGGCAAAACCTGGGGTGCTTTCTTCAGGACTTTTTTCCTCAGGAGGGGAGGAAGGATAAGCCTCATATTGCATTGTCTCAGGGGAAGGGAAATTTGTATATCCGGGCATTATTGGTTGAACAGGATACTGCTGTGGGTATCCGGCGTAGTTTGCTGGCTCGGGCTGTTGTTGTATCGGTTCTTGGGGAGGGGGAGAAACATAAACCGGGCTGGGGTTATCGTTTATCACCTTAGTGCCACATTTATGACAGAATCGCGCCCCGGCTGGCGACTTATTCCCGCATTTGGAACAAAACATTAATTGTCCTCCTTTTTATAGCGAACGACATTGAGAAACATGATTGAAGGAGGGCTGACGCGAACTTGGCGTTTATGGCCGATTTTGCTCGACACGCAATCACGATTTCGAAAGTCGTTCGCTACTATGTATAGCGATTTCAACTGTGTGTGCTGTTTTTGTTGCTCTCAGCGGAAACGCTTTCCAAAACACAGTAATGAGATTATAACTGTGGAAAATGCAAACTGCAACGTAAATACATAGAATATGTCAATATTATTGATAAAAGAGAAGTTTTATCATCAGCAAATGCATATATAATCACAGGGAAAAACAAAATTACCACGTATGGCGTCATACGGTCTTTTTTTGCAAACCACCATAAATCCAGGGGTTGAGCTGATGGAAAAACAGTTTTTACTGTATTGCTGTACTAGTACAGTAATACAGTGACGAGGAAATGTAATTATTGTTGACAACATTTACATTAATCCATATAATGCGGCATGTTGACGCGAGAAACCGATGTCATCACAGTTGGTGAAAGCTGACATGGAGAAGTACCCAAGTGGTTGAAGGGGCTCGCCTGGAAAGTGAGTAGGTCGTTAATAGCGGCGCAGGGGTTCGACTCCCCTCTTCTCCGTTGAAGTAGGGGCTCTGCCCCTACACCCCGCCGCTACGCGGGGCAAAGCCCCGCTTTGCTTCCTCGCTTCGCTACGGGGCCGTGTTTGCGCAGTAGTAAGTCTTTTCATTATTAGTAAGGGCCCTTAGCTCAGTTGGTTAGAGCCCCCGGCTCATAACCGGGTGGTCCCGGGTTCAAGTCCCTGAGGGCCCATTATTTTCTTACAAAGGAGGTCGAAGCTCATGATTTGTCCAAAACGGAAGACATCCAAGGCCAGACGTGATAAGCGTCGTAGGCAGACTTGGAAAATTTCTATGCCCAATCTGATTACATGTAGCAAATGCGGTCAACTGGCACAGTCTCATCGCATGTGCAAAAATAAGGATTGCCGCACTTACAACGGTCGCGAAGTATTGAAAGTAGCTGAATAGCAATGGATAGCACAAAATTGACCATTGCTGTTGATGCCATGGGTTGTGATTTGGGCCCGTCAGTTGTCGTTGATGGGGCCTTGCAAGCGTCAGAGGCTCATCCCGGGGTTCGGTTATTATTGGTGGGACAGGAAGATGTAATACGTTATGAGCTGGCCCGTCATAAAGAAAACCCCAGAATCTCCGTGCTCCATGCCACAGAAATCATCACACCTGATGAGGTGCCCACCACTGCCATCCGTCAGAAGAAAGACTCTTCCCTTGTTATAGGGCTTAGGGCCGTAAAAGCTGGGGATGCAAGTGGTTTTGTTTCTGCCGGTTCTACCGGGGCACTCTTAAGTGGGGCAACGATAATAATCGGGCGTACAAAGGGTGTAGAGCGTCCTGCGTTGGGTACTCCCATTCCCACAAAGAAGGGTTTTACCCTATTGTTGGATTGCGGTGCTAATATGGACTGCAAGCCGTCTTATTTGTATCAATTTGGTCAAATCGGTGCCGAGTATATGCAAAAGGCCCTTGGGGTAACAAACCCCAAAGTGGGCCTTATTAATGTTGGCGCAGAAGATGAAAAAGGCAATGTTGCCGCAAAGGAAGCCTTTGTCTTGCTTAAAGAGAGCGGTCTTAACTTTGTGGGTAACATAGAGGGCCGTGAGATTTCTGATGGTGTTGTAGATGTGGCTGTATGTGATGGTTTTACCGGCAATATTTTGTTGAAATTCATGGAGGGCTTTGCCAAGTCCATGATGGGCATAATAAAAGAAGAGCTTAAGTCCTCTGCCATATCAACAATAGGAGCCTTGCTAGCCAAGGGAGCATTTGGCAGGGTAAAAAAACGCTTTGATTACCGGGAGGTAGGTGGAGCACCTTTCCTAGGTCTTAAATCTTTGGTGGTTAAGGCCCATGGTAGTTCTGATGCCTTTGCTATGAAGAATGCAATACTCAAGTGCATAGATTTCGAAAAGGCGAAAATTGAGGTATAAACGTAATTTTACGTAACATAAAGCCGTTGTTTGTATAGAGTTTGAAGATGCGAAAAAGGAGGGCACAAAATGGAGTTTGAAACCATAAGAGATGTTGTAGCCGAGCAAATGGAAATTGACCCAGGTAGCATAACAGCTGAAACAAAATTTATTGATGACCTTGATGCGGATTCCCTTGATTTATTGCAAATAATTGATACCCTTCAGACGGTATATGGTATGGAATTTGCCAATGATGCCACAGAAACAATCCGCACCGTAGGGGATGCTGTTGATTATGTGAAAAAAGCTCTAGGGAAATAACCCATGGACAAGTTTACTGATTTTCAGGCGCGATTGGGCTATGCCTTCAACGCGCCTTTATTATTGCGCCAGGCCTTGACCCATGCGTCATATATACATGAAAAGGGTCTCGCTCCAAGTGAGTCCAACGAAAGGTTGGAGTTTCTTGGGGACGCGGTACTTGAACTGTGTATCAGTGATTTGCTTTATCGCCGCTTTCCAGAAATGTCAGAAGGACAGCTTACCAAGCGCAGAGCGGGATTGGTTTGTGAGCCTAGCTTAGCAGGGCTTGCTCGTGAACTAGATGTGGGAAAGGTCATGCTAGTGGGTATTGGTGCCCACCAGACTGGAGGGCGTGAACGGGATTCCGTATTATCGGATTGCGTAGAGGCTTTGTTTGGTGCGGTGTATCTTGACGGTGGTCATGAGGCCGCCCGGTCTCTGATTTTCAGGCTGTTCGAGCCTTTGGTGGATAATGTTAATGCGCCGCCACGGGATTATAAAACTACCCTCCAGGAAATTTTACAAAAAAACAGCCGGGCTACGGCTGTTTATCGTATTATAAAGGAATCGGGCCCATCTCATAACAAGGAGTTCATTGCCGAAGTTTCACACATGGACAAAATACTGGGTACCGGCCAGGGTGGTAAGAAAAAAGATGCAGAACAGGATGCGGCTATGGTTGCGCTAAATCAGCTAGGGCATCTTTAAATATAACAGCCTGCATGTCTGTTATACATTTGTGAAAGCATAAACATTGTAAGGAGCTGGCTGGTGTTAATATGCTCTTTTGTCATTTTTGCCAAAAGTTTTTCGTTTGATGATACATTATCCTGTTGGTTGTAGCTCTGGTGAATTATGGATATCCGATACCAAGTATTTTTATCTACGATTCCTGTTTCTATCTCTGGCATGAAAATACGCTGGAATGCATTAACAGCTATGGTTGTATCCGGTCCGAAACTACCATCGACGGAAGTAATCTCAGGTATATCCGGGAAGAATCTGCGGATATTATTTAGCATGGTCTGTATCAGTTGTACATAATTTACTTTCATACCTTCTTGGAGTGAATAACCAGGGAAGGGTGCAATCCCGTCGATATTATTGGTTTCTACAATTTCCACATTTCCCGGGTAATAATGGCGCAGTATTTCCAGCGCGTTGTGTCCCCGCTCAGCTAAGGCTACTGTGCCCCATTGCCACAGGCCAGGGCATGTGAACTTTCTGCCGTCACTGAAGACAGGAAAAAAAGGGTTTCCCTCATGTTGTATATACCGATTAAAAATACTGCTTACCATGTGGGCGATATTGTCGTGGGTTTGTCCCCCCTCGATGAAAGATTGTTCATCGAGTTTGTGTAGTGCCTGGGTTATTATCGCGTAGATGTTGGCCTCGATGGCGGCAGGAGGCCATGTTGGGTAGATGGTATTGCTTGCGATTTTTTGGATGTAGTCGATGAATGGGACTTGTTTTGAATTGATGTTGACAAAACCGGGGATTATGGCTTCTTCGTGCAGGGGGAGGCCGGCAGGGTTTTCAGCTTCAGGCAGTGTTGGTTCAATCAGTTTATGTGTGGGGATAAAGTACTCATCACAGTCATTTTCCCAATCAGTTGTCATATTAATCGGTAGAATGCTTACGATAGTGTCAAATATCCGCACACCATGAATAATCTGCGTGGCAAAACCATCGGCTTGAGCCCTGACGCTGTAGGTAGAGTAGGGGATGCCCGTGTAATCTGGGTCTAGGGCTAGCTCCTTGGGTGGGGCTTCTAATGGTACTTTTTCTGTTATTCCTCTTTTATTTGTATGTATGTCATGTAAAATTTGGTCTTCGAGTGAGATGATTATATTTGCCTGTACAGGTAAATTGCCATTGGCTGAGGTAGTGGCTACTTTAAGATAACCTGTTCCCATGGGGACCCTCCTGGGAGTTTTTGCTATATTTTATTCAGAAGGGGTGGAATTGTGACCAAAATGCTATAACTCCAATGTTGAACTGCGTAGCAAATTTATTGTCGTTCCCCTTTAAAATGAGTTTGCTCATTTTAAAGATGAACGATTATATAGTGATTCCTCTTGAAAAACAAGCGAGCTTGTTTTCAAGGAGAATCACTATATGTTACATTTGTTCAAACTTGAACCTATTGCACTCCTTGTAAATTCAAGGCTTTTCAACTCGGCAAGCCGCTTGAAACCAAGTAAAATCAAGCACAATAGACACAAACAAGACACAAAAATTTCTCAGTTTCAAAAGCGAAAAGAGCATCCGTTTATACATAAATGGGTGCTTTATTTTTTATAGCTAATGCATGGCACAACAAAAAAACTTTACCATAATAACGCATAGCGCATGAACATAAATCAAAACCGCAACGAGGCTGTCTCATTAAGGAGTAATATAAAGCCCGTCATCCCGGGCTTGACCCGGGATCCCCTTAGTCTTTCGACAATGATAATGGAATCCCGGATTAAATCCGAGATGACGAGCCTTGAAATTACGGCATTCTTAACGTGACAGCCCTGTATTAACGATACTATTGATACAATTTGTAGGTCTTGAAAATTAGTCGATATTTAACGCCTCAAAAACACCATTGTTTGAGTAATCATCTAACGCAGGTTTACTTAGCAACTCCATAAGTTGGGCTTTTGTAGCCCATAAATACTCGGTATGTTCATGGGAAAGCGTAACTGTATCG
>WQVF01000082.1 GCA_009781725.1 Defluviitaleaceae bacterium
CATTGCGAGCAAAGCGAAGCAATCCAGAAGGTTTGATTTGCTGGATTGCTTCGTCGCTTCGCTCCTCGCAACGACGAGGCAAGTGCATAATTATTCATAAAAATGCTTAATGAGACAGCCCCAACTCAAAAACCTGCTTTGAGCGGCGAAGCCGCGACTCCGCTTTTCATGCTTGGTTGGTGACGGACTTGCCCATAATGGGCGGATAGGAGGAACAAAAATGAACAAGTACGAAGAAGGAATGGCTATTCTGGAAGAGAAGTTTGGAGGGGGCAAGGACAATATTGTAGCCCTTGCAACCATTGCCCTTGAACCGACTGGAGACGGCAGGCCCCGCCCTGTGGTCCGTGATGTGGATGCATTCTACGAAGATGGGGTTTTTTATGTAGTCACATGGGGTGAGTCATCAAAGATGAGGCAAATCGCCGGGAACAACGAAATTGCTATTGCTGTGGCAATGGGGTGGTTTACCGCAAGCGGCATAGGGGAAAATCTAGGCTGGGCAATGAAGCCGGAAAACGCCGAGATACGGCTCAAACTGCGCAAAGCCTTTGAGAGATGGTACGACATGGCCAACAACGAAGATAACGAGAATTGCTGCTATCTGGCGATTCGCCTAACCCAGGGAATTATCAATATCAATCATCACGAAAAACTGTACCATATGGACTTTGCCAACAAAACAGCAACCCTGGAGGAGTAATATGAAAACCATTTTAAGAGCGATGCAAAAGAAGAAAAACGAAATCCCTGAGGATGTCCTACCTATATTCGAAGGTATCGTACAAAAATACGAGGAGCAGCTTGGCCCCCATCTTGTGGGACTGCGCTGCTTCCAGCCGGAATGGGATGACGAATTCTCAAAGGCAATAGATGAGCATCTCACCGAGGAACAACGCTTCAAGCTATATGAAGAGGTGGGAGGCTGCAATGGTGCAGGTGCCGACAAAGAACGCAGGGCATTCGCTCGTGAGTTTGCTCATCTGGCACTTGAGGAAAGGATGGAGCTGTTTTCAGAAACTTTTGGTAGATGGAAGCCTGTATTAAATGATGACAATACTCTAACTCTTACATTCAAATGTTCACATGGTTATTACCTTCGTGTCAAGGAAGGAAAATATACCACTCCACCACCGAATGTGAAAGGATATTTTGAAAGATGTGCAGGCGGGAGGCTGTATGAACTGGAAAAGGCATTGGGTATAAAGCTTAAAATCAAAGAGGTGGATATATCTCCACTTAAGGAGAATGTCGGGAGCCCTGTTGTGTTTACCTTTGAAATCGTTAGTTAAGCCTGCTGGCGATTAATAAGTTCCGCGTTTACATCCCGGGGCGTGATGCCCTGGGTATACATAAGCACCAGTACATGGTATGCAAGATCGGCGATTTCGGCGGTTAGTTCAGCTTTATTGGCGTTCTTAGCGGCGATAATTACTTCTGCTGATTCTTCGCCGATTTTTTTGCAGATTTTATCTACGCCTTTTTCCAGCAAATAATTTGTGTATGAACCCTCTTTTGGGTTATTGGCGCGGTCGGCTATTACGGCGTAATCGTTCTCAGCAGCATGAAAGGCCCCGATTTCTTCTCCGAAGCAACTATAGCTTCCAGTATGGCAGGCCCCTACCCCACTCTGTTCTACTTGAATAAGCAAGGTGTCATTATCGCAATCAAAGGCCATATGCCTAATTTTTTGCACATTGCCAGAAGTGGCACCTTTATGCCATAGCTCTTGCCGGGATCTGGAATAGAAGCAAGTCTCCCCTTTTTCCAGCATAAAATCATAGCTCTCCTGGTTTACATACGCTAGCATAAGCACACGACCAGTATTGTAGTCCTGCACTATGGCGGGAATCAACCCTGATATTGTCGAATGCATTTTTCCAAGTCCACCCTTCCTTCATAATGGGCCTTGCCTACGATTACGGCATAGTATTTTGCGGCTTGTGCTATATGTTCTTCTGTGGCAACACCGCCAGATACAACCACATTAATCCCCTGGATTGTTTCGTACAAATCCCAGTTGGGGCTGGTAAGGGTGCCGTCTCTTGAGATGTCGGTTACTACCAGATATTCCACGCCCATGGATTTTATGTTTTCTATAAATTCAAGATAATTGACCTTGCTGTCTTCCAGCCATCCAGCAGTAGAAATAAAGCCCTCTAAAACCCTGTCATCCCGGGCTTGACCCGGAATCCCCTCCACATTGCTGAATCGCACATCCACCCCTACAACAATCCGCTCAGGGCCATGCTTTTCTATCATTTCCGCGACAAAGCCCGGATTGGAAACCGCTATCGTTCCCAGTATCACTCTATTGATGCCCATTTTCAGGTACATATCCACTATCTCACCACTGCGCACTCCGCCCCCCAGCTGCATGGGGATGCTTATCCCTTCTCGTATCCGGCGGATGGTCTCTAAGTTTGCGGTGCTGCCACTCTTCGCCCCATCCAAGTCAACCACATGCAAATATTTCGCCCCCATGGTCTCAAAACCCTGGGCAACCTTCACCGGGTCATCGCTATAGACGGTCTTTTTCCCATAATCCCCTTGGAGTAAGCGCACAGCCTGGCCCCCTTGCAAATCAATTGCCGGGATAATAAGCATCACAGTACCCCCTTGGTGGAGGGGATTTCTTTTGAGGTAATTGCCATTGCCTGAGCCATTGCACAGCCCAGTGCCTTAAATATTGCTTCAACTATATGGTGAGTATTACGGCCATAGGTTACATTGATATGCAAAGTAATCCCAGCATTGTGTGCCAATGCCCGGAAAAATTCCTCCACAAGCTCCGTCTCAAATCCGCCAACAGTCGGTGACGGCAACTCTGCATTATATACAAGCATCCCACGCCCGGATATATCCAACACCACTTGCACCAAAGCTTCATCCATGGGAATCCAGGCTGTGCCATACCTGGCAATCCCAGCTTTATCTCCAAGAGATTCAGACAATGTCTTGCCTAGGCAGATACCCACATCTTCAACGGTATGATGGTCATCTACGTACAAATCCCCTTCTGCCTTTACCTCAAGATAAATCCCGGCCCTAAAGGCAAAAAGCTCAAGCATATGGTCAAAAAAACCCACACCTGTACTTATTTTACTGGCTTCATAGGTGTCTATATTGACGATGGTTTTTACCTTTGTTTCTTTCGTGTTGCGAGTGCAATTGCCTGTACGCATTGTAAAAACACCTCCATATCTTCTCTTGTCCCAATTGTTACCCGCAGGCAGTCATTTAGGCGGGGCTTGTTCCAGTATCTTGCCAGGATTTTATTACCCAGGAAATGATTGTACAATTCTCCGGCTGCCGGGGTTTTTATCAGTAAGAAATTAGTTTGTGAGGGCATCACATGATAACCCATTTCCTGTAAACGCGGGATGGTTTTATCCCGAATATCTTTTACACCGGCAATGGTTTCCATAAGATATGCTTTGTCTTTTATGGCAGCAATTGCCGCGGTTTGGGCCAGCATATCCAGGGGATAGGAATTGAAAGAATCCCGAACCAACCGCAATGCTTCGATTAGCTTGGGTTGCCCGATTGCATAACCTATCCTCATCCCAGCCAGAGAATGGGATTTGGAGAAAGTACGTACTACCAGTAGATTTTCGTACATGCCCAACAAGGCAACTGCGCTTTCTACCTTGGCAAAATCTATGTATGCCTCGTCAATCAACACCACCCCATTGGGATTTTGGCGTAGTATGAGTTCCACTTGACCGAGGTTAAGGGCTAGGCTTGTTGGCGCGTTGGGGTTGGCGATTACTACGCCCTTTGCGTCTCTGTAATCATCAGGATTAACGGAAAAATCCTCATCCACAGGCACTGTTTTAAGCCCCACATCGTACATACTCCCCCAAACCGGATAAAATCCATAAGATATATCCGGAGTAAGGACATTGTCCTTTCCGCTGAAAAATGCCTGGTATGCAAGAGCCAGCACTTCGTCAGAGCCGTTACCGCAAAAGATATTGTCGGGGGCAAGGCCCAAGTCGGCGGCAATAGCCTCCTTGAGCGCGGTGCTATCTCCGTCAGGGTATAATCCCAGGCTTGAGATATCGGCGTTTTTTATGGCGTCCACTACTTTTGGAGAGGGTGGATATGGGTTTTCATTGGTATTAAGCTTTATCCAGCCCGGTTCCTGAGGTTGTAGGCCCGCTACATATGGGGTTAGGGCTTTGGCTTTTGTGCTTAAGTAGTTCATAACAACTCCTTTTATGATATCAAAACGCTGAAAATATAGGCAAAAATTAAAATAAAACAGCAAATTTCATTAAAATGGCAAGCAAAAAGGTTTGGCCAAAACGACAAAGTTTACAACCGTAGACAAACATCTATTGCAAGCTTAAGCACAGCCTCCCGTATATCTTCTCTGCTATTCCAGCCTCTGTTATCCCATTCCTCCCCGGCCAGGCTGTCCCCAGCATAGAATATCTGGCCAAAATCTACGTTATTATACGCCGCAACAGCCATGAAAGCACTGGCCTCCATATCTACGGCTACACAGCCTTCCTCTTTACGAAGTGCAATCTTTGCAGGGGTTTCCCGAAAAAAGGCATCTGTTGTCCAGGTTTTGGCCTTGATATATGGGGCTTTTTGCTCTGTCAGGGCAGTTTCGATTACTTCCACCACATGGTCATTCATATGGATTTCCCGGGAGGGAGGGGCGTAGTGATAAGATGTACCTTCGTCACGGACAGCAGAAACAGGGATAATCAAATGCCCAACGGCAATATCCTCCCGCAAGACCCCGCAGCCGCCGCAGGCCATGTACTTGCGGCATCCCCGAGCTGTCAGCTCTTCGATATGCCCTGCCGCCCATGGGGCACCGACGATGGCCTGTACAAGTACGATTTTTTCGCCTTTGTACTCCACTTCGTAAACAGGAATAATAAGCCCTTCGCCTTTGAGATTGGTTACGACTTTGTGAGGGTACTCTTTTAAGATTTTCTCAATTGCGTCAATGAAAAAACACAGAACAGCCCGTTGGGAAATGTCTATAGGAGCCAAAAACCGCTCCGGGCGGATAAAGGCGTTTCTGTCTTGGTCGAATTCTAGTATTGGGAAGTCTCTGTTTATCATGGGTGCTCCTCCTCAAATCTAGTCTTTACTGCATTAGCATGGGCATCCAATCCCTCAGCCTCTGCAAAAGTTATCACATCATCTTTAAGCTCCGCCAGTGCCCCTTTTGGGTAATAACTATACGAACTATACTTCACAAAATCATAGACACCCAGCCCTGAGTAAAACTTGGCAGTGCCTCCTGTAGGCAGCACGTGATTGGTGCCGGACATATAGTCTCCCAGTGGCTCCGGGGTGTATTCTCCTAAGAAAATTGAACCGGCGTTTTGTACCTTTGGCAAATGGGAAATCGGGTCGGCAGTTAGTATCTCCAGATGCTCTGGGGCAAGGTCATTGGATATCTCGAAGGCTTCCTCAAGGTTCTTTACATAGATTGCCGCACCGTGATTTTGTAATGATTCTAGTATTATATCTTTACGGCTCATGCTTGCTACTTGCCGCCTTATTTCTGCTTGTGTTTCCACGATTAATTGTTCACTGGTGGACAGTAAAATTGAGCTGGCCAATGGGTCATGCTCTGCCTGGCTCATCATATCTGCTGCGATATATTTCGGATTTGCGGTCTTATCGGCAATTATCAATATCTCGGAAGGGCCGGCTACCATATCTATGTCAACTTCGCCATAAACCAGGCGTTTTGCTGTTGCTACATATATATTGCCGGGGCCTACGATTTTGTCGAACTTAGGAATAGAAGCAGTACCATAGGCCGCCGCTGCAATGGCATGTGCCCCGCCAACTTTGTACACACTAAAAATATCACATGCCACTACTGCTGCCAGGATTGCAGCGTGTACCTTGCCATCGGCCTTTACAGGAGTAAAAATTGCTATCTCCTTAACTCCAGCAAGCATGGCTGGGATACAGTTCATTAAAACCGAGGATGGATATGCAGCGGTTCCACCAGGGACATATACTGCGACTCGTTCAAGAGGACGTAGGATTTGGCCAGTGATTGCTCCGTTATTTGTGTACATACTCCATGAGCTCTGGACTTGATTTTTATGGAACTCTGTAATTCGCTCCTCGGCGCGGGCGAGGAGCTTCGTAAATTCATGGCCAACACTATCCATAGCGTGGGTTAATTCTTTCCCACTTACCATCAGGTCTTCACCGGTAAAGCCGTCTAATTCGCGGGCATAATTTCGCAGCGCTTCATCCCCACCGGTTCGCACATCTGCCAAAATTTTTTCAACGGTGGCTATTATAGCTGGGTCTGTTTGGGATTGGCGGTTTTTTACCACGTCTAAATCACGATTTAATCGCATTACTAAGCACCTCCATCATAATTCCTATGTTAGGGTCGTATTTTAATGCCGCTTTGCTTACCAGGATTTTGGTCTGGATTGGCATTGCTTCATCGTAGATTTCCAAGCCGTTTTCCTTGAGAGCATTGCCGGTTTCTACGATATCGAAGATGGCGTCAACGCCCCCGTGGGCAGGCATTAGCTCCGAGGAGCCTGCAATTGTTACGATATCTGCGAGTATTCCCTGGGATTGAAAATACTTGGCTGCGATATTGGGATACTGAGTGGCTACGGTGAGGATTTTTTCATCGCTTTTTTTGCATTTTTCATAGAATACCCTAGCTTCGGGCTTGCCAGCTACACAAAAACGGGACCCGCCGCAAAGTGCTAAATCCGGCAGCATATCCGTAATAAAATTATCTCCCCGCATGGCCTGTCCGCCCATCAGGCTGGATAGCTCGTATTCCCGATAGCAATCGAAGGCAGTCAGGCCCAACTCCGCCCAGTTGCGGTCTACATATTGAGGGATATCTGCATTGCGTACTAATAAAAACGCCCCAGTGCCGCAGTCGCTGTCGTACTCCAGTTGCTTTTGCTCTTTGGTGGCTATGGCCTGTTCCAGGGCAGCGGAGGCATAGCCTGCCTTTTTGAAAACCTCATATGCGGCGGCCAACAGCCGATGCCCTTTGGGTAGGGCGATTATTATTTTTCGCATATGGCCACGCCCTTCGCGGATAGGTATTCTTTGAGCTCCCGCACAGAGTAATTACGCTCAAGGCGCGGAGAGTACAACATGCTGCTGATAATGGCTGCTTCGGTTCGGGTTTGGATAAATACATCGGAAAGATGCTCGGGACGCCCTGCTCCGCCAGAGGCGATGAGTGGTAGCGACACAGCTTCTTCCGCCAGCTTCATGAGAGGAAGGTCAAAGCCTTGAAGTGTGCCGTCATTATCAATGCTATTGATACAAATCTCCCCGGCACCAAGGGCCTCACCGCGCTTTAACCATTCCATTGCGTCCATGCCTGTGGCGGTACGGGCGGCGTCGATATAGACCTCGTAGCCGCTAGGGGTATTTGCCCCCCGCCTCACCTGGGTAGAGAGCACAATTGCCTGGGAACCAAAGGCCTTAGCACCTTGCGCGATAATATCAGGGTTGCGGACAGCCATTGAATCTATGCTGATTTTATTGGCACCGGCCTTTAGCACCATCTCCATATCATTCAAATCCCTGATACCGCCACCAACAATAAAAGGCATAGACACCTTAGCCGCTACCTTACGTACCATCTCTAGGTCTATAGGCCGCTTTTCGGCACTGGCGAATATATCGAAAAATATAAGCTCATCAATTTTCTCGGTACACATAACTTCGGCCAACGCCTCAGCTGACGCGATGTCGATATTATCTTGGAATTGTACCGCCTTAGTTACTCTGCCGTTTACAATATCGAAGCAGGCGATTAATTTTCTTGACTCCATGATGACCTCCTAGGTTGGATTTCTGCATATTTTATCATATGATAGTGATTGCAAGCAAAAAGGTCTTACCAGCCGATGTATCAATCTAATATGCTTGATATTGCCAAGCTGAGACCACCCCTCGCCGCCTATGGCGTCTTTCCCCTCCCTAGAGTAATGTCAACAACTTAGCGAAATAACGTGTCTGGATTGCTTCGCTACGCTCGCAATGACAGGCGTTACCCCTCGTCATTGCGAGAAGCGTAGCGACGAAGCAATCCAGGGCAGTCCTTAAGTTGTTGACATTGCTCCCGAGAGGGGAATTTCTATACGTATAGTGTTTAATTCCCCTCCTACGGAGGGGTGGCGCGAAGCGCCGGGGTGGTCTCGACTTGGCATGTGCTAGCAGAATCAGGCTGACATGAATGCGGTATGACGAGGATGGACAAAGTAGTAACACAAAATGTGTGATTATTTGCTTTCATGCACAAGTCGCTCGACATGTGGTTCCTATGGTAATTTCTGTAGGAACCGCATTCCGGGCGGCTTGTAATTTATGGATGGATATATTGCTCTATGTATTAATTATGCATAGCGTGTAGAAGAGCACAAATGCGCTAAATGTTGTCGAAAAGTATTGACACATATACAAACATGCTATATATTGGTAACGAAGTCATTCTTCATGTTTTGCTAATAATCACATAAATGTATTGAGGGTAGATTTATGTCTATTATCCAGCGAGAAGACATACCTATAGGCAATAAGATATTAAATCTAAGGAAGCACTTGGGTGTGACCCAAGTGGAGATTGCCGAGGTTATAGGAACGCGCACAGATAAAGTTAGTGATGTAGAAAATGGACTGGACGAGTATACCGAGGTACAGTTGGAGGAAATCCAGGGATTTTTAAACATATTGGGGTTACCCATAACTGGGCATGCGTGTATGATTTTTCATAGGCATCTCTATTATTTGCGCAATTATATAAGAACGAAGAGATTACAAGAAGCCAGGGAAATGCTAAATAAGCTTCACCATATAGATAATCTGATGCCCTGTGACCCTGATATGGTAACGTTATGTAAGATGTTTGAGATTCAGTTGTTGATAGCTGAAGGCTATTATTTGGATGCCGAGAAAAAGCTTGATTTATATGACCCAGAAAAGATGCATAAGGAAAATTTATATCATTATAACTATAATAGAGGGTATTTGGGGATATGTAATGAGGATTATGATGACGGTCTTGAGTATCTGTTAAAGGCATACGAGCTGAGGGAAGCTCATAAAGGCTTGTTGCCGGAAGATGATGAGCGGCTGTATTATCATCTGGCATTATGTTATACATACATGGAAATACCATATCGGGCAATAGATTTTGCACAAAAAGCTCGACAGATATGCGCAGAGGATAGGATACCTAACTTTAATTTGAACTTAAATCGTATGCTTGCATTAAATTATATTGATACTAATCATTTGATTAAAGCTAAGAAGATACTTGAAAAATGCCTCATTGATTATGAAAGCATTAAAGATGAAGCCCTCATTGGCGGCACCTTAATTTGTTTGGGCAACCTATATAAGAAAACTAGAGATTGGCCTACGGCATTACGGTACTATAATAACGCGTTAAATTATTTTCCAGGGAGTACAGTTAATTATTTTGCGGCACTCCATAACAAGATTTATTGTATTATACAGATTAGGACATTCTCAAAAGCCAGAGATTTATTGAATGAAGCAAAAGCCATGTGCAAAGCAGATTTGTTATGGAGGAACCATTTTGACGCACTGCAACGTTATCTCTTTATTAGTGAACATATGTCTACTAATAATGAAGAAGATAGTGACTATATACTAAACATAGCATTACCGCATTTTTATAGAAACCATGATTACGTTTTAGCAATAGATTATTGTAAGCTTCTCGAGCGGCACTTTGACAAAATCAAAAGCAAGATGAAATCATTATCAATGTCAAAAGAGATACTAAAAATCTATGAGCGTTGCGTTATTAATCATGGAGGAGATGTTAAATAATGAAAAAAAAATTATTTGCTATGGCCGTTGCATTGATTTTGATACTTAGTTCTTCTATACCTGTTTTTGCCGGGCCAGGAAATGGCGGTGGGATAATTCCTCCAATAATACCTCCAATCTTCCCAAGCAGTATACCCATATGCATACAATGCACCATATGCATATGTGACGACGATATCATAATGCTCCAATATTAATACCGGCATTGCCCTTAAATAGTAACAGCATACTAGAGCTGTCACATTAAGCATTTTCATAATTATGTCGTCATTGCGAGGAACGAAGTGACGAAGCAATCCAACCTTGGATTGCTTCGCGACGCTCGCAATGACGGCAATTTGCATGTTTATTTAATGTTTTTGCTTAACGTGATGGCCCCTTGTTTGTATTTGTATAGCGAATTAATTCGAAATCAGTCCAGCCTGTCGCCGAAAACGTGTAGAATCGTTCACGATTTTCGGCTCGGTCTGGACTGTTTCTCATTTAATTCGCTATAACCGCCCGTTTTTCCCTTGGGCGGTTTTTATGTTTTTCAACAATGCCTACGAGATTTCTGTATTTTGCGATGCATAATACTCCTCATACATTAACATATGGATATAAATTTCCAAATATGTCATTCCATGAGGCGTTTTCATTGTCGCTTAATTAGTGTAAAACTAACCTACTCCGAAAGTACACCACGCCAGTATAATTTGCACCACCCGCAAAGTTGCATACTCTAGGGGTATCCCAACCACGCGCCAACCCCAAGCGCGAAGGATCGCCTCCTGGTAGGGATACCCCTATTGTAATGAGATGGACAGAGCTTTGCGTGTGAGTATTTTATACTGGCGTGGTCGTTTGCCTGGGGCAAATGTCTTGTGTAGCACACAAAGTACAAAGGGGTACCTTTTTAGTGATTGTGCTATGTGCAAGCA
>WQVF01000083.1 GCA_009781725.1 Defluviitaleaceae bacterium
GAAGGCCCCCAGTTGGGGGCCTTTGTTGTTGGAGATATATTTGTTTGCATTTCTGTATAAAATCAGTATAATGATATCAGAATAAAAACGGGAAGCGATGTAGGAATCGCTCCCCTGGCACAGCCGCTAAAAGGCGGTGGACTTGCTTCAAGAATTATATGAAAAATAATCGGCTCATCCCTGCGAAAAGGGGCCGATTATTTTTTTCTTTTCCGGACGAGCCGTACTATCAATCCGATAACATGAACAACTAAAATACCCGTTGTTATCATTATCATCATTGCTTCGTACACTGTCATGGCGTCACCCCCTTTCGGTTCAGGCATATTACATCTACCCTCACATCCAGGAAGCAAGCCCAGATAAAAAATAATCTAAACCGCCTTACGCACTGTGTTGGCGGTATTATATCGGACTGTGTGGCATAGTTCAACAATAATCTTCCAAAACTGCCCAAGGCTCACCATAGGCTCAAATCACCCGTGGTATCACCCCCGCGTCGCACAAGGCCTCTGGGCTTCTCGTTAACTCGCCGAATTCAACTATGGCCGCAGGTCCTGCAGAAACCGTTGTTCCAGTATTCCAACAAACAACCGCATCTATGTACCTTTCCAGCGACCTATTCAACGCATTCGGCTACTTAGGTCGCATAGGCGAGCAGTAAACGCGGTTTTTGCGTTTACGACCAGCCCAGCTGATTTTCGCCTAGAGCGCAATGGGCAAGTTGTACGCGTTGTTACTATTCCCTAGATTCACAGACTAACGCTATAAATCTTACTAACGATTAACAACACCATACTAATGATGAAACGACGAAGGCCCCCAGTTGGGGGCCTTTGTCGTTAGAAAAATATATTCTGCAAGTGTGCTAATGTATTCTGCCCCTTCCCATAGAACCTTGTGCCTTCCTTTCCTTTGGTGAAAGACTTGGGGGATTCCGGCTCAAGGCCGGGATGACGGGGGTTTGTTTTACAGCTTTTCCAAAGCCTTTTCCAAACAGCCGGCGCATATGGCTTTGCGGTTTATGATGATTTCTATATCTACCCTTTCGCAATAGAAGCATTTTGGCTCTGTGTACTTTGTCAGTAGGCGCAAGGTCAATGTTTCACCTGCCCCTTCATCACTGCAAAGGGAGAGAGTATCACCTCTTTTCCATCCCAGTTTTCTCAGCAGCTCTTTTGGAAGGAGTACCCTGTTTAGTGCGTCGATTTTGTGTGAATGTGAAACCTTCATTGTTATTTTGCTCCCTTGCGCTTGGTAGTAAAGGCAGCGACAAGAAAAAGCGCGAAGGGCGACGTCGTGCGCCTGCACGCCGTCATCACCTTCGCGCTGTTAGTTTCAACAACTGACAGTTAATACAAATGCTAAACCGTAGCTTGACGCACCGGTATAGTAATATCAGTCCTCACAAGGGGTGCTTGAAGGAGGGGGAACGATATTGTATACTTCGGGTGCTGCGGTAGCAGGTGTATGCCTGTGTTTGAAGGCGATGGTGCTTATCCCTTCATGCGCCATGTAGGCTTGAGCCCCTACATGGTTCCGCAGTTCTTCTATTTCAACAGCAATGGATATTCCCTGTCGCTGACCTTTCCTGTTTGATTTTATAACAATTTTTGCTAAGAAGCAAGGTTTAATTCGCCTAACGCCACGTCAGTCTAATTTACAATCCAAAATGCAGAATTGCCATTCACATTTTAATAGTCACACAGGCCTCATATATGATAAAATCCTCCAAAGTGATGCTTTCCTTGGAGGCCATTATGAAAAATTCTGTACTTGTTTTATGTGCTTTACTCTGTTTTGCGTTGCTTTCATTGATAGCATGTGACAGCTTCTTTGATTCCCAGAATCCTGAAACTACCCCTTCCCCTAATGAAATAGAAGATGACCTGCGAACCGAAAAACAAGATAATCTAAATCGCCTTCACGACCAACCAGATTCTACTATTACCGAAAGCCCTTACATAGTAACCACAATAGCTGCAGGTTATGACTTCACTTTGGCTATCAAGGCTGACTCCAGCCTTTGGGGCTGGGGCAATAACATCAGTGGGGAGCTTGGACTTGGTACCTGGGAGGCACCTACAGTTCCCCGGCGTATCATGGGTAATGTTGCACATGTGGCAGCGGGGTATGGGCATTCTATGGCCATTACTACTGACGGAGTCCTTTGGGGTTGGGGCTGGAATATAAGCGGCCAGGTGGGAGACGGGACAGCTTATACTCGCTTCTATCCTGTGCGTGTCATGGAAAATGTGGTTTTTGTTGCCACCGGGCAATATACAACCTTTGCCATTACCGATTGCGGTGCTTTGTGGGGCTGGGGCTTTAACAATAACGGTGAGGTGGGTGTCGAGGGCTATGAAGAACTCCATTTTCCCACTTTTGTTATGGATAATATCGTTTATGTATCTGCCGGGGGGAATCATGGCTTGGCCATTACCGCAGAGGGCGAGCTTTGGGGCTGGGGCTGGAATGGTGCCGGCCAGCTCGGTGACGGTACTTTTTATGACAGGTTTTCGCCTGTTTATATCATGAGCAATGTGGCCCAGGTAAGTACAGGGTTTGATTATACCCTTGTCATTACCACCACGGGGGAGCTGTGGGGGTTTGGCAATAATAATTTTGGGGAACTGGGGGGTGGAGCTGTGGATTATCACTCCGTGCCTTTTTTTCTAAGAGACGGTGTTGCCTACGTATCTGCAGGGTTTGCCCATACAATGATTATCACAGAGGGCGGAGAACTCCTTGCCACCGGGCAAAATGAATCCGGTCAGTTAGGTGTTCCTCAGCGTTGGCCCAGACGGCAATTTGTTCATGTAATGTACGATATTGTAGCAGTGTCGGTCGGGCAGGGGCATACCGTGGCTATCACAATAGATGGAGCACTCCTTGCTTGGGGTGATAACCATGCAGGGCAAATCGGAGACGGCAGTCTAGAAAACCGCAACACCCCGACGGTTATTATCCAGCCTGGGGAGGCGTATCATACAATCTAAAGAATTATGAACCCAATATACCCCACATACATCAACACAAAAACAAGGCCTTCAAGCCTTGTTATTTTTTTGTTGGTTAATGCAAACAATAAAAACGCCAGTTTCCCTGCAATAAGAACAGCAAGGTCAATTTTAATACTGCCGTCAATTGCAAGTGGCATAACAATCCCGGATATTCCCAGTACAAACAAGATATTGAAAATATTGGAACCGATAATGACCCCGGCGGCCATTTCATTTTCTCCTTTTTTGCTTGAAATTAGGAAAATAACCAGCTCAGGCAAAGACGTCCCCACAGCGATAACCGTTATACCGATTACCCGCTCTGTAATCCCAAGGGTTTGAGCCAGGCCCTCGGCACATGTAACAGCGAATTGAGCTCCAATGATAATAAGAACAAGGCCCAGCAGACCAAGGGTTATACTTTTCCCCAGGTGAATAGGCGGACCTTCCGGTTCTCCTTCGTCGGTAGTGCGGTTCTTCATGGCTTGTCGCACCAGCAAAGTCATATATGTGAGAAAGATAAGAACAAGAATAACTCCCCCAATCCGAGGGATATAATCTTCCAGCAAGAACATTGTAATAAGCAGCCCAATAGGGATTGCGATAGAGAGCCAATAATCCTTTGCAAATTCCTTAAATCTTAGGGCAAGGGGCTTGATAATGGCACATAGGCCGATGATAAACATCAGGTTGAATATATTGGAACCAAGGACATTGCCTACAGCCATATCACTGGAACCACCCGCAGAGGCCACAATGCCGATTACGACTTCAGGGGCGGAGGTGCCCATAGCTACGATGGTCAGACCGATAACAACGCTGGGAACCTTAAGCCGTTTAGCAATATTGACACTGGCATCTACAAAGATATCCGCGCCTTTTATTAGCATTACAAAGCCGATTATTAGTCCAAGAATTTCTAGTGCTGTACTCATTTCTCATCTCCCGCAGTTATACGTCATCCCGGCCTTGAGCCGGGATCCCCCGTCCTTTGGATTAGGGGACCCCGGGTCAAGCCCGGGGTGACGGGGCTTTATTATTTTTGGCAATTTAGCATAAAAATAGGCGCAAGAAATTTGGCATATTAAGCCAAAAGTCTTGCGCCGTCATTTTTACTAAAAGACGTGCCGTACCCGGGGCATTACCCGTGATGACGAATACGGCATTTCGCACTACTCCCTTTTGTCGGGACCTATCCTACCAGAACTACATCAAGGAAGCAAATCTTCCACCAAAACCCCTGGTATAAACCTATTATCCATGAGCCACTGGGCCGCATATCCATCAATGGGCACGCTGATTCCCCAGCCTCCGCCCCAGTTATAATGTGCATATTGGTTACGGATTCTTAGATTAATAGTGATGGAACTATTCCAATTCCTATCCTCCCCTTGATATAACATGTCCGCCAAAATAAGTGGTGCCAACTGAGCCAATTGCTCCGGCATCCTTACATCTCTCCACAGCTGATAGACTTGCGTCAATATCTCCGCCCTGTCTCCAAGGATATACTCCACATCTACACCCTGGGCATCCGCTTCGATACGGGCAAGGTCAACCTCATTAAATAACCGCCACCCATGATCCATATGGACATTAAAGCCAATAGATTCGATTACTTCCGGCCTTAAAAGGGCAGGATTGCGTGCAGCAATTACAGGTCTGCTATTCATCAAATCGTTAATATCCCAATTGCTATGAAAATTACTGGTCAAAATGTAGGACCTATGCATTGTACTGCCGTCTGCCAGCCTGTATGTGATATGAAATGGTGCTGTCCACCAACTCCATACCCCTCCCATGACCCCGGAACGGTTCCACCG
This sequence comes from Defluviitaleaceae bacterium, assembly GCA_009781725.1. Lineage (GTDB taxonomy): Bacteria > Bacillota > Clostridia > Lachnospirales > WQUN01 > WRAN01. The sequence goes on from WQVF01000083.1 coordinate 4,826, forward strand.
GCTGCGCTGCAGATAGCCGCGATTCGCAACAATGGCTTCATGAATCTCGTGCACCCGTGCAATAGTTGCGGGGTCATTTATAAAAAAGTGATCATCGTTAGCACCAATTCCTTGGAATCGGAATTGCTCAATATGCACCCCGGTAATTTCCTGTGCCTCAGGCACCCGCCGTACATAGCCCCAGAAACCTACTCCCGTTACCAATAGCAGCATTACATACAGCCCAACCGCTACTGCTCCATAGGTCACCAGGTCTTTCACTTTGTGTCCTATGCGAAAGGTCTTTTCTGCCATCATCTGAGCGATAAAATACGCAATAATAAATCCAACAACAAAGCCGGAATAATACCCAAGGCGGTTACCGGAAGCATTGAGCCAGAACACGCCCATTATTACCATTCCCGCTAAGGAGAAAAGGAAAATAAGCACCCGTTTCACTGGCAGGAAAGCCACCGTATCCCCGGCTCTTTCATGAGGACGCAGCTTATAGCCAATAAAGGCCAGACCAAAGGCCCCAATAGCAATAAGCCCATAACTGATAAAAAACGGTGCATGAGACATTGCCTGGGCAAATCTGGCCGCACCCCAGCCTTCATATGCCGTCATCCACCCAACCGGGTTGGTAAAGACAGCCACATTTTCCATAACACCAAGGGAAACGCCGCCAAACCCGAATATATAATATGAACCAATAACCTCAGCAAGCCCCACAAAACCCATTGGAGCAAAAACAATAACCCCAGATAAAATAACCCCAATCACCCGGTTACCCGCAAGGGAAGCTGCCAGTACAAAAATAGCAAAGTACATTGTAAAGCCCATGGCGTTGCGAAGGAAAAAGCCCGTAACTCGCCATAGAGTATTGATGGTTTCCCCTAAGATGATCCTGTCCCTGCCGAAATATGTCCATTGAGAGTGCCAAGTAACAGGTGCAAGCAAAATGATTGAAAGCAGGAAAAGCGGCACCAAAATAAGGGTAAGCCCTGCAGCTATGTGAGTGAAAAACAACTGCATCCTGTTTATAGGCAAAGCATGGTAAGCCGTGGCGGACGCCCCACGGTATGGGTAAGCAAACAAAGCAAGTGCCGCGCAAAAGGGTACCGCTACCATTGATATTACTATTGCAGGGTGATTCATTGTAAGCAATTCCAGCATTTGATTGGCATTACGTCCCGGATTAACACTGAGTGGTGAAAAGTACAAAACTTGTACTACAAATATCAGATACCCCAGCATGGATATTGCCGCAATGGGCCAAAAGCGTTTTAACTGCTCCAGGTATAGGGCGGAGTTAATCAGTGGTAGCATTCTTTTCCCGTCATCCCGGCCTTGAGCCGGGATCCCCCCTCTTTTGGCGGAGGTGAGGGGATCCCGGGTCGAGCCCGGGATGACGTGGGGGGTATTGTTTGCGTTATTACTCATGGGTGCCCTCCTCAATTTCCTTATTCTCATAGATAAATATCTCTTCCAATGTCAGTGGCAGATGGTCGTATACCAGGGGGTTTTTGCCCTTTATTATTACGGAGATATCTTCTTCACTGCCTCGGATTACTAGTAAATCTACAGTGCCGCGGCTCTCCCTGTGCAATATCGTAAGCCCGGGGCTAGACTCTAGTTTATCAGCCCCAATCTCAAAGGCTACTTGAATTTTATGCACATCGGTTTTGAGATCGTCCAAATCCCGTTCGACTACCATCTTTCCATCCTTGATTATGCCCACAGCGTCGCAGATATCGTCCATTTCCTTGAGATTATGGGATGATATAAGTACTGTCATGCCCCTATCCGCCACATCCCGGATTATCTCGCTGAAAATATCCTTACGGACTATAGGGTCAAGGCCATCTATAGGTTCATCCAGAATCAGTACCTCCGGCATTATGGAAAGGGATAATGCAAAGGCCGCCTGTTTTTGCATTCCTTTGGAAAAACGGTTAAGCCTGCGGCTGTCATCCAATTGCAATAAGCTTATTAATGTATTGTACCGGGCATTATCCCATGTTGCGTACATATTGCTATAAAAACGCCGAGTCATGCCCAGGTTATATCCCGCGAAGAAAAATAACTCGTCTGGGATATAGCCTACTTTAGCCTTGAGGGCCGCGTTATCATATACAGTCTGGCCGTCTATGGTCACAGAGCCGGAATCCTGCCTGTATATCCCCGCCAGATGCTTGATAGCCGTAGTTTTGCCGGAGCCGTTGACTCCAACTAGGCCATAAATGGAACCTTTTTTTATGTTGAGATTAAGGCCGTCAAGGGCCTTGTGATTGTCGAAGGTCTTTGATAAATTATCAATATGAACCATTTTTATCCTCCTTTATGATTTTGATAAATTCGTATGGTGCCATACAGATTTTTACGCCTGGCTTTTTACAAAATCAACAATATCAGTGATATTTTGGCCACGAAAAATCAGCTCCTGTACTGCTGTACTAATACAGTCATACAGTGACTCCACTTCCGGTGTCGCATTTGCATCACCAATGGGTTTCTCAGGTGATGCAATAAAACTACCCTGCCCAAGTACCGTGTAGATATAACCTTGGTTTTCTAATTCTCTATATGCCTTTTGGACTGTATTAGGATTGACGGTTATAGTCTGAGCAAGGTCCCGGATAGAAGGGACTTTTTCATCTGGCTGTAAAATCCCGGTGATTATCAGACGTTTGAAGTTGTCGGTAATTTGAGCATAAATAGCCTTGCGGCTCTTAAGGTCGATTTGGAACATGGATTGCCTCCTTTCATGAGGATTAGGTGTATTATATGTGCTAATACAGCTTTGTCAAGACTATACGCGAATTGTAGTTTGGGATACAATATCCACGATAATTTACACAAAGGAGAACGAAGATGACCATCCAACAAACTCTAACAAAGGAATTTTCCCTAGCCCCTTGGCAGGTGGAAAACACAGTAAAACTCATCGATGAGGACAACACAATCCCCTTTATAGCCCGCTACCGTAAGGAAGCCACCGGGGAAATGGACGACCAGCAGTTGCGGGAGTTATACGACCGCCTCAAATATCTGCGCAGCTTGGCAGAGCGCAAAGAGGCAGTACTTAAATCAATCGAGGAGCAAGGATTCCTGACCCCGGAGCTCTCGGCACAGCTGGCATCAGCCACAACCCTTACCGAGGTAGAGGATATATACCGCCCCTTCAAACCAAAACGCCGCACCCGCGCAACTATAGCCGAAGAACGAGGCCTAGGCCCTCTGGCAGATATAATCTGGGCTCAAGACCTAGTAGAAGACCTTGCAGCCGTAGCAGCCCCATTTGTAGACCCGGAAAAAGATGTCCCGGATATAGCAGCCGCCCTTGCAGGTGCTTCAGATATAATCGCCGAACGCATCTCCGACGACCCGGCCTGCCGCGCCACAGCCCGCAGGCTAACCCAATCCGAGGGATTTATCAGCTCCGTACAATCATCGAAATCAAAAAAAGAAGCAAAGCCAACGGAAGACAAAAAAGTCGGGGTTTACGAAATGTATTACGAGTTCTCCGAGCCCATAAAGAAAATCGCCGGTCACCGTGTACTGGCAATTAATCGCGGAGAAAACGAGGATGTTCTCAAAGTAACTGTGGAAGCCCCAGTGGAAGCCATTCACACCGCCCTAAAAACCCAGTTTATAAAGGATAATCCCAACACCCTGATATTCATGGATGCAGCCCTGGCCGACAGTTACAAACGCCTGACGGCCCCCGCAATAGAGCGGGAAATCCGTACCGCCTTGACAGAAACCGCTGAGGAAGGCGCAATCAAAGTTTTTGGAGAAAATTTGCGCCAGCTACTTATGCAACCTCCGGTAAAGGATAGAGTAGTATTGGCAATCGACCCAGGCTTCCGCACGGGCTGCAAACTTGCCGTAGTAGACGAAACTGGCAAAGTCCTAGACACTGGCGTAGTCTACTGCACAATAGGCAAGGATACCTCTGCCGCCAAAAAGACCCTAGCCCAAATGATAACCCGCTTCGGTGCAAACCTAATTGCCATAGGCAATGGCACCGCCTCAAGGGAAACGGAACAGGTAGTAGCAGAACTTCTCAAAGAAACCGGCTCAAAAGCTCAGTACACCATCGTCAATGAGGCCGGGGCCTCTGTGTATTCCGCCTCAAAGCTGGGAGCGGAGGAATTCCCCCAATATGATGTATCCCTTAGATCTGCTGCGTCCATCGGTCGCCGCTTGCAAGACCCATTGGCGGAGCTGGTAAAAATCGACCCAAAGAGCATGGGCGTAGGCCAATACCAACATGACATGAACCAAAAACGCCTGGGAGATACCCTCACCGGTGTTGTGGAAGACTGTGTAAATGCCGTAGGCATTGACCTTAATACAGCCTCCCCCAGCCTGCTTTCATATGTATCGGGAATTAGTGGTGCGGTGGCCAAAAATATTCTCGCCTATCGCGAAGAAAAAGGTAAATTCACCAGCCGGAAGGAACTGCTTAAAGTAAAAGCCTTAGGCCCAAAAGCCTTTGAGCAATGCGCGGGCTTCCTAAGAATCCCTGGCGGGAAAGAACCCCTGGACAATACAGGAGTCCATCCAGAGTCCTATGCTGTAGCAGAGGCCTATCTCACCCATGCCACAAAGCCAATCCCTCAACCAAAGAAAACCACCCTATCAGGCCTTTCAGCCCTAGCAAGCCCGGCAGACACAAAAAAAGCCCCCCCACGCCACGTAATCGAAGAAATTGCAAAGAAATTATCCGTAGGCATACCTACACTACAGGACATAATCAAGGAACTAGAAAAGCCAGGTCGCGACCCAAGGGACGAGCTGCCCCCAACCTTACTAAGAAGCGATGTGCTGGATATGAAGGATCTTACCGAGGGGATGATACTCACAGGAACGGTCCGAAATGTAATCGACTTTGGTGCCTTCGTTGACATAGGAGTACACCAGGACGGACTGGTTCATATCTCACAAATCTGCGATAAGTTTATTAAGCACCCACTGGAAGCGGTGCAGGTCGGGGATGTGGTCAAGGTCAAGGTGCTCTCCGTTGACATCCCCAAAAAGCGGATAAGCCTGTCTATTCGTGAGGCTGGCAATGCCTAAGATAATCATTCCAACAGGGTATAAATCGCTCCTTAGTCTATATGAAACTCAAGTTGCCATCGGTGAGCTTAAGACCATCTTCTCCCAGGCACTGGCCAAGGGGCTGCACCTTAAAAGGGTGTCGGCCCCTCTTTTCGTGGACCCCTCCACCGGTCTCAACGACGACCTCAATGGCATAGACCGACCCGTTTCATTTACCATAAAAGAAACGGGAGAAAAAGCAGAAATCGTCCAATCCCTGTCAAAATGGAAACGCCTCGCTCTACACAAATATGACTTCCACATTGGCAACGGCCTTTACGCCGATATGAATGCCATCCGCCGTGACGACGAAATGGATAATCTGCACTCTATTTACGTAGACCAATGGGACTGGGAAAAAGTAATAACCCCGATACATAGTTACCATATTACAACATACTCGCATTTTGCCTATACTTCTTAGGTGTAATACCCGTCACGGCTTTAAATACGCGGAAAAAGTGGTTTGTGTCCCTGAAACCGGATTGTTCTGCAATTCTACTTACTGTTAGATTAGTTTCATGCAATAGCTTTTTTGCATGGGTTATTCGTATGTTGCGTAAATAATCTCTAAAGGTAAGGTTCATCTTTTGCCTGAATAATGTTGATTACCTCGTAAAACCCTTGTAATACAGGCATTTTCACAAGAATGAAGGTTGAGTTTACTACCAATTTACTACTACGGAAAGAACTTTGATATGCCCTTAAATTCTTGTGA
>WQVF01000084.1 GCA_009781725.1 Defluviitaleaceae bacterium
CGTCTTTCCCCTCCCCAGAGGGGAATTTTTATACGTATAGTATTTAATTCCCCTCCTGCGGAGGGGTGGCGCGAAGCGCCGGGGTGGTCTTGGCTTGGCATGTGCTAGAATTAGACTGACGTGAGCCCGGAATGACGGTAGGGGGTGCATTTATGCATTCTTACCCATACAGCTCTTGATATTCCTCCCGAGTAATGGTCACCTTCCGGGGCTTTACTCCATCCTCCGGACCTACAATCCCACGGGTTTCTAGCTCATCCATCAGACGAGAGGCACGATTATATCCTATCCTAAACTGCCGCTGAAGCATACTAGTGGAGGCCTTGCCCTTGGTCAGTAAAAAGTCTACGGCTTCGTGGAAGAACTCATCTACTTCTCCTTCAATATTGGTCTTGCCTGGCATGGTTACCTGCTGAATCATTTCTGTTGTGTATTCCGCCGGTGCCTGAGCCTTTAGGAAGTTGACTATCCCTTCGACCTCATGGTCGGAAATAAACCCGCCCTGTATACGCACGGGCTTATTATTCCCCATTGGATGAAAGAGCATGTCACCCTTGCCTAGTAATTTTTCTGCTCCATACATATCAATAATTGTCCGGCTGTCTGTGCCACTGCTTACGGCAAAGGCCAGCCTGGAAGGGATGTTTGCCTTAATAAGGCCTGTGATAACATCTACAGAAGGCCGCTGTGTAGCCACAATCAGGTGAATACCAGCAGCACGGGCTTTTTGAGCCAGGCGGCAGATGGATTCTTCCACTTCGCCCTTACATGACATCATCAAATCCGCAAGCTCATCTATAATTATCACGATTTGGGGTAGCTCAGCTTCGTCGCTTTTGGCTTTAAGCTTGTTAAATCCCTTTAAATCCCTACAGCCCGTTTCGGCAAACATATTATACCGGGTTTCCATTTCGCTAACAGCCCAGCTTAATGCCCCTGAGGCCTTTTTCGGGTCTGTCACTACAGGAATCAACAGATGAGGTATACCATTGTAGACGCTAAGCTCTACCACCTTAGGGTCAATCATAAGCAGTTTAACTTCATCAGGCCGGGCTTTATATAGAAGGCTAGTGATTAACGTGTTAATGCAAACACTTTTTCCGCTACCCGTAGCACCGGCAATGAGTAAATGAGGCATCTTGGCAATATCTGTTACTACTGGCTCACCTGCGATATCCTTGCCTACGGCAAAGGCCAGCTTTGAGGGGTAGTTGATAAAGTGCTGTTCTTGGATGATTTCCCTCAGGTACACAGGTTGCGACTCTTTGTTGGGGATTTCTATCCCAACAGCTGACTTACCTGGTATGGGTGCCTCGATGCGTATGCCTTGAGCAGCCAAGCTTAAGGCCAAATCATTGGACAAATTGGCAATGGACGCGACCTTTACTCCCGGTCCCGGAGCCAAATCATATCGGGTTACAGTTGGCCCTACACTTACCTCCACTACCTTTGCCTCGATACGGAAGCTGCTCAGGGTTTCTTCCAAGATACGGGAATTTTCCAATATCTGAGTCCGTGATTCCGCCATTGATTTATGAACCGGCGGCTCATTGAGTAAGCTCAGCGGAGGAAGCTGAAAATCATCATAGGAAGGAACGGAGCTATATGAAATAACAGGCGCACTCTGAGGGGGTCTGCCTCGGATTATCGGCTCAGGGGCTTGAGGTGCCGGGAAGGAAACTACCTTTTGAGGAGGTTGTGCTTCTTGCTTTGGTGGATAAGCGTAGTGATATTCATTGGACTCCTCAGCCATATCTTCAAGTGGTTCTTCGACTAGGCCTTTGACAACGGGTGGGTCTGCATAAAACTGGTTATCCGGCTCTTCCTCATCAGGGAAAAGAATCAGCTCTGGAGGCTTTTTTTCAATTGTGCGCCTGGAGAATAGTGGTCCTTCTCCTGACTCTCGCTTCATGGCTTGCGTAACATCGGTACCGTCTATTTCCTCTTGAAACAGCCTTACCGGGGGTAGGTCCGGATCCTCATAATCAAAGTCGTTTTCCATCTCGTATAAATCAGGTTTTTTACCCTTTCTGGGCTTGTGGTCATAATCATTGTCATAGTTGCTATAATCGTCGGGCAGGCGAGCATAATGGTTTCTTGCTCGGCTTGCAACAGAGCTAACGGCACTGGCTCCTTGAGAAACTAAAGCAATAAAAGAACGCCCCGTTATTAGCACTGTGACAATTAAAATTGCCGCAGTAAGTGCTACAACGGAGCCAACATTGCCAAGAATTGCATATAAAAGCTCCCCAAAAAAAGCACCAGTAAGCCCTCCGGAAGTCCGACCACCTTCTGAGTAAACTTCTCCTAGTAGCGCAAAAAATCCCAATTCTTCAAAATCATGTGAATTAATTATATGTAACATGGAGAGAATAAGCACGTACAGGGTTATGGAAAGGCCGATTGGCAGGCGTATGTTGCGGTTAATAAGTATAGTGATGGCCACCGCAATCAATATTATAGGAAAAAGAAATGCCCCAAATCCAAACAATCCAAAAAAAAGATTTGCGAAAAGTCGCCCCACAAACCCGATGGTATCGGTTACAAAAACACTTAGGAAAAGCAGGATGCCAAAGGCAATCATAATCAAGCATTTTACTTCTTTGTTTATAGCACGGTCAGCAGGCTCTGGATTGGAAGTCCGAGGACGCCCTACAGGACGGGGCTTTGGCTTGGAAGAGTGGCTGCTTTTTGACTTGTTAGGCATGGAATCTGCACCTTTTTCTGAAAGTATGTCTAAGATTTCGTCAAAAGTATAGCACCAATGAAGAAACATGACAAATATATAGTAATCATAGTTGAACACAGTGAAAGCGAAGCGGAAAATCCGCAATCTTCAAGCGGTTTTTCGATGAAGCTTGAGCTGATGTTCAACTTGATTATCTATAGCAAATAGCAACATAAACAAAATTCTTATTGCGACTCCTAAGTTTCGACAAAAACCAGTAATATGATTTCAAAATGTATAGGAGGATTGAGTTATGGACAGAAGGCTAGAAAAAGATCGCCTTGACGAAATCATCGGGAAGAATATTCGTCTTGAGAGAGAGTCTCGTAGGCTATCCAGAGATGAGCTTGCTGAGATGATGGATCTCACAAGTTCCCACATGGGTCTTATCGAAAGAGGCGAGCGGGGTGCTACTGCAGTTACCCTATCAAAACTTTCAAAAGCATTTGACATCCCTATCGACCATCTATTCACCAGTCCAAAGCCAGGTGGGTTGTCTGTTAGGGAAGAAGATGACGCGTTACCCCAGGCTAATCGCAAAAAAGTCCAAAGTCTAATGACATGCTTAAACGAAACAGAGCTGGAATTTGTAGTCCACACCATCAAGGGTGTAATCGCAATGAATCACACCCTGGGCGCAAAGGAATAATAAATTATTTGCATCACAACAACTATAGCCTATCAGTTCCAGCTGCAATGCTGAGAACTGGTAGGCTATTTTTTGTGTGGCCTCAACATTTAACGAAGGTTTTTGTATCGAATATCCACGCTGCCTTCCAACACAATGGGATAATCGCAACTTGTTGTAACTGTGATAAGTAAACGCTGCCCATCTATAGGCTGGACTGTTATTTGAGCAATGCCCCTGGCAATCTCCTGGAGACCAAAGCGCAAGCGTTGGAAATGGGCCTCATTAGTTGGGTGAGCATTAACATCAAAGTCGAACCTAAAATCATGTACATTCCCATCGGGGGCGCGCTGCCAAAGGGTAATTCTTTGCAAAGTACTGTCGCGGCCCACTCGCAAATCTATGGTCCTTGCCATTTCAGTATTTGATATAAGAGCATCCAGGGCAACCCGCGCATTTTCAAAGGCATTTTGCTGCGCTAGCAGCTCGGTTCCTCGCTCAGACACATGCTGCCAAATAAAAAACACACTCAAAGACAGTATCATCCAAATAGATAGCGCAATTACAGCCTCCAACAAGGAAAACCCCCTGGAGGTTTTCTTCTTCATCCTTCTCCCTCCAACACCCGCAGTGCCTCTTCGGCGGTTATATTTCCCATTTCTACATTTTTGGCTACGTTATTCCGTAGGCCTTTTTTCTTGCGTAGGTGTTGAGCTAGTTTTGCCGGATTTTTTACCATGCGAGATCGTAGCTCATCGTCGATAATAATGTACTCGTATACGGCCATACGCCCTTTGTAGCCGGTGTTGTTGCAGTGCCCGCAGCCTATGCCTGTGAAGACAGGAGTTTTGAGGTTTAGCTTTAATATGCTTCCTTGGCTTTCTGTAAGTCTTGCTGGGGTTTTGCAATCTATGCAAATCCGTCTTGCCAGCCGCTGTGCAATAATTCCATTGAGTGCTGTGGCTACGAGATATGATTCTATTCCCATATCCATAAGACGTTCGATTACACCGGCGGCATCATTTGTATGCAATGTACTTAGCACCACATGACCAGTGATTGCGGCTTGTATGGCTATCCGTGCTGTTTCTGTATCTCGGATTTCTCCAATCATAATAATGTCCGGGTCTTGACGCAGGATATGTCGCAGTGCATTGGCGAAATCTAGCCCGGCCATCCGCTCGACTTTTACATGGTTGACCCCCATAAGGGGATTTTCCACCGGGTCTTCTACAGTAATAATATTACGCTCCTCATGGTTGAGCTCTTCCAGGAATCCTGTAAGGGTAGTGGATTTACCGCTGCCTGTAGGCCCGGTCATAAAAATAGCCCCATGGGGTAGGTGAAACAGCCGAGTAAGTCTTTCCAGATCTTTTGGGAAAAACCCTAATTGGTCTTTTTTGGGTCTGGAGCCCTGGCCATAGAGTAGTCTAATGGCAGCCTTTTCGCCCAAGTGGGTGGGCATTGTGCTAAGGCGAAATTCTACATGTTCGCCATAGATATACATAGAAAAATGCCCATCTTGGGGCATACGTTTTTCTGATATATCTAAGTCGCCCATAATCTTGAGGCGGGAAATAATATTAGGCAGCAAACTTAAATCCACCATTGCAAAATTTATTAACTCACCATCTACTCGATAGCGTGCCTTTAAAGATGAGCCATAAGGCTCGATATGTATATCGCTGGCACGGTTGAGTATCCCAGATTCGATAAGAGAATCGATAAGCCGTACGGCAGGTGCCGCTGATAACTGCTCTATCAGGCCTGTGTCTGGGGTTTGGTACCGCTGTTTTAGCTTTTCCTCCACCAGAAACTGAGAAGCTATATTGTGCATAGCCTCTTTTCCATATAATTGATCAATCAATCGGCGTATATCTGTACCTCTGGCTAGCATTGGTACAATAAATAGACCTGTAATATCAGTTAAATCCATTATTGCTGGGATGCATAATGGGTCTTCCATGGCTACCCATAGATGACTGCCCTCTTGTTTAACAGGCAAAGCCGTGTAGCGGGATGCATAGTCATGACTTAGATGATGAGTAGGAAAGTCGGTAACGGCTGTGAGGTCAATAGTTTTAATTTCTGTAAAATCCGTATGCCCTTTCATCAACTTCCACCTGTACCGCCGACTACAAGCATCCGCTCACCTTCTGGCAGACTAGCATAGGCAGAGTGTACACTGTCACCGCTGCCGCTGATGTTTACTACTACCCCAAGCTCCGAATGGTTCTCCCAAGCGGCACCCTCGGTTTGGATATCCCCATAGCGCGCCCGTAAGAATCCTGCGGTTGTGAGGGTTTCCAATACCGCTTCCATGCCGGTACCCTCCGGTGTGGAGCCTCTTTCTGCCCGGTATAGCTCAATTGCGTTTTGAATCACCCGTGCAGATTGGATATCACTGCGAAGCCGTGCCCTGTCTGTTGTTGCGAAAAAGTTTGGAATCAATATTGCGGCGATTACAGCGAGGATTGCCAAGGCAATCAGTAACTCCAAGAGTGTAAATCCACTACATTTTTTCTTTTGCATAAATTATCCTCCAATCCACCCATTACGGGCGATTCCGTCACCAATAGAGCATGAAACAATCCCTTTATTGCGTTATTCTTACAAAACCGTCGCCAGTTCAAATGTAGGCAATATCACTGCAAGCATAATAATCCCAAGCCCTATCCCCAATATTAGGGTAATAATGGGTTCGATAAGCTTGTTGAGCCGTTTAATAGCTCGTTTATAGTCTTGAGAATAATAACTTTGGCATTTTTCTATGGTTTGTGGCAGGTTTCCTGTTTCTTCACCTATCCTTGCAAGGCTTATCAGCAGAGAATCTATATATGTGATTTCCCTAAGTGCTTCCCAGAAGGGTTTACCTATCTCAAGATAGGCGGATATTTTTTTGATATCGTTTTTTACACGTAAATTATCCATCACATCCATTGTAAGTGGGAGAGCCTGAGACACAGGAAGCCCTGCAGATAGCAAAAGATGCAAAGACTGAGTAAGCCGGAAATTTACACCTTTTCGGATTATAGGAATGCGTAATATAACCCGTCCTAAGGAAACTCGTCCTATGGTGCTTCTAAAAAAGAGGATTAATACAAAAATCAACATCCCAATACCAATAAATATCCAATGCCCATGGGTTGTTACGACCTGGGATACCTGGAGTAACCCTCGGGTCAAGGTAGGAAGAGGCACACCCGTTGCTGCAAAAATCCGGCTATACCCAGGCAAAACAAATGTTATCGCCATAATGATTACACCAAGCATGAGGATGGCGACAGCAACGGGATATACAAGAGCCGCAGTAAGCTCATCCTTTGTTTGGGCTTGGTCTTCGTAAAAATCAGCCATTTGCTCCATGACCTGAGGTAATTTTGCCGTGGCCTCACCTATAGCAACAAAGCCGCAAAAGAAGGCTGGAAAAGCACCTGCAGCCTTCAATGCTGAAGAAAAGCTCTCTCCTTGTTGTACGCGGGCATTTAGTTTTGGGAGGTGTTTGCGTAATCCCCGCCCAGGCAATTGTTCTGCTACAATAGCTAAGGCAGTTTTGATGGGTATGCTGGCACCTAGCAAAAAAGACAGCTTGCGGCAAAAAACAGACAATTCCCTAAGGGGAGCTTTGGGGGTATAATTTATTTTAAACAAGCTGAAAACATCCCTATGCCATATAGAGACAGGGATAGAATCTTGATTAGCAGATGATTTAGTGACTTGAGGCTCTATCGGCATATGGAAAAACCTCAATCTGTGTAATAATCCGAGGTAATATTTTCTACTCGTGGTACAATATGTAAAATTCTACAATTTCTCATATCCTTCGACCAGTAGCATTGAGTGCTTTATGCATTTTTCAATATGAATCGGCGGTGGTATTTTGCTTTATCTGGATATATTTATTGCTTTTTTAAGAAGTGGGCTGCTTTGCTTTGGAGGGGGTCCCGCTTCGATTCCCTTTGTTCGCAAAGAAGCGGTGGAGATTTATAAATGGATGAACGACGAGGAGTTTGCCGAAATCGTAGCCATTGGCAACACATTGCCTGGGCCGATTAACACAAAGATGGCCGGATACATTGGCTATAAGGTGGGCGGGATTTCTGGGGCCCTTGCAGCTCTGGTTGGTGCGGTAATTCCTACGGCTGTTTTAATGATAATACTGATGACAATATTGAGACACTTTGCGCATGAGCCATGGGCTAGGGGTATGAGCAGCGCGATGGTGCCTGTTGTTGGAGTAATGCTTGGTATTGTGACTTGGCAATTTCTTGTTATTGCAGCAAAGGGACTTGGCTGGCCGATTACTTTGGCTCATATTATAGTGATAGCTGCGCTGATTTTTGTTGTGCCTCACCCGGCTATTATCCTTGCCGGGTTATTTTTGTGGGCTCTGGTGGGGCAGGGGATATACGAGAGATTCTTTCCTCCACGTGCAAGTAAAAAAGAGCCTGGTGAGGATGAAAAATCATGATTTACTTACAGATATTTTGGGTATTCTTTGTCGCCAATATTTTGGGATATGGGGGCGGGCCTTCAATTGTACCCCTTATAGAGCACGAGGTTGTGGCGGTATATGGTTGGATGTGCAGCGTGGAATTTGCCGAAATTTTCGCAATGGGCAATGCCCTTCCCGGTCCCATTGCGCCCAAGATGGCGGCGTTTATCGGCTTTGAGATGGGAGGAGTCCTTGGAGCATTTTTAGGGCTTGTGGCTACAATTGGGCCATCTGTTGTTCTCATGATACTAATGATGGGATTATTGAAGCGGTATAAGGATTCACCTCAGGTACAGAGGCTAACCAGATATATAAGGCCGACTATTGCTGTTCTGATTGGGGAAATGGCAGTGAGAAATTTAATCGGTGCGTGGACAGGAATTGGGCCCGTGCATCTGCTGGTATTAGTCGGCGTTAGTTTGCTATGTCTTACGAAGCTTAAAGTGCATCCGGCTTTTATGGTGTTGGGTGCATTGATATATGGAGCGATTTTCTTAGGATATTAGCTGCTCAGGACGTGCAACAAACCATTCCTCCTTCATACAATGTATTAACTAATCGAGGCAATTGAAGGAGGCATTGTATGGACAATAACGGCGTAGGTTATGTAGCTGATCAAGGCAGCGATATTATGATGATTTTATTACTCATGATGATGATGAACCCAGGTATGATGGGTGATAATATGATGCTGATGGTTCTTCTTATGATGATGTTTACCGGTGGCAGCATATTCTGATTCAGAAAGTAGATGTGGGAAGCGTCTAAACGAAGCTGTAAAACAAAATTACAAAGCCCGCCTCATCTCCCCCATGACTAAAGACAGTGCAATGCACTGCAACCTACCGGGCGTACATAGATATACAATTGAATAAGCCTGCGCCTCATTGCTATGAAAAAAGACTTGTTTGCCATGTGGTAAACAGGTCTTTTTTTTGAGAAATGATACCATATGTGCTAATATGTGGATGCTGACAGGAAATTGCCATAAATTACATAATTGCTCAATATGAATATTTTCACAGGTAAAAGGAAACACACACTTGCGTTTGACTTTACCATACCCATAAGCTACACTTTTCTATAATCAAAAATTATACAAACGAGGAGAGATAGCATGAGTTTTTTGGACAGTGTTAAACAGCGGGCTAAGTCACAGCTAAAAACCATTGTCTTGCCGGAATCACTGGAACCGCGTAATCTCAAGGCTGCCCACCAGGTGTTGGCTGAAGGTATTGCCAAAATTGTATTAATAGGGGATGAAGCCGAGATAAAAACCGCAGCCAAGGCCGATGGGCTTGATGTATCTAGGGCAACATTTGTAAACCCAACCCCAGATTGCGGCCTGACTCAGGAGCTGTCCGTAAAGCTTGCAGATTTACGTAAATCCAAAGGCATGACGGAGGCACAAGCTCATGAGCTTCTTACAACCAACCCTATGTACCTAGGATGTATGCTTGTAAAGGAAGGCATCGCCGATGGTATGGTGGCAGGGGCTATTCATTCAACCGCTGATGTCTTGCGGCCTAGTTTGCAAATATTAAAGACCGCACCGGGGATATCCCTAGTGTCGTCTTTTTTTGTTATGGTAGTTCCCGGTTGTGAGTATGGAGCTGATGGAGTGTTTGTGTTTTCGGATTGCGGCCTTGTGCAGAACCCCAACGCCCAGGAGCTTGCCGCTATTGCCAAAAGCTCGGCGGATTCTTTTGCGGCACTTACGGGTATTGAGCCGGTGGTGGCTTTGCTTTCCCATTCCACAAAGGGTAGCGCAAAGCATGTCGATGTGGACAAGGTCGTCGAAGCTACAAAGATTCTTAAGGAAATGGCACCGGAACTCAAAGCCGACGGAGAGTTCCAGCTAGACGCGGCAATCGTCCCCGCAATTGGCGCAGCCAAAGCCCCAGGTAATCCTGTGGCTGGGCGGGCCAATGTGCTAATCTTCCCGGACCTTGATGCTGGTAATATCGCATATAAATTAGTAGAAAGACTGGCAAAAGCCGATGCTCTGGGGCCCATTACACAAGGTATTGCCAAGCCTGTCAATGACCTTTCCAGAGGCTGTAGTGCTGAGGATATCGTAGGAGTCGTTGCGATAACGGCGGTACAGGCGCAGGCATAGCCGGAAAAAAATCAATCATAATGCGAAAGAAGGAGTGAGGGGCTGTCTTGCTAAGCAAAAACCATGAATATCTATGCAAAGCCTGTCATTGCGAGCAAAGCGAAGCAATCCAGAAGGTTTGATTTGCTGGATTGCTTCGTCGCTTCGCTCCTCGCAACGA
>WQVF01000085.1 GCA_009781725.1 Defluviitaleaceae bacterium
CAAGAAATGATAGCAGATGGGCGTTTGCTGGCAAACGGTGATAAAAAATTTACTATCGGATTTAACGCACTGGAATGCCTTGTTAATATAGATGATGCCAGCTCTGTCAAGTATCTGGAGGATGTCGCCATCCCACATTATAAAGCCGGAGATGGGTCGGATAAGGTTATGGCGCTGGAGTTATGCAAGGAGATAGAGGCGTACTATAAGAAAAAAAGGGTTAAAACAAAGGCCTCGGCTTTTACTACTATAGTTAGGGATATTTATGAAGACATGTTTTTGGGGGAGAGTGACTTTTGAGGAAATTAACAAAATGAACTGTATAGTTATAGTGAATTAAAATTGCATACATTCCCACCTGGGTATGCCCACCGTATGTATTCATTATCCCAAAGTTTTGCATTGCAACGGTTTGAGCATAGGATGCAAGTACCATGTATTTAGGAACCACCCCCCGACATAGATTTTCTTCGGAACTCCATGCCATAACTATAGCATACCTGCATATATTATGTATTCATACATAAAAAAGGCGTTTGTAATCGTGGGCTTGTATCACCCCCACCATCCAACCGCCCAATTTGAATTATTTGATTACCCAGGCTCGACTAAGACGCGCGAACCCTCGCCACGCCACTGGTCCTTACATCAACATTCTCAAGAGTCGAAAGGGTAACATTAGCCGCACCGGAAATATCTACCCTACCACCTTCAATTTCCAAATCACCAGCGGTAATGCTCAGTGCCCCAGAGCCGTCTATATCAATATTAGTGGCACTGCCCCACATTGTGATATTTGCTGCACCTGATGCATCTATTTCCAAGTATTCTACATCCAGGCCTACATTAATATTTACCGCCCCGGATATATCAAGTGAAAAGCGTGTGACTGTTATATTGTCCCAATCTGACGCGTTGACTGCGCCGCTAAATTCTGCCGCTGAAAGATATGGCGCATATACATACATGCGTGGGCGGTTGGCTGTTGTTGTGTCAAAACCACGGCGAGAACCGACGATTAACGTCCCCCCTCGCGTATCAACATCCAAATGGTCGAAAAGATTTTCCTGCATTGCAATGGTTAGGGCTCTGTCCTCGGATTGCCGATATACAACTACAAAGTTTCCGCTAACGTCAATACTGTTAAAGTCCCCTACTTCCATGGAACGGGAAACAACTTGCCCCGTCCCTCGGACTGGGTTGCCACCGATAGTAATACAGCCACTAAAAAGAAATGCCATACCTATCAGTACCAGAAGTAAGATGAAAAATTTTTTGAGCATTAAATAGTCCTCCTATTGACCCATTATGGGCATTTTCGTCACTAGCCGAGTATGAATACAGGGGCAATCGCCTTTGTCGGTATCATCAAAACCAGTGTCTGATTCAACATATATATACGGAAGCTATTGTCTATAAGTCTTGATATACGCCAGTTTTATTAATATCATGACTTTACTTTCCCAAGTAATAGAAGCAGCCTATCCAATTCATCAGGGGAATAATATTCGATTTCTATCCGGCCTTTTTTCTTACCTGGGCGAATATTTACCTTGGAGCCAAATACCTGCTTCAGGTCATCTTCGGCTTTCCGATAGGCATAAATAACTTCTTCAGATAACTGGGGCTCATCATCTTTTTCTTTTGGTTCCTGTCTTGCAGCGTCCTTCAAGGCTACTGCAATCATAACCTCGGCACCTCGTACGCTTAAGCCTTCTTCTACTATTGTGTTTGCACAGGCTGCTTGCAAGTCACCGTCTTCTACTGTAAGCAGCACTTTGGCGTGGCTTGCAGTCAGTTTCCCCTCTCCTGCCAAGGCTTGGGCTCTCGGGTCTAGCTCCAATAGATGTAGTGCGCTTATTACTGCATGCTTATTTTTTCCTACCTTGGTGGCAATATCTTCAGTAGAGAAGAAGAAATCATCCATCAATCGTTTATAACAAAGAGCTTCTTCGATGGAGGTCAAATCCTGTCTCTGGATATTTTCTATCAATGCGACCTGCAGGATATCCCCGTCTGTATAGTCTTTTACAATTACCGGCACCTCAGTCAGTTTGGCAATTCTGGCGGCGCGATAACGCCTTTCACCGGCTATAATAGAATAATGCCCACCATTATCCTTTACAACAAGAGGCGAAATAACCCCATAGGTCTTCATGGACTCCGCCAATTCCTCCAGGGATGATTCTTCAAAATACTGCCTGGGCTGGCCGGGATTTGGCTCAATTTTTCTTATGTCCACCATCAATATACCTGCTGGCAGACCCGAATCTTCTTCGGATTTTTGGTTTTCTTGAGATGCGCTTAATAAGGCATTTAATCCCCTTCCAAGTCCGGATTTCATCGTTTGTCACCCCTCGTTTTATTTCTCTCTATAACTTCCTGCGCCAGTTTCTTATATGCATCTGCGCCTTTGGAATCCGCTGAGTATAGTGTAATCGGCAGTCCGTGACTTGGAGCTTCGCTTAAACGAACATTTCTGGGTACTATGGTTTTATATGTGTGCGCTCCAAGATGCCGGCGTACTTCTTCTACTACTTGGTTGCTTAAATTAGTGCGTGAGTCATACATGGTAAACACCACACCTTCGATTACAAGGCTTGTGTTAAGCTTTTGCTGTACTCGCTGGATGGTGTTCATAAGCTGGGTAAGCCCCTCAAGGGCATAATATTCGCATTGTATGGGAATAAGAACAGAATCGGCGGCGCATAGGGCATTGACTGTTAGCAGATTAAGAGATGGAGGACAGTCCATAATAATATAGTCAAAGGGATATTTGGAGCTATTAAAAATAGTCTTGAGCCTAAACTCCCGCTCGTCCATTGCAATAAGCTCAATTTCTGCACCACTTAGGTCTATATTGGCAGGAAGCAATCGTACTCCTTCGACACACACTGGTAAAATCACATCTTCCAGGGTGGCTTCCCCAATAAGTACATTGTAAATCGTCTGCTGCAAGCTAAACTTATCTATCCCAAAGCCGCTACTTGCGTTGCCTTGTGGATCCATATCCACCACAAGCACCCGTTTTCCGGCTTGGGCCAGACATGTGGATAAATTAATGGTGGTTGTGGTCTTCCCTACCCCACCCTTTTGGTTAGTTATTGCGATAATTCTGCTCATTTTGCAAATTCTCCTCTTTTAATGGGGCACTGACCCCGCCACTTCGCGGGGCAAAGCCCCGCTTGCTTCCTCGCGTTGCTGCGGGACCGCGCTTTGCGCGGTAAAGCTTGCATCTTTTCTTTCTAAGTACATATTCACCGCTACCAGGTAATGCACCGGGAAGCCATTTTTGTTCGGTACGATTAGGGCCGGGTCAAATTCCTCGTAGGGGATTGATTTGCGCCCACCTTTTTCTGCCCGTTCATGAAAACGGGCCAAGTCTTCGCTGGGAAGAAGGAAAATCTCACCCTTCACATGAAAATGCACCAGCAGGAAGCCCACTCCTTGCTGCTTGCGAAAACTTTCCATAAATGTTATTTGATGAGGGTGAATATTGCGTAAAGGTAAGCTCTGTTGTTTAGTCTCCTTGGCATCGAAGCACATGGCCAACCCCTGGGCCACTCCAATAAAATCTACGGTACTTTTTTTTTCAAAATAAGCAGATGTTATCGTCCGAGCCTTGTTATCCACTTCGACTGGTGTAATCGGTGTAGGCACTTTCTGAATAATCGCAAGACCTCGTTGCGCGTATAGCTGGTTAGTCATGTCAATCATTTCTTCAAATGCAGAGCCTCTCAGTCCACGGGTTTTCCAATGAGCCATTATCTTAACCGTAGATATAGGGCAAGATCCGCTGTTTCCATGGGCTTGGAGAAATATTTTCCTTGGAAAATATCACACCCAAGCTCAACAAGCATATCACGTTGGGCTTTGGTTTCGATTTGTTCGGCTATGATAGTCATAGGCTTGGCGTGGGTGTTTATATGTTTTATTACTGTGGCACTTAGCTCGTTGTATTGTGCGTCTTGGGTCAGGGCATTGCTTAGCTTTATGGCCTTAACCCCCATGCGGCGTAGATTATTAAAATGGGTCTGCTGCAGGTTAAAATTATCAATTATGACCTTTAGCCCGATGGCTTCAAGGGAACCGATTAGCATCCATGGGTCAAAGCCTGGACTTAGAACTTCTTGGCTGCAAAGCTCGATACGTACTAATCCTGGGTCGATATTATATTTTGCCAGGGCAGCTTCCATCATTTTTATGTTCTTAGGCTTTCCTAGCTGCTTTGGAGATAGGCTTATTGTCATTAACAAGTCCGTAAAATTGTATTCCCTTAAGCTTTGAAGGCTGGAAAGAGCTTCATCTATGATAAATGTATTCAGCTCGCTTTCCATTCGGCCTTCTTCTATCAAGGCTTGCACCAACTCTGTGGGAAGAGGCCCAAGGGATGCATGTCTGTAGCGCACCCGGGCTTCGAAGCTCAGCATACGATTATTGCTGTCAATCATGGGTTGGTATTCCAGATAAAAGCCCCGTTTTCGGCGCAAATCGTATTCCATTTCTTCGAATAAGGAGCGCGCAAAAACCCCTACATCATCCCGGCGAGCCATATACGGTGCAGCATCCCGGGACATTAACTCCTCTATAGCAAAGTCGTTTCGCTCTTCGCTGGCACTGTTGGCCATCCAGGCAAAGGGCAGATAGATAAAGGTGCCCATAATAAGCCCTATAATCTGAATGACCCCGGCCATTGCGGACCCGGTAGCCATCCAACCGCTTAATCCCACAGGCATTGTGGGGTCAACACCTTCAATAATCGGACTCATGCCGACAGATAGTGCCATGTATGAAATAACCGCTGAAAAAATCGGGGCAAAAATGAAAGGAATCAGGAAAAACGGATTAAATATTATTGGAAGCCCATAAACAATGGGTGAACCGATATTAGCTATCCCCATAGGCAGCGAAACAAGGGCAGGCCGAGAGGCATTTTTCCAACGCACAATAAAAACAGCAGCGATAAGGGCAAGCACCCCTCCGCCAGAAAATACAAAGAACTCAAAGAAAAGTGGATCAAAAATCTCAGGCCAGCCTGCTGTATACGCTACATTCCAAAGCATATCCCCGTTGTGAAGGCCAAAGAACCATAGCAATTGATGCATAAACGTAAAAAATATAATGACAGCCAACTGGCTATTAAACCTGTTGGCAATACCGGCAAGCATGTTGATAACGCCACGCTGAAGATAATAGGGAATGTTGGACTCGCCAGCAATATTAAAAATAAACCGCAGAACAGCAAAAATAAGAATCGTAAACAGTGCAGGTTCAAGAAGCTGCACAACCTGGGCCAAATAAGAAGTAGAGGCCCGAGGACGAGCAACTACCAACCGGAATCGATAAAAGAAAAAGAACAGTAAATGGGAACCTACAGCGACAATTACAGCAATAAACACCCCACTAGTGCCAAATTCAAAAAACATGCTCCAACCTGTTGGGTCAGCAACTAACAAAAATAAGCAAGAAAGCCCCACAAGTGCAGGCACCAAGGGGCTAAGAACTCTACTAGAATAATGAGGGGAATGAAGTGCCAAGGAATAACTAATGGATACAACAGCGGCAATAGGAATAATCCCAAGAACCCCTACATAAATCTGTTCGAAGGTAATATGCCAGTTGAGACCGGGGATACCAGGGGTCGCATCCAATGACAATGGAATCTGCAGTTCCACAAGCATGAAAATAAAAGCCCCAATCAACAAGATAGGCATAATGCCAGCAAACCCGTCTCTTATGGCTTTAAGAATGTTTACACGTTCGATGCGTAGTGCAAAATGGGACAGCCAATCTCTCACCGCGTAAGGCTCACCCCTACCCTTTTATCTTTTGGCGCAAATATTGTCATCATGTGTAGTATAACATAAAGGTATGAATTGCACTAATAAATCATGAAAAACATGTTTTTCGAGCAACCTGTTTAAATAATTACGATATAACAGATTGCAGATAGAATAATATGTGGCTATAATGGGCTAGTCAAGGCAAACGCATGGCTGGTTTAATGAAACTGTAAGGAAAACAGCAACCATAGTGTGATAAGCTGATGGTGTTCATCTAAAATCCAGTTTTGTTATTTTGGATAGAGGCAGTTATATTGTAGACTGCTTTTGACATTTTGAGAGGAGGCAGCATATGACTTCAAAACAAATACAAAAATCATTGCTACTCCTATTGGCGTTTATAATTATCAGTGCCAGTGCCGTTGTTTCAATAACTGTTGTATCACATGATTGCTGTGCAGTATATGTTGAAGAGTATTGTACCCCCTGTGTGCTTATTGATAAATTACGCAACACATTACAACAAGGCATAGGAATGGGTTCTACATCAATGTTTGCGTTGTCAGCATTACTTGTTTTGACAGTATTATTAGGCATCAAGAACCACCCGACCTACAATTTAGTCGAGCTTAAAGTGAGAATGAATAACTGAGATAGATTTGTATGGCAATTAAAACATAGCCCTTATATGGGTTTGTTTTGATTGCTTTTTTGTGTACGAGAAACCACATCCCCATGGGCGTAAAAGCGTACCCTCATACTAAAATTTTAAGGAGTATTTATTATGAAGCGTAAAATCATTTTAATAACTGTTTTAATATTAGCCATCATGACAATACTGGCCGCGTGCAACAATGCAGATGAAGAATATGAGCCAGAGCCTGACGATGTTGACGCCGTAGCATATGATGATAATCAAGAACCAGATGATGAAGATGAACCTGTTGCCGATGTACCTGACGAAGACCGCTTGCGTGTTATTGTGTCTATTTTCCCTCAATATGACTTTGTAAGGCAAATTGCCGGGGATAGAGTTGAGCTTTCGATGCTTATTTCACCTGGAGGAGAAAGCCATGGTTTTGAACCTACACCACGGGATATGATTGCCCTTGGGGAAGCTGACTTACTTATCTATGTAGGTGGACACAGTGATACATGGGTAAGACCGGCACTTACTGCTGTAAACCGCAGCGATATGCCCACAATTGCATTGCTTGATGTGGTAAGCGGTTATTTAGACTGTTATGACGATACCTGCGATGATGAGCACCACCATCATCATCACGGCCACGACCATCATGACAACGATGATGACGAACACCATCATCATAGCCACGGTCATCACCATTATGACGACGATGACGACGACAATCATCATCACAGCCACGGTCATCACCATCATGACGATGATGACGACGATGACCACCATCATCATAGCCATGGTCATCACTATCATGACGATGACGACGATGATGACCATCATCATAGCCATGGTCATCACCATCATGACGACGACGATGACCATCATCATCATCACGACCATGATCATCATCATGACCATGACCACTATGACGAGCATGTGTGGACATGTCCACGCAACACAATCGTAATCGTTGATGCCATTGCATCCGTTTTAGCTGAAATGGACCCGACTAATGCAGATTTTTTCTGGGCCAATGCCGATAGTCTTATCTTAGAGCTACGGAGCCTGGATAGAGCATTCGTTGATGTTGTAGCAAATGGTGTGCGGCGTACGGTTATTTTTGGCGACAGGTTCCCATTCACTCATTTTACTAATACCTACGGTCTAATTGCACATGCTGCCTTCATTGGCTGTGATGAAGCCACACAGGCTAGCCCGGCAACAATTGCGGCTCTTATTACCAGAGTTGAAGATGAGGATATTCCCGTTGTTTTCCATATAGAGTTGTCCAATATGGCGATTGCCAACACCATTGCAGAGGCAACCGGAGCAGAAATCATGGAATTCCATTCCACTCACAATGTAAGTCTCGCCGAGTTTAACGCAGGGATTACCTATGTTGAAATAATGTGGCGCAACGTTGAAGCATTGAGAGCCGCATTAAGTTAAATAATCTTGCATAAACATTGGGCTGTCACCTTACGTGGCGGCCCATTTTGTTGTAAAATAATCATTGAAAATAAAACAAACCCAAGGAGTGGTACCATGCAATCAGATATTAAAATCGCTCAGGCAGCTAAACTTAAGCCAATCTCGGAGATTGCCGCGAAGCTTGGCATCGCCGACGAATACCTTTCCCCCTATGGCCGTTATAAGGCCAAAATTAATCATCGTTGCCCTGGCGCAAGTCAGCCTCCCGGCAAAGCCATTTTGGTAACTGCCATAAGCCCCACCCCTGCGGGAGAGGGCAAGACCACAACCACTGTAGGTTTGGGAGATGCAATTGCCCAAATGGACAAAAATGTAGTCATCTGCTTGCGGGAGCCTTCACTTGGCCCGGTCTTTGGAATGAAGGGCGGTGCCGCGGGAGGTGGTTATGCCCAAGTGGTGCCCATGGAGGATATAAATTTACACTTCACCGGTGATTTGCATGCCATTACCGCAGCCAATAACTTACTCGCTGCAATGCTGGATAATCATATCTACCAAGGCAATACTCTGGGCATTGACCCTCGGCAGGTAGTATGGCGGCGTGCCCTAGATATGAATGATCGTCAGCTACGTAATATGCTAAACGGCCTGGGGGGTAAGGCCAACGGCACTCCTAGGGAAGACGGCTTTGATATAACCGCAGCCTCGGAGGTAATGGCTACATTCTGCTTGTCAGAGAGCCTGGGTGCATTGAAAGAAAACCTGGCCAAAATCGTAGTGGCTTACACATACACCGGCAAACCTATAACCGCCGGTGACCTCAACGCCCAAGGGGCTATGGCAGCTCTGCTCAAAGACGCATTTGACCCAAACCTGGTACAAACCCTGGAGGGTACACCAGCAATCCTTCATGGCGGGCCATTTGCTAATATCGCTCATGGATGCAATTCCGCCATTGCAACAAAACTGGCAATGGGTCTGGGGGATATCGTTGTAACAGAGGCGGGCTTTGGTGCAGACCTTGGCGCGGAAAAATTCCTAAACATAAAATGCCGCCGACTGGGAATAGAGCCGGCTGCGGTAGTACTGGTGGCAACAATAAGAGCATTAAAATATCATGGCGGCCGGGATAAAAACGACCTAAACCAAGAAGATATGGAAGCTCTGGCCGCAGGTTTACCCAATCTAGAAAGACATGTAAAAAATATTACCCAAACCTTCGGTCTGCCATGTGTTGTGGCCCTTAACCGGTTCCCTAAGGATACAGAAAAGGAAATTGCATATGTAATAGAAAAAATAGCGGCCCTGGGAGTAGAAGTCGCATTGTCGGAAGTATTCGCAAAAGGGGGCGCAGGGGGATTGGACCTGGCAAAGGCTGTACTCAAAGCCACTGAAGCCACCAATGATTTCCGCCATACCTACGAGCTGGACAAACCCCTCAAAACTAAAATGGAAGCCATTGCGAAAAAGGTCTATGGTGCAACCAGCCTAAATCTAACCGCCGAAGCAGCGAAACAAGTTCGCAATTTGCAAAAGTTAGGGTACGGCAACTTGCCGGTATGTATGGCCAAGACTCAATATTCTTTCTCAGATGACCCTAAAAAGCTTGGTGCAGCGGAGGACTTCACAATAACAGTGCGGCAGGTTCGACTTTCTGCCGGAGCGGGATTTGTGGTGGCACTCACCGGAGATTTACTCACAATGCCGGGACTACCCAAGGTGCCATCAGCGGAGGAGATTGATGTGGACTTGGATGGGGTTATTAGTGGGTTGTTTTAATAGAGGAGGCTGTCACATTAAGGAGTAATATAAAGCCCGTCATCCCGGGCTTACCCAGGATCCCCTTAGCCTTTCGACAAAGATAATGGGATTCCGGATTAAATCCGGGATGACGAGCCTTGAACTTACGGTATTCTTAACGAGACAACCCCGTATTGGCGTTAGCTTTGATACAATTACACGGTGACAAGATTTGAATGAAAATTTTGCACCCCCCTACACCCCCGTGTGCAGGGCGTGCGACTACCATGCTTATGCTTTACGATTTTATCAACGCCAATCAAGGATTAAAAGCAAAGGAAAGCACAAGCAATCCTGGCAAAGATGAAAGCAATCAATCCAGCAGCAGAGCGAACCTTGGAAGCACGTTGAATATTGGTTTTTTCGATA
>WQVF01000086.1 GCA_009781725.1 Defluviitaleaceae bacterium
CCCACCAATCCAACTTTTGCGCATAGTTGGACACGATTCCAAAACCCACCAATCCAACTTTTGCGCATAGTTGGACACGATTCCAAAACCCACCAATCCAACTTTTGCGCATAGTTGGACACGGTCCTACGTCCAACTATGCGCAAAAGTTGTCTTTTGCGCATAGTTGGATGCTTACATACATCAATTATATCTCACCTGCTCTAAATATGCTATAATCCGCAAAATTGCGTAACCAGGAGGCACCAATGAAAACTTACTATGTTACTACCCCCATTTACTACCTCAACGGCGACCCTCATATCGGCCACACTTATACCACTGTGGCGGCAGATGTTATGGCGCGTTATAAAAAGGCCCGGGGATATGATGTAAAATTCCTTACTGGGTCTGACGAGCATGGGCAAAAAGTTGAACAAGCTGCCATGGCCGCCGGTGTATCTCCCCAAGCATTTGTGGATGGGCTGGCCGCCATGTTCAAAGATATATGGAAGCTGATGGACTGTGATTATGATTATTACCAGCGCACCACAAACCCAGACCACTGTGCCACGATAGGGAAAATCTTTAAAAAGCTATATGACCAAGGGGATATATACAAAGGAAGCTACGAAGGGCTATACTGCACCCCTTGTGAGGCATTCTTCACTAAGCGTCAGCTTCAAAATAACAACTGCCCAGATTGCGGCCGCCCAGTAGAAAATATCAGCGAGGAAGCCTATTTCTTCCGTATGTCAAAATATCAAGACGCTCTGACGGCGCATTATGAATCTAATCCGGAATTTCTGATGCCTTTATCCCGCCGCAATGAGATGTTTAACAACTTCATCAAACCGGGACTGGATGATTTATGCGTATCCCGTACATCTTTTTCCTGGGGTGTGCCTGTGGATTTTGACCCGGGGCATGTAATCTATGTATGGATTGATGCTTTGCCAAATTACATCTCGGCTCTGGGGTATCTCTCTGATGATGACTCAGATTATCGCCGATACTGGCCTGCGGATTTGCATTTGATGGCGAAGGAAATCGTGCGGTTCCATGCGGTTATTTGGCCCTGTATTCTAATGGCTCTTGGGGAGCCTTTGCCTAAACGGGTTTTTGCCCATGGCTGGCTGCAATATGAAGGTCAGAAAATGGGGAAATCTCTAGGCAATGCTATCTGCCCTAAAGCTTTAGTGGCAGAGTATGGGGTTGACGCTATTCGCTATTTCCTGATGAGGGAATTTACCTTTGGTCCAGACGGCAACTTCACCCAAAACGCTTTAATAACCCGCTATAACGCCGACTTGGCCAATGATCTTGGTAATTTGCTATCCCGGACTGTGGGCATGGTGGATAAATACTTCGGGGGAAAATTGCCGGCTAGCAACCACTCCCCCAGGTCGCATGGGCGAGCAGCAAACACGGTTTTCGTTTGCGACCAGCCTACTCCACTGGACAATGAGCTAATAGAAATGGCCACATCCATGATAACAAAAATGGAAGAACGCATGGAGAAGCTAGCCTTTTCCGAGGCCTTAAATGAAATTTGGAATGTGGTCCGCCGAGCCAATAAATATATAGACGAAACCGCCCCATGGGTATTGGCCAAGGATGAAGCAAAGCAGGGTGAGCTTGCCAATGTGCTATACAATCTGGCGGAAACCTTGAGAATACTAGCCATTGCCATTGCCCCGGTGATGCCCAACACCCCCCCTATCATTCGCGACCAACTCTCAATATGTGACCCGGCTCTGAGAGAATGGGAAAGCTCCAAGACCTTCGGCCTGCTGCCGCGGGAGTTTGCGATACAAAAGGGCAATGCAGCATTCCCAAGAAAAGACAAAAAATAAGCTGAAAAACTTCAAATAAACGCAAAAAACAGCCGACCGCTTTTGCCAAAATCATCAAAACTCAAACAGAGTCGATTTTAATGTGCAATATGATGCAAAGGCAATAGTAATTTTCATTGCAATGGCATATTAAAAAGGGACATAAAACCTTTGGCAAAAAAGACAACGCCAATTAAGAATCGGGAGCGATTAGCTAAATGCATCAAATAATAGACACCCATGCCCATTATGACCACAAGCAGTTTAATCCTGACCGGGAGGAGCTCCTTGGGTCAATGGCAACACAAGGTGTACAGACGATTATCAATGTAGGATGTAGCCTCCCCTCCTCCAAGGCCTCGGTTGCCTTGGCGGAGGCGTATTCTTTTATTTATGCCACGGTTGGAGTACATCCCCATGATGCTAAGGCTTTGTCCGACAAGGCTTTACAACAGCTCGAGGCCCTTTGCGACCATGACAAAGTTGTGGCCTATGGGGAAATAGGCCTAGACTTTTATCATAACTTTTCTCCTCCAGATGTACAGCGGCATTGGTTTAAGGAGCAGCTGCACCTGGCGGCGTCTTTGGGATTGCCGGTAGTAATCCACTCCCGTGATTCTGCAGATGAGACATTTTCCATGATAGAAAAATCCCCCTTGCGCCGTGGGGTTATTCACAGCTTTTCTGGGGATGCGGCATTGGCGTGGGCTTACGCAAACATGGGTTTTCATATTGGGATTGGCGGCCCGGTGACCTTTGACAAGACGAAACGCTTGCAAAATGTAGTAGACACCCTACCCTTGGATAAGATTCTATTGGAAACCGACTGTCCATACCTCACCCCTACCCCATTCCGGGGCAAGCGCAATAATTCATCATATCTGACCTATGTAGCTGATGCTATAGCGGAGATTAAAGGCGTTACCGCCGAAGAAATATGCGCACAAACATCAGAAAATGCACAGTTGCTGTTTGGCATTTAAATGCGTAAAAAATTTATACAAGGTGAGTATATGCACAATAATTGGCTATTCAAAGACGGGGATAGGATTTGCCATTATCGTGTGGCAGCAGTTCTGATAAAAAATAATAAGCTACTCGTCCAGCAAAGTAATAACGAATATGCCCTACCCGGTGGTCATGTGTCCTTCGGCGAGACTTCAGAGAAAACCCCACCTTACAATCTATCCCCAATATATTAAGGATAAAATTGTAAACATTTCTTTCGGAATTGAGCATTTTATCAGAAGAGATTGGTAGCATTCATAACTAGTGCATTAGATTCCACCATCAAGTGATTTCAACCAGCAGTTGGGCCAACATTTAATAATAAGGCAAATCCGCATTATTTAGGCGTCCATATATAATATTAGTTGAATTCAACCACAAGTTGTTGATATGCTCTTTTCACATTGATATCTTAGACAAAACCAGTTCGAAAGGAGCATTACTATGTACGAATTTGAAGGCTTTGGATTACGGATGCAACAACTGCGCAAGCAAAAGAGCATGACCCAAGAGGATCTTGCAGGACGGGTTGGTGTTACCGGCCAGGCAGTATCAAAGTGGGAGAATGGGCAGGCCTATCCCGATATTACTTTAATCCCTACATTGGCCACCATCCTTGACACAGAAATAGAACATCTCTTTGGCAAAAAGGCAGCACCTGTCAAAGCAATCCTTGGTTTTCCAGAAACCCATGCAGGGATGCCCATGGTACACAGCACCCAATATGTAGCCTGCTATTCAAGCAAAGAAGTATCGGCAATTGATTCAACGGGGGTAAAATTCACCGATGGCAGTACCGCAGAACTGTCCAACCGGATGGCGGTCAACATGGGCCAGGGAGATATCCAATTCCTGGGCGAGTCCGACGCATCAGAAGCATGGCACAATATCGACCCTAGCGTTACCACCAAGGAGGCCGAGTTTGGCTATACCCAAAACTTGAACCTAACGGTTTATTCCTACGACTGCCGTATCATCCCTTCCCAAGATGGAAAAACACGGGTGAAAGCAAACGGCGATGCTTACTTTATTAAAACCTTACAAATTAACTCTTCGGGAGACAGCCTCACCATTGATCAGGAGCAGAAGGATGACAACCGCAACAAAGGTAGTGATAACACAGTCGTAATTGAAATGCCCTGCGAAAAAGGCAATGAGGTAGATATAAAAATTAATGGCTCAGGTGCTATTACATCCGAAATGCCCTTTTTCCACACAGGACGTGTATGCATCAATGGCTCAGGTGCTATCGATGTGAAAGAGTTTGAAACCTGCTCAGTGTCAATCAATGGCTCAGGTGCGATTGACGGCATCATCGCAGACGAGCTCAAGCTAACAATAAACGGTTCCGGAGCTATTGACTGGAAACAAGCTAACAATGCCAAGGTCACTATCAACGGCTCCGGTGCAATTGATTTGGATGCTGTTGCATCATTACACATGCGTGTTAATGGCTCCGGGGGCATTGAAGTCAAAGAAATGACCGGTGGCGGTGATATCACCACCAAAATTGCTGGAAGCGGTGATATAAAAATCCATAAGGGCAGCTGCGAAAAGCTTGATGTTGACATAAATGGTGCTGGTGAAATAAATGCAACAGGCCTTACCGCCCGGGAAGCATCCATTGTGTTGCATCACGATGGCACCGTTAATTTAGGTCGAGTGCTGGAACGAAGCACAGAGCAGATTAAGAAAAAAGGACGGATTAAAATTCATAACAGAGGGCATGAATATCTATAGTAATTTCAATCCATAATAACCGTAAAAGGCCCGTCATTTACAAGCTCCACATGCATAGCGGCTCCGAAGCTCCCATGAGCAACCTTTGTAAAGTGCGGCTTTGCAGCGGTGATAAAATATTCGTATAGCTCTACTGCCTTATCCGGCGGTGCAGCATCTGTAAAACTTGGCCGATTCCCCTTCTTGCAATCAGCGTACAGTGTAAACTGTGATACAATCAATATCGCGCCACCAACATCCAAAATGCTGCGGTTCGTTTTTCCAATATCATCGGGAAAGAGCCGCAGCTTTTTTATTTTTTCTATGGCTCGATTCACACCAGCCTTATCATCCCCTGCCCCAAAACCAACTAAAGCCACATACCCTCGCCTTATCTCACCGATAGTAGCCTCCCCTACCCTCACTGACGCACTTGATACCCTTTGCAAAACGATTTTCATAATAAGTCTCCTTCCAGGCACTCCTTCTCGTGTTACTCAAATATTAAGAAAATGTTAAAATAATGTACACTATTGTAATTTCTCCTTCACAATGTTAATATCAGGCAACCAAACGGTAGAGCATTCCTGGAGCGATAATATATGATAATTTACTACACCCGCAGTCAAAAAACAAAGATTTTTGCTGAAGCATTAGGTGAAATCCTAGGGCAACCCCTTCATGGATTGCAATCAGACCTTGATAATATGAAGGGTTTTAAGTTCCTGACCAAGGCCCTGGGGATGGTTTTCTCCGGCAAGGGTTTCCCTGTGCACAATATGCCAGATTCTGTGCCTGAAGAAATATATGTGTGCGGACCCATATGGGGTGGCCGCCTAGTCGGACCAGTCAAGTACTTTATGGAAAACACAGACTTGAGCAAAACCAAGGTCAATTTACTGGTAACCGCTGAAACTCCAGTAGAAAAGTATAGAAATCGAGCCCTAGAAGATTTAGCACGAATAAGATGTATACCGGGTGAGGCATATATCTTTGCCACAAAAAAAGATATTATGCCGGAAAAAGAAGTCGCAGTCGAACATCTACAGGAAATGCTATCCGGTGAAAAATCGTAGATGACAGTAGCCATCCATACATTGGGCTGTAAAGTCAACCAATATGACTCGGAAGCCCTACTGACGAAGCTGGTATCTGCCGGATATGAAGTTGTCAGGTTCAACCAAACAGCGGATATTTATATCATTAATTCATGTACAGTAACCCACACAAGCGATAAAAAATCCATGCAAATGTTACGCCGTGCTCGTAGGTTAAACACAACTGCATTCATTGCCGTATGTGGCTGTATGCCACAAAGCAACACCGACATATATATGAAAATCACAGAAGCCGGTGCGGATTTTATTTTTGATGCTCGTAAGCCTGATGATTTGCTGACAAAGCTGGAAATTACTGATTTGCATAAAGCCCCTACTGTAATTACTGACCGGCGCAATCGCGCATTCATAAAGATACAGGATGGCTGTGAGAGATACTGTGCCTATTGCATAGTTCCATATGTTCGTGGCCCTGTTACAAGTCGCCCAGCTGACGTAATATTGGATGAAGTAAAGACTCATGTACCGCGAGACACCGGTGAGATTGTGCTAACGGGTATACAAGTCGCCGCCTATGGCTATGATACGGGCAGTGAATACATTAATTTGCCAAAGCTGATTAGAGAAATAGATAGGAGCAATCCTGGCATACGTTTACGCCTTAGCAGTATCGACCCTTGGGCAATAGACACCGCATTTCTTGAAACAGTAGCAGACTCCCCTACCCTATGCAGCCATTTTCATTTATCATTACAAAGTGGCTCAGATAACATCCTTCACAGCATGAACAGGCAATACACCACCGCCGAATACGCCAAAGTGGCCAAAAACTTGCGCATCCTCCGTCCAGAAATGGCCCTTACTACAGATATAATCGTAGGCTTCCCAGGGGAAACAGATGAGGACTTTAATAAAAGCCTACAATTCGCAAAGGAAATGGCCTTTGCTCAGATACATGTATTTGAATACTCACCAAGAGCAGGCACCAAGGCTGCAAGCTTACCAAGTCCTGTGCCGGAGAAAATTAAAACGGCACGAGGCCAAGAAATGCGAGCCCTGGCGGCATCACTAAAACAAAGTTTTTTACAAAAACAGGTCGGAATGACAGTATCCGTGCTTATGGAAACACCGTCCCAAGGACACACAAAAAATTACTGCATGGTTCATGTAAAAGGTATCCATCAGCAAAATACTATTAAAAACGTCCTTATAACCGATGCAACCGACAATGAATTAGTCGGAGAGTTAACTTAAAGGAGGCAAAATATGAACACACAAAAATTTGACGCCTGCACCCGAACCGCAAACGCAGAAGCCAAAGAAATATTAGAAACCGTATACACTGCTCTGTCCAAGAAGGGTTACAATCCCATGACCCAAATCGTCGGTTATATTTTGTCTGGTGATCCTACATACATCACCAGCTATGACAATGCTCGGGCAGTTATCGGTCGCCTAGAACGGGATGAACTCCTTGAAGAATTGGTGCGCGACTTTTTGCGTGATGTAGTGTAAGGATTTGAAAAAGCGTTATATAGGTCTAGATTATGGCGAAAAAACCATAGGTATTGCACTTAGTTGTCCTGAAGCCAAAGTAGCTACCGGCATGACTACCCTCCGTCGGCTTGATGAAGCTGCTCTCCGTCCAAATATCAATAGTTTAAGAGAAATCATTAGAGAATATGGCATAACCGATATCATATTGGGTTATCCCCTTAACATGGACGGCAGTATCTCTGTCCGGGCGGAAAAAACCTTAGCCTTCAGAGATAAGCTGAAACGTAATTTTAAATCCATTGATATATCCCTATGGGATGAGCGGCTAAGCACCAGTGCTGTAACTCATGCATTTAATTCTGGTTATGATTCAAAAGGGAGTAAAAAACGAAAAGAAACTTACCGTGCCCATGTAGACGAAATGGCCGCGGTGTATATACTGCAAGGGTATTTAAACAAACTATAGTACGAAGAAAAAGTGTGGGACGGCAAAGCTACCCGCACCGAAGAACTATTATGCTCATAATAGAGCGATTGGAGGAAATTATGGAGAATGAACATTTACTGCCAGATGAAAACGAGGATTTGGGTGAAATCATTGTCGTAACAGACGATGAAGGCAACGAGTACCCGCTCCATATCATGGCATCAAAGGAACACAATGGCTTTGTGTATTTACTCGCCGCCGTTATAGACGATGATGACGAGGATGAAGAAAGTGCAGAGGTATTGCATTTTAAATGTACACTAGAAGAGGACGACAATGACGATATGTCTATGGAGACAGTAGACGAAACCCACGAGGATTTCGAATTAGTAATGGAATTATTCAAAGACGATTACGAAGAGCTTGGTATAACAATAGACGAGGGGGATTCATTACTTGGCGTCTAAAAAAAATAAGCTGAAGGTATTTTCCCTTGGGGGATTGGGCGAAGTAGGCAAAAATATGACCGTATTAGAGTACGGTAATGATATTATTATCATAGATTGTGGCGTGGCATTTCCTCAAGATGAAATGCTGGGGATTGACTTGGTAATCCCTGATTTCACATACCTCACGCAAAACAAGAACAAGATTCGCGGTATATTCCTAACCCACGCCCATGAAGATCATATTGGTACAGTGCCATATTTCCTAAAGGAAGTTAATACACCTGTCTATGGAACTCGCCTGACCTTAGGACTTGTTGGCAACAAGCTTCGTGAGCATGGCTTAGTGTCCGGTGTTGACTTGATATGCCTTTCTCACGGCGAAACTGCTACGGCAGGTTGTTTCAAAATAGAATTCGTCCGTGTCACTCATTCTATTGCCGATTCTGTTGCCATAGCTGTGCAAACCCCGGTAGGTACCGTTATCCATTCCGGGGATTTTAAGATTGACTACACCCCCATCCAAGGGGAGCCCATGGATTTACAGCGTTTTGCCGAGCTTGGCAGGAAGGGTGTAAAGCTTTTCTTATGCGAAAGCACAAACATTTTGGCAAAGGGCTACACCATGAGCGAACGCTCAATCGGTACGATTTTCGAAAAGGTATTTGAAGACTCCCCAAATGAGCGGCTTATGGTGGCTTTGTTTTCATCCAATATTGATCGTATACAACAGCTATTAAACTCCGCAGTGCGGCATAAGCGCAAGGTGCTGTTTATGGGGCGTTCGATGGTTAATGCCGTCAAAACCGCAACGGAACTTGGGTACCTGGATGTACCCGAGGGGTTGATTATTGACGTATCAATGATGCGGCACTATACCCCAAATCAACTTGTGATAATAACCACTGGTAGCCAAGGGGAGCCCATGGCTGCTTTATCAAGGATGGCCGCCGGAGATCATAGGCAAATTGATGTCGTCCCGGGGGATAAGGTGCTAATCTCCGCCTCCCCTATCCCCGGAAACGAGAAACTTATTTCCCGAGTAATAAATGACTTGATGAAGCAAGGCGCGGAGGTTCTTTATGAAGGTCTGATGGATGTCCATGTTTCCGGCCATGCAAAAGAAGAAGAGTTAAAACTTATGCATGCTCTTATAAAACCGGAGTATTTCATGCCGGTGCATGGGGAATATAGGCATCTTAAGCATCATAAGGATCTTGCGGTATCCATGGGTATGCCCAAGGAAAAAATCTTTGTTATGGATATCGGAGATGTACTGGAGGTTTCTAACAACGATGCGAAGGTTAACGGGACTGTCCATTCTGGACAGTTGCTGGTAGATGGTCTTGGCGTCGGCGATGTAGGCAATATTGTCCTAAGAGACCGGAAGCATCTGTCTGAAGACGGGCTGATAATTGCCGCTGTGGGCGTCACTATGAGCGATGGTGTATGCCAGATAATTTCTGGACCCGATATAATTTCTCGTGGTTTTGTGTTTGTACGGGAATCTGACGAACTTATATTGGATGCTACAAGTATAGTAACAGAAACTTTATTTGAAATGGAGCAGAAACAGATTACCGACAGGCAACAAATTAAAAACCGAATCCGTGACGATTTAAAGGATTATATATGGCAGCGCACTAAGCGCAACCCGATGATTTTCCCGGTGTTGGTGGAAGTATAAAGAAGGCATAAATACGAAGGGGACTGTCTCATTAAGCATTTTTATGAATAATTATGCACTTGCCTCGTCGTTGCGAGGAGCGAAGCGACGAAGCAATCCAGCAAATCAAACCTTCTGGATTGCTTCGCTTTGCTCGCAATGACAGG
>WQVF01000087.1 GCA_009781725.1 Defluviitaleaceae bacterium
CAAAGCTCTGTCCATCCACTATTTTAGCGGCACCCCTCTCTTAGGAGGCGAATCCTTGGTGCGTCGGAGGGGACACATGAGAGGGATGCCGATAAAATCATGCAAACTTTGCGTGTGGTGCAAATTATACTGGCGTGGGTGCGCTTCCTTGTCTTTTTCCATCTCCCGAATTTATGTATATATTTTAATTGCACTGATATTTTGTTGCAATACGTGTAATTTGCTATTATGCCCTAGAAAATGGAAAACGATGATATTAATCAGACAATTGGATATTGCGGCAAGAAAAAACCTAGCAATCACTGGGGTTATGATGCTAGGTTTTTTCTTTCTTTGAGGGTTATATCTTTACCTACATGTAAATGTAGGGTGGATATACGGGGTTTAATGTGATATTAGGGCCACTGTGGGGGCGGAATATTTCCACCCCCAGGCCCACCACGAGTAGCAACAATACCTGGACCTGGAATTACAATACAAACTTGCCTGGAATTTTCACATGGAAGAAGCGAATCTACTACCCTAGGGCCAGCAAACACAGGTACAACAGAGCTAAGTACTATAACTAAAGTTATAGCCATCGCAAACAACTTTTTCTTCATAATTTAATCTCTCCCTCCATGATCAATAAGGCATCTTTTATATATGCCATAAATAGCCTTGGTCATCTCTAATGACCTCATCCTGCTATTTATTTTTTCATAGTGCCGCTCAAGTAGTGCATAATAATCTATCGCTATAAAATAGTCATGTTGCTTAATAAAATATGGTATTGCTATATTTTCTATATACTCAATTATTTTACCATTATCATGCGAAGTCATATTCTTACTAATCTTTAGATAATGCTCAAGAGCTTCATAATACGATGTCCATAACTTGTTGCCAACACACGTTGTTTTTGCATATTCCAATAGCTGCCTAGCTTCGGTAAATGCTCTGGTATGTATAACACAATAGATTTTGTGATAAAGTGATGTATAACAATTATCAGAACTGTTAAGCAAATATTTAGAAGCTTTATCAAAATACTCTATTGCAGCATTCCAGTTCTCCCTTTGCTTATGCAAAAAACCAAAGGAATACAAGGTCATACCAACATAATAATTATCCTTAGTGCTTTCACTTGTTACCATACATTTATTAAGCAAAC
Organism: Defluviitaleaceae bacterium; assembly: GCA_009781725.1. Taxonomy (GTDB): domain Bacteria; phylum Bacillota; class Clostridia; order Lachnospirales; family WQUN01; genus WRAN01. The sequence goes on from WQVF01000087.1 coordinate 1,154, forward strand.
TTTCAGCATCTCTCAGTTGGTTCATTCGCATATAATTTATTGCAACCGAGTGGTCTATATATAAAGTGAAATTATCTGCTTTTATTTCTACATGTGCCTGTCTCGCTTTTCGCCAAAAAGTCAATGCATGATAAGGTATTTCCATATATGAATAGCACCATGCTATACCATAATAGAGCCATCCATCGGGCCTTGGCAGTAAATCTTTTTGATTTTCCACTAACTCGTATGCTTTAAGATAAAAATCCAAACTCTTCTCAGGATGCCCCTGTCTGGCATTTAGAAAACCTTTGTTAAAATAATAATGATATTTGCATTCATTGGTCATCTTTTCAAGATGTTTTTCATAATTTTTCAATTCCTTTTCAGCAACTATGTAATTATTATCCGCTATCAAAAACCTAATCCCAATCAGCTTACATAGCGTAACCATATGAAAATCACATGGCTCAAGATTACCTATATTAGATAACTCCTTATATTTAACTCTGGCTTCATCCAGCCTTTTGGCTCCAATTAAATCACGCCAATGATAAAGCGTCTCTAAAAAAACAACAATCTCCCGCTCTGTTATCGGCAATCCTACTATCCTAAAAGACTTTTTTGCGGCATCAATCTGGGCTTGGATATACTCCTCCTTGCCTCTTTCTATCCGGGAAATTCTCTCTCTACCTACTCTCATAATTTCTGCTAATACTTCTTGGTTTATATTATTTTTCTTCCTAAGCGCATAAATTTTTTCGGTAACCGAGAGTTTTAACAGTCCGTTTCTCCTGAGCTCAGATTTCATAGCTACCACCCCGCTGCTTTATTTTGAAATCAAAACATATAGCTACTACATAATTAATCTTTGCAGAACAACAAAAAACATGTAAAGGCAATTAATGCGCAATATAACCCAAGCTCAGCGTACATATAGAGCTTCGACCTGATTTTTCATATATTAGCAGATTTATACATATACGTCAATAGCTCTACACTCATTCCGACAAATTATTTTTTCGCAAGTAGATGACGATACAACATTGCTCTTAAGCCCCCTTCTTTAGAAGGGGGTGCCGCCGAAGGCAGGCGGGGGTTGCTAGCCTGCGTAGCGTGATAACAGAAAATTATGGATTTCAACCTGGGAAAACAACCCCCTCGCCGCCTTCGGCGTCTTTGGGGCCGTCTCGTTAAGCATTCCATATGAATAATTATGCACGTGCCTCGTCAACATAAAAACGTTGAGGAGCGAAGCGACGAAGCAATCCAGCAAATCAAACCTTTTGGATTGCTTCGCTTTGCTCGCAATGACAGACTTTGCATAGATATTCATGGTTTTTGCTTAGCAAGACACCCCCCTTATCAAGCCTATCGTTTTCCAATATAAAAGAGACTGTCCCGTGAAGGACAGCCTCATTTTTATAAAATCACTCTGATAAGTTTAGTTGTTTACAAAAACGGGAAGAACCACTGTCCGATATACCGTACCAAAATCCCTGCCACAAGCCCAAGGAATGGGTTTTTTGTCAGGGCGGTTATACCCATGGCTGTTGCGGCTTGCGCAGTATAAAGTGGTGTCGGGTTGCCCCCATCCATTAAGAAAACATTCCTTAGCTGAGGCACAAACGTAGAGAAAAATCCGATTATAAACAAGAACCCGGCTATGGCCTGTATCGGTACATATTTCACGGCTTTAATCATAAGCCCAAGAAGTAGTAACACCGCACACAATACCATCATTATAACCCCAGCGGCTATCGGCCACGGCGATGCTGCTGTTGCCGAGATTATTGCGCCAACAGGTGCGCCGCCAAACAGTACGCTTGGGATATCAGCTAGGCTGTTTATTACTGTCAAGTGATCCATATTTTGGGGTATGGCAGGCGGATACCCTGGTGGGGATGTAAACCCTGCTGTAATACCGCCAAAGGCAAGATTTGTACCGATATTTAAGCAAATAAAGGCTAAAGCAAAATAAATCGCATTAATGGTAAACTTAGGCTTCATTATTTTAAACTCAGCCCAGTATTCTTTTGTCCAAAACTTGGGGTTTTCGCTTTGCTCCATATCCCCTTCGTATCCTGAGTCTTTTGCCATTTTCATAATGTTAACCCTGCGGCCCCGTTTTCCGGTTTCTGGGTCTTTTTGAATAAAGGCAAAATCAATTGTTGCCAGGGTTACAGACACAGCAATTACATAAACTAATGCATGACGGGTAACTTCCGGAGAAAAGTCAAAATACGTAAATACCGCATGGGTTGCAAGTGCTGAAACAAATGCGATTATTCCTGTTCTTCTGGCCTGATTGAGCATATCGAAGCTTATACCCATTACCATAAGGCCAACACCGGCCATCATGCCCCATAAGACAGGCTGCCCGGCAAAATCTGCTATCCGGGAAATGGACCCCGTCAACCCAAGGGGAACCATAACTACCACCGCAATTAGCAATGCTGCAATTCGCTCGTTTACATTCTTCATAAAATGCGAAACCGTTAGAATGGATGACTGGCCGGAAATTGGTGTGACAGACCCGGTAATCCAGTTACCAACCGCGCCTACAATAAAAGCAAAGGCGGTAGGTTTCATTTTGTAGCCCTGTGCCGCAGCCCAGGCCAACATAGTCAGCCCATTGATGGCAACAAACACAACCGCAATGGTTAAGGTACTTACATTCTGGAACATAAAACACCCCTTTTCATATTATCATCCGTCTATGACGGTTGATTCCGTTGCCAACCAAGCATAATTCCTTCGAGTAGGGGCGGCTTCGCCCAATGTCATTATGCTCAGGTTTCAGAGCCCCCTTCCGAAGGAAGGGGGAAATGTCGCGAAGCGACGAGGGGGTTGTGTTCCCAGGCCGCAATCATCGGCTTTTAGTTATTACACTACGCAAGCTGACAACCCCCCGCCGCTTGCGCGGCTCCCCCTTCCGAAGGAAGGGGGCTTTTAACTGCACTTATCCGTTGCTTACAGTAAGTGCCTCTATTATCCGCTGATAAAGACCGCTGGCGTTGGCTCGCCAGTTAGATTGGATTAGTTTTGCTTGCTCCCTGGTATCTACTGATACCACCAGCTCAAGCAGTGCTCGTTTATCTTCGTATACTCCGCATTTTACTCGGAATTCATCGTTTTCCATATTTGGAAAATAGGTGGCGATATTTTCGTAGTCCTTTTTAATTTTACCCCGGTTTTCCGCAATGTAATTGTCTATAGCCTGACGTCTGGACCATGGTAGCTGCTTTTCAAAGAAATCCAGTGAGGTTTGACCTTCATCAGTTATATTGTAACGGGTGGTACTATTATCCAGAGCGTTTTCCTCGGTTACGTCTAGGTGGCCCCCTTCTACCAATGGGGCCAGAGTTTGCTGCAAGGTATAATAGTCCATATAGTCCGCGTCCCGGACAAAATCAATAACTTGTGCTTGGGACATGGGCAATTCCATACGGCTGATTAGGTATAGCAGTAATAGTTTATTTTCAATACTTTTCTCCGATGGGTCAGTCATTCATACCTCCAGTTATGTGATGTCATTGCGAGGGCAGCAAAGCAATCCAGTGTCTTAGTTAGCTGGATTGCCGCGTCGCTACGCTCCTCGCAATGACGGGCTTGCAATTTCTTCAGGTGAGTCAGACAGCCCCCTACGCGCCTAGCATTTCCTTCATCTTGGCTTTTCCTGCATCTAGGGCAGCACCTGCTTTGGTTGCATCCTTGCCGCCGGCTTGGGCATTGTTGGGACGTCCACCGCCACCGCCACCGCAAATAGAAGCGGCTTCTTTTACCAAGTTGCCTGCGTGTATACCAGCTTTTACTGCATCATCAGTGGCTGCGGCCAGGAATTGGGCCGCTCCGGTTTCTGGATTTGTACCACATAGCAGGAAGCAGCCGGAGGGGATTTCGGTTCGGAGTTGGTCTGCCAATTGGCGTAAGGCTTCTATGTCGTAACCTTCTAACAGGGCAGTCAGCAAAGTAAAGCCCTTATGGGTCTCGGCAGTTTTTACCAAGTCTGTGGCAATATTGGCTTGTTGCTCCTTTGCTGCCTTTGCGGTTTCTTTTGCAGCGTCTTTTTTTAGTTGCTTATTTTCCCCAATAATGGTTTGTAAACGCTCAAGGAAGCTGTCTCGGTTGGTTTTGCATAGTTCTATTCCTTGAGAAAGGGTCTCGTATGCATCACGATACAGTGCCAGGGCAGTGCGCCCTGTGGTGGCTTCTATCCTCCGCACACCGGCGGCTATTCCGCTTTCCGATAACAGCTTAAAGGGGCCAATGGCAATTGTATTTTTCACATGGGTGCCACCGCAGAGCTCCACGCTCCAGTCACCCATGTTTACAACTCGTACGGTATCACCGTATTTTTCTCCAAAGAGAGCCAACGCACCCATTTCCCTTGCTTTTTCCGGGGTTGTTTCTATTGTAGTTACTGATTGCTCAGATAAAATTTTGTTGTTAACCAGTGCTTCAACTTGATTGCGCTCGGCTGGTGTCATCGGACCTGTGTGCGTAAAGTCAAAGCGCAGACGGGTCGAATCAACTTCCGAACCTGACTGCTCCACATGTTCGCCGAGAACTTCCCGAAGGGCCTTTTGCAAGAGATGGGTTGCGGAATGATTGCGCATTGTGTCAATGCGGCGGTCTGTGTCTATGGTAGCGGTGACTTTTTGGCCTACTGAGATGGAACCGGATTTGAGAATGCCGATATGGGCTATATTGTTGCCTGCAACTTGTTGGCAATCGGTGACTTCAATTTCTATGCCCGGAGCGTACATGATGCCAGTATCGGCTTTTTGGCCGCCGGATGCCGCATAGAAAGGAGTTTTATCCAGGACGATGACGACTTGGCCTCCATCCTCCAGAACCGCAAGCACTTCCCCATCACAGGAATGGGCCTCATATCCGCAAAATTCTGTCGGTAGACCTGGTGGCAGTTTGTGGAATACGGTTTCCTCGGCCCCCATATAGGTCGATGTTCCACGAGCGGCACGGGCACGATTTTTTTGGTTTTCCATTTCTGTTTCGAAGCCAGCCATATCCATGGATAGGCCGTTTTCTTCTAAGATTTCCCGGGTTAAATCCGAGGGGAAACCAAAGGTATCATATAATTTGAATGCATCTTGACCGGAGAGGGTTTCATTTCCGGCTTCTTTCATAGCGGAGATATGTTTTTGCAATAAATTTATGCCAGTGTCCAAGGTTTCCAAGAAACGAGTTTCTTCCTGCTTCAATTGAAGGAGGATATGGGCAGCTTTCTCAGCCAAATTGGGATAGGCATGGGAATATGAATCAATTGACTTTTGAGCCACGGACTCAACAAAATTACCCTTTAGCCCCAATGCCCGGCCATGGCGTACAGCCCTGCGAAGCATTCTTCTGAGCACATATCCCCTACCCTCATTGGATGGCTGAACACCATCCGAGGTCATAAACACAACACTACGCACGTGGTCTGCTATGATATTGGCAGACATCATCTGGGCATCTGTTGTTTGACTCAAGTTCGCCAGTTGCAGCACATGGTCACGGATACCCCTGATATTATCAATTTCAAAAATAGTTACCGCATCTTGAATAACCATTGCAATCCGCTCCAACCCCAAACCTACATCAATGCCGGTTTGGACCAAGGGGACATAACTGCCGTCTTCCTGTTTTTCATATTGGATAAAGACCAGGTTGCCTATTTCCATATATCGGTCACAATCGCAGCCTACAGCGCAGCCGGGGTCATCACAACCATGCTCTACACCACGGTCATAATAAAACTCCGAGCAGGGACCGCAGGGGCCTATTCCATGCTCCCAGAAGTTATCTTCTTTTCCTAAACGTACAATCCGCTCAGGGGGCAAGCCCATGGTTTTATGCCAAATATCATAGGCCTCATCATCTTCATGATATACAGACACATACAGCTTATCTATGGGGATAGCAAGTTCATTAGTATAAAAATCCCAGGCCCATGGTATGACCTCAGCCTTGAAATAGTCCCCAAAGGAAAAGTTCCCTAGCATTTCAAAAAAAGAAACATACCGGGCTTTTTTGCCTACATCATCAATATCCACGGTGCGGATACATTTTTGGCATGTAACTACCCTAGGTGAAGGCGGGGTTTCCTGCCCGGTAAAGAACTTTTTCATGGGGGTCATCCCCGCATTAATTAGTAGTAGGCTGTCATCATTTTGCGGCACCAAAGGGAAGCTAGGCAAAAGCAAATGCTCCCGGGCAATAAAAAAATCCAAGAATTTGTCTCGGATTTGGTTTACGGTTAAAAATTTCATCGGATGCAACTCCTTCTTTTGTAAACTTCGAGATTCGCTTAAGTATAATGCTAAACTTCGACACGCGCAATAAACGCCCGACGGCCCCCTGATTCACCGGTTACAATATAACAGTTCCCTTCCTTGAGAGCAGTTACTTCGACCTCTGCACCTAAGCGCATTTCCGCCAGATAGTTAATCTGCACTTGCTTCCAATCCGGTCCCGCCTCAAGCTCAATCTCGGATGTGGGAAACAGGGCGTCCCCAATCAAATCCCCATAGATGCTGTTGTTCATATGCATATTGGTATCCACATCACGGTAACTAACCCTGTGGCTGTATTTATGAAAAGCCTGTCCCCAATCAGCAGCCAGAGATACCTTTTCCGGCCTCACAGCCACACCTTCGTCACCCAAAGTAAGCAGCGGCACCGGAAGTGCATCAGGCCGCAAGGGCCGCCGGGCATTTATATCAAAAAGCAGCCAGAGACTGGCCCATTCCATTATTTTTTCGCCGTGAGAATCATACATATCCCCTCGCCTGAGGAATGCCCCCTTCTCTATCCCGGAAGGCCATGTCCTGATGGTGACATCCTCGTTATAGGCAGGCATCCTCATGATATTGACACCAAAACGCTGCAACACAAAGGTCATATCCAAAGGGGCCAGCGCGTCATACCCCGCCCCAAGCTCCCGGGCATTGACATCGGCGGCAACATGTACCATGCGTAGCAAAGCCGATAATTTTATTTTTCCCCTGCAATCTAGATCGTAGTATGTGATACGAGTTGTGCGTTCATAAAGTGGATTCATATTGTCCTCCTGCGAATATTTTTGAGTAGTGGTTTTGTTATCTAAGGTATATATACATTTTTTGGTGAAGTTGAGCAAGACCACCCCTATCATTATGACAAGATTTACGCTATTATGTCGCATATCATTTGAAACAGAAGTAGTGAGTGGGGGCGGCGTAGCCGCCCCCACTCAAACAGCTCTTATTCACAAATAAGGAGATTCATCATGACCTGGTTTAGAAATTCATTCGAATGGGCGGGAGATTTATACGCATCATGGTTTGCTGACTGGCTCCATGTGAGTTATATAATCCGCACAATAATTCTACTTCTTATGCTATGGCTGATAATTTACGTAGGAGCCCAGATATTTAAATTTATCCTAGGGCCTTTTGCAGTATTACTATATATAAATGTATTCAAACGGGCTTGGAATTTCATTTTTGTAGAGACTATACAAGAATGGATTTATATTAATTATTATTCAAAAGGTGACCTGAAATTTTCTAACTGGTACATGCGACTTTGTGATAAGGCTAAAGCTAATCAAGCGATGCTTGCGAACTCTGGTCTTAAGGGTATATACAACAGAGGACGGGTACGCAGACTTGGAAATTACTTAATGTTATGCGCCGGTTTAATAGTGGCCCTATGGGTAGGAGCCTTTGGATTAAGCCAAGAATATGCAATGCCAGCCTGGGTAGGCAATCTGCCCCCAGAACCGATTCAAACCGAGGAATACGAGGACGATTATACCGATGCAAACGAAACCAATGATGATTACGAATCAGAAGAAAACGAAGCCCCGCCACAGGAAGAGATATATTTCCCCGGCATGGTAAGACCCAGCCTATTCCCCCCAATGACCCAGATTTTCCTTGCCCTGACAGATGAGGCCAGCGAAGACGGCGCAAGACTACGAGACGGCCCGGGTACAGGCACAATTGTAATAGAGATGATTTTTGGCAATGAACTACTGATGTACCTAGGCTATTATGCTCCTGACGAAGATGTAGAGACACTGTATTGGCTACGGGTACGTACACCCGAGGGGACGGAAGGGTTTATTGCCAGTCACTTAGTGTCGGTTGCGCATTGAGAAAAAACATCATATAATTTTGTTATCAATGGGAGTGGATGGGTGCTGGTGTGCCCCCTGGTCTTCAAAACCATCAAGTCCGATTTTGCTATGATATTAACACAAACAAATGAACCCCTCAAAGCCAATAAAACAAGCGGTTGAGGGGTTTTTCCTTTTCCTGATAAATACGCATTC
>WQVF01000088.1 GCA_009781725.1 Defluviitaleaceae bacterium
ACTTTTGCGCTAAAATGTAGTTTAAGTTCGCACCAAGTGCGAACTTAAACTTCAAAAGAGCGCAAAATTCTGCGTTGAAGCTTCGCAGAACTTTTGCGCTAAAATGTAGTTTAAGTTCGCACCTGGTACACCAGTTTACAGTGGTGTGTTGGGTATAGCTTTTATTTTTAATCCTACTTTCATTCCATACGCCACCACGGAGGACGGGGGCAGCAGACCACTATGAAACACCAGGTTTATGTAGTGGCCTGTTGTCCCTTTCTATAATGAGTGTTACTTTCGGTTTTGATGATAGGGCCAAAGGCGTTTTTCTTCCGGTTGATAACAGTGTTATTGGCACAAGGAATCCAGCAATATAAGGCCGCAGCCGGTTTTGATGATACCGATAAAGGCGGTTTTCTTCCGGTGATAGTGGAATGGAGTTCGGCGTGACAGGGCAAAACAAGCTTGAAACACAGCTTGTCTTGCCCTATTTCAAAAAAGGCTAATGCTGAAAACGCTATCGGGGAGGATTATACCTGCCAAACGATTCTATTATCCCTTCATATATAGCCTGGGCAATGAGCTCCTGATATGCAGTTGTCTCAAGCAATGCGGCATCATCTGCATTGGATAAAAACCCCACCTCCATAAGCACCGCTGGCATTAATGTATCCCTTATTACGGCAAAATTACGATTATTTTTTATCCCGCGGTCTACGGCATTTGTAGCATTGATTATGCTGCGCTGCATGATTCTTGCAAATTGCCTGCTGGTAAAGCCTAAATTATCTTCACGAGAATGAGGCAAGTACCATGTTTCAATCCCACTGACATGGGGCCTGTTACGCACCGCGTTGACATGGATAGATACAAACAAATCAGCCATTTGATTGGCGAAGCTTGTGCGCTGGGCAAGTGTCACAGACACATCCGTATGCCGAGTCATATATACCTTTATTTCTGAATGATAACTCAACCTCTCAGCCACCATATGGGAAATCGCCAATACAATATCGCTTTCCCGCAGTCCATGATGTACTGTACCAGGGTCACGTCCTCCATGCCCCGGGTCGATTACAATAATAAAGGAATATAGCTCCTGAGGCAGATGTGCCCGGATAATGTATTCTGACTCGGTTTCATGAACTGTAAAACCCATGACCCGAGAAGTTGTAAAAACCAGTTGTGCATTTCCTGAGCTATTTCTTCGTACTGTTATCGAATAAATTTGATTATCCGCAACATAGAGGGTACCAAGCCCCAGTCCGTCGGCAGGTATGGGCAAAGTCAGTGCATAGCGATTTCGAAGATATTCATTATTATGCCGTACCCGGCCTATATCCATAAACCCAACCGTTTCACGGCAAAGACGCAGCTCACGGCTTGAGATATCATAACGGATACCGTTTAGGCCACGATGCAAGATAATAATTACATAGTCTGCCCCATGTGTAAGGCTGATAGAAGGCCAATTATAATGCATAAACACTCGTATCTTAGCAACCCCATTGGCAAGTTCCTCGGTCTCAAAATGGGACACAAACGCCCCCTCTGGCAAGAATTCACCACTGGAGGAAATGGCGGCATTGCTTACATATATAGCTAAATACGCAGGGTAATCAACAGATGATAGCCGAATAGAAGGGAGAAAATCACCCCTGATAATCAGGGTATCCGAATAAATTTCAGAAGTAGTCGTCAACGTAATGTTATTCACAGCAAAAGCCACAGTAAGGACACGTCTATCATATGAAATTGAAACAGAGTATTCCGCCCAGCTGGCCAATTCAAACACAAATCTTGTCACATAAGGAGACCGGGAAAACTGAGAAGTACGAATTTCGCCAACGGGCCCATATGCCAAAAAAGGCCCTGTAATATCTAATCTGGCGTTGTAAATATCTACCACCAAACGGTTGTCTGGCAAAAGAAAATGATTGACCCTGGAAATGGCAGAGGATGCCCTTATTGCATATACGGCAGCACCACTATCTCTGGGGGTAAGTACACCGACTATATTAGTCACAGGATGGGATTCTGACTGAATAGGTGCAGATGAGACATCCCTTGCAAGATACGAGGTTGCAGCTCCATAAACCCCAACAGGAAACAAAATAACCAGCATAAATGCCAGGAAATAAAAACATTTTTTCATCAAAATCCCCCCATAAGTTTAAATATCGACAGCTTCAATATATTAACAAAAAGAAACCGTTGCGTAAACACTTCGCAACGGTTTCGTAATATAGTGAAATAATTTCTTCGTATTAATGTAATTTTCTTACACGGCTTTCCATTACGGCAGTAACACCACAGTACAGGCCTTCATATGATGCAATAAGAATTTGTACAGGAGGTTAATTATGGCTATTCCCATAGATACAAGAACCCCCCATGACCCATGCAAAAAGCCCGGCCCTATTCCTAGTCCCATCATAGCAGAGCCTATCATCGCTCACAAAGTATATGACAGCTGTCGGGCCCAGGACTGCGCTACCATTGTAGCTTACGCTGCCGAGGCGGTATTCATAAATGAAGAGCATGTCCATGTTGGAAACATAATCCCCGTGCCAAAAGGGGCAGGGTCTGTGGAAATCGATCATCTGATACTAAAGAAAGCAGTTATCACAAACAAGAGACCAGCCCCATTCAGGAAAGGCTTCTGGGATGTGGAAGTAAAATTCGTATTCGAATACGACCTTACCTTCAGAAATTGCAACAGAGAAATAATCATTGGCGTACGAGCATTTTCCAACTTCACAAAAAAATATCATCTCTTTGGTTCTGAAGGAACAGACAGCACAATCGCAACTGATTTTATTGGATATACAAATATCCCATCAACAGGAGAACCCCTTGCAATGGCTCAGGCTAAGGCAATCGCCCTCAAGGCCGAATTCCGCTGCAATCATCGTGATCGTATACCTGTAGATGTTGTCGTAACCATCGGGATATTTAGCACAATGAAGCTCTTTAGGATTGTGAGCCTTAATGTCGAGTCCAAAGGTTTTTGCATACCCAGAGAATGTGAGCCAGAAATCCCTATGGACCCATGCAGATTCTTTGACAGTCTAGAATTTCCCACAGATACCTTTGCCCCGCCACCTAAAATAGTAATGTAATAAAGGAGTGAGGATAGAAATGAAGGACAACAAAAAAAAGAAACACATCCCCTGCCCAGAAAATTGCCATGAGTGCGGAAAGCTGCTCTGCTGCTGTTGTTGCCCACCCATGCCTGTCCCAGGTCCAACCGGGCCGACAGGTCCCCAAGGGCCTCCCGGCCCAACGGGCCCACAGGGTAGACCGGGACTACCAGGCATTCCAGGCAGACCCGGCGCAACAGGCCCCCAAGGCATCCAGGGAGTAACAGGCCCAACTGGTCACACTGGGGGCACCGGGCCTCAAGGCATCCAAGGAGAAACCGGCCCAGCAGGCCACACAGGGGGCACCGGGCCTATAGGACCTACCGGCCCCACCGGTCCGGAGCAAATAGCACAACCATTCATGAACGCAAACATCATGGGTGCTCAAAGCATAGACCAAGGCGACCCTGTTTCCTTCCCAGATGAAAGCCAAACACCCTCCCAGTATTATGGGGAGGGCATCGAATACGAAGAGCACTACACCTTTACCACTACCTTACCGGGCCTTTATTCTATAACCTGTGTGTTGTCCCTGGCAGACGGCAATCTACCAGACAACACGTTTTATATAGAGCTTAACGGCAGTGCTGTAGCTGGTACCGCCAATATGGGCAATCATGGCCAAATCGTGTTGACACGAGTGGGCTTTATAGCAGCCGATACAACTATACGAATAATCAACGGCTCCGATCATACCGTCGACCTAGAAAACTCATCAATGAATGTAAGCAGCACCGGGCATTTGTCGATTTTCAGATTTGCCGATACAGGCGTTGTGTAGAGTCAGAATGCAAAGCCCGGGGTGACAGAAAAAGATACGTAGTCATTGAATCACATTGGGTGGAGCTATCTTCAATACTGTGCTATAATTTTTGTAACCGAAATGTATAGCGAATTAAATGAGAAACAGTCCAGGCCGAGCCGAAAATCGCGAACGCTTCTACGCGTTTTCGGCGACAGACTGGACTGATTTCGAATTAATTCGCTATAACTAAATTAATGCATTTTAAGGAGGAAGACCATGTTCTGTGTAAATTGTGGTACACAAAGACGCCCGGAGGCCCGTTTCTGCACCAAGTGCGGGACAGGCTCAACAGAGTATCAACCCCAGCACAAGGAATATTATGGCCGAGGGGAAGCCAGACCAACCCCGGAGCACCCCCAGGATGTTCAGGCTTTAAACAATGATGAGCTTATGTATGCCCATCCCGTTACCCCTATCCCCGAACCCAAGAAAAAAAGCCGGGTAGGAGCTATTGCCGCGGCTTGTGTTTTAGTAGTATTGCTCGCCGTGGGCAGCGTTGTAGGCTTTACAATCTTTAACAATCCATCTCTAGCGGTAAGTCGCGCGGTGAGCAATTCGACATCAGAAATTTCTGAGCGCCTAGCAACTACCCCCATCCAAGCCTTTGAGCTGTTAATGGGCACTTTAGAAAACGGCACTGTCAATGTAGCTTTCGACTATACGGATATCTGGAATAGCTGGTGGACCGACGAAACCATCATCGAAACACATAGCGGTCATTTTTCCCTTGCCTCCAACGCCAGCACCAACAACATGGCACTACGAGGCAACATTCATGTATATGATAGCCCCAATGTAAGCTTCGCGGCCTACATAAACCCGGAACGGGTTGCTTTTGGGTCGCCGAATCTTAGCAACAATTATTACGGCTTCATGTTTGACAGCTTCCGCCAGGATTTTATCCCCTTTGGCCGGGATGTCCTAGGAATGTGGGACGACGAAATGGACATGGTGTCCAATATAGTGGAAGAAATCGGCTCCTGGCTAGAGCGCAGCAACGCTACAATGGAAGAACTCGAGCCCTATATCGACGTCTTTACCCGCTTCCTACGTGACGCTGAAAGCGGTTCTGAAAGAGGCCAGGAAGTCCGTGTAGGCTTTGAAACCATTACAGCCCGCCGGGTAGACTATGTGATAACCATGCAGGCCCTGACTCAGCTCCTCCACACATGGATAAATATATTGGAAAACGATGACACAATAAGGGCGGCATTCGACAATCCCATGTATAACAATATGTTTGGCCGTGACGCATTCAACGAAATGATAAGAGAACTCCGCTGGGGAGTACGGGAAATGGAAGATTACCTCCGTGGGCATATAACCCTATCATTCTATATCGGGTCTCGCAGCAGGCTCGTACAGGTAGCGTTAAGCGGTGCCCTTACTGTTGATGGCGACTCAGCCTCTTTCCGAGTAGCCCTTAACTTCGGAAACAATGCCACAGACAGATGGGTGCTCTCTGGCAACGCCTCTGATTCCTGGGGCACCACCGCCTTCAGTGCCTATTGGGATATCGACTCAACCGGTGGCAGACATGTGAACACCTTCCATATAGAAGCCGACCGCGACGAGTCTTTCACTCTAATCTCAGATTGGAACCCCACCACTGGGGATTTCGTATTCTCATACGAGGAAGTAACCAGATGGGGCGTATGGGGAGAAGAGTTCCTAAGAGGCAACTACACCACCAACGGCCAAACCTTCCGCCTAGAGTTTAACCACGAAAACGACTGGAGCGGCTCCACCCTGGATTTAGTAATCTACACAGACAACAATACAGACACCGGCACAGATGTCAGCTTTATAAATATAGACCGCTGGGGCGATGAGCTTCTTGATAGGTTGGATGATTTGTTTTGGGAGTTGGGCTGGTAGAGAAATGGATAACACAGGCATTGTCTTCAGTGCTACCGGTGCAAACCCGGCCATTCCTGAAATGACCCCAAAGGCACAAGCAAGGCATATTCATCATATTGGAGAAGGACGGGATTTCCCTAGTGTAACCCTTGATGAGTATGTAAAAGCTGGTGCAGACTTTGCCCGTATGCCTGTAGGTGGCGACATCGAAGGATACCGAGGAGTAGACGGATGTATTGTAAGGTATAATAATACAACAGGCGAATGGGTAAAGGCTTACAGCACAGGTGTTGCGTCATACATGCGCCCTAAAGCCGGAAGAATATATTATGTGAAATGGCTAGAACTGGATGGAGGTATTATAGATGATGGCTAGCTGTCCCGTGTGTAACAAATACAATTTCGAGGAAGATTTTGATTTATGTCCGATATGCCTATGGCAACACGACCGCATACAGGAGAACGAACCTCATTTTGCCGGTGGCGCAAATGATTTAAGTCTAAATCAATTTCGCGCTGAGTGGCTGAGACAAAATGCCATATCAGTAAGCAAAAAAACAGCATACCAGCCAGCTTAGAAAATGGATATGCTATATTAAGGCCACCGGCGACCAGCCCCACCTGATTCTTATGGTATCTATAACAAAAGGCACCTCCAGCGTGGGGCTGGTCATTCGCTACGCGAATTGCTCGTCCATGCGGCCTGGGTGTCTTTTTATATCTATAATATTCATAATTTCATAATCACACATGCTGTTGCCTTGGCACCAGTTGGATTTCATAATCCATAGCATTCAAAAGACTACATATGGTTTTAAGCGTCGGGCTGTTTTCTTTATTCTCTATACGAGATATAACTTGTTGTTTGATGCCAGCGTTTTCAGCCAATTCGGCCTGAGTAAGCCCATGTGCTTTGCGGATTTTTATTAACTCGCCTAAAATAGTATACTCCATTCGGCTATTTTCCCACATATGCTTTAACTCGGAATCATTACATAGGGCTTCATCAATAGTTGCAGATATATTTACTTTTTCAAATGGCATATGCTTGCCTCCCTGCCACGGTTTTATTACAAGAGTATCAATATCATCCTTTTCAAATTTTTCTAACACAGAAATACCATCTATGATTTCTGCTTTGCTAAGGCTGTAGATATAATCCAGTATTAAGTCTTTACCGCCTGCTGTTTTATAATGATATACATTCATAGTATGCCCCTTCTTAATGCTGCACACAACATATATGTTGTATGTAGAATTTAACACATTTTCTTTATATGTCAATCGCAATTGTGTGCAATATCTATGTTACAGCATTATTCCTGCATCTTAGTTAACCCATCCACCACCCCTCTTGCATAAACAACAAAATAATGGTATTATCTACATGTGCAAAAAATAGAATAACGTAAAACAAATTGAGGAATAATTGGGCAATATTTCTCACCCAGGTTATGTACATATTTTACAATGAATTTTAATGTGGGGTGGTTATGGTGCAGGATAGGACAGGCAATAGATGCTTAGCCTCCTCACCAGCAACCCCTAAAAGCCTTGATTGGTATCTTGAGGGTTATAGAATGAGCCTGACAGGTATGATTGGTAGGGGTTGATGTCTTGTCGTCTAAAATTGATGGCACGTGCAAGGGAGGACCACCCCTCGCCGCCTTCGGCGTCTTTCCCCTCCCCAGAGGGGAATTTAGAAACACATCCCCTCCCAATGGGAATACCCAACTCAAATTCCCCTCCCGCGGAGGGGCGGCCGCCGAAGGCGGCGGGGTGGTCCCCCGGGACAACTGCGCATGAACTATAAGATTGGCATCACTTACGGCCCAGCGAGAAATGCGACTAAAACAGAGCCAATGTTATATGGAGGTGTAGATGGAAAAAATAATGACGTGCTTTTTTTGTAACGGAAATCTAGTTGCAGGAACAACCACTCATACATCAGACATTGGTGAGCGTGCGGTCATTGTAAGGGGTGTCCCATGCCTCAAATGTGACCAATGTTTAGAGATTTCCTACACTGGCAAGGTTTACGAAAATCTTGAAAGTGTATTAAATGCGCTAAAAAAAACATCATTAGATGTAGCAATTGCAACATATGTTGATGAAGTGGCCTGATAGCATTAACTTTTGTCATTTTGGCGGAAGGCTTTCCCGTGAGGGACAAGCCACCGGGCACATAGATTAGGATTGGCATTACTTACGCCCTGGCACTGGATGGATGAGGGAGTATAATTTATACAAAAGGAGATTTGTATAGGAAGTAAAGGAAACAATAATCTCCCCTATTGCAAAATAATGTAGCAGATGGTATCCTATGTCTGTGCGAAATATAAGGTTATACAATGGCTATTGGGGAATATTTGGGCAATATACCCCAATATAGGTAACTACATAGAATAATGGAGTAATAAACTTTACTTGTGGGGGTGGTTTTGGTGTACGGATAGGACATGCTAGGATGTTTTGTCTCCACACCAAAGGCTACCGCGATTGATGACGGTTATGAGTCGGTTTTGATGACGTGGCGAAAGCCTGTAATACCGGTTTTGATGATTGGGCCAAAGGCGATACACCCCAGTAATAGCGGCAATGTACTGCCGGCAGCAAGTGATAATTAGTGGCAGTGCCACAGGTACTTAGGATTGGTAATACGCTACTCTGCCAGTGGATGGTGGGGGATTGTATATTTGTTTACCTACTATAATAGGAAACCAAATGCAAGAGAAACCGTTTACGTGATTTTACTCAAGGTGGTTCTTGTATGGATAATATAGGTATTAGAGGCGATAATCGACTTTCGCTATATGTCCAACAATATTATAAGCTACAGGAGTTGGCAAAGAGCACCGAAGCTAATTTTATCACATTGTTCGCTTCTTTTGGTGTGATATCTGCTGCACTGGGTTTTGCCGGGGATTTTTTGTTTGTGTATGACTTTAACTTAGTCTTTTGGATTATCCCCTTTGTCATGCTTGCTGGGCTATGGGCATACTGCTTAAGATCCAAGAAAATCGTCATAATTAACGGCTATCTTACTGCATTGGAAAAGAGCACTAATGAAATGGTTCGTGACAATGTTCTTGTATGGAATACACACCTGCTTTCTGGTGAGTATTTCAAGAAATATTGGGTTCATAAGGCTGCGGTTCCCTTGTTTGGTACGGCAATTATGTCAATAATGATATTTTGTTTAACCCAATCTTTTCTTGCAGAATCGAGATTTATATATTATACGGGCTTTGCAATATCAATATTTTGTAGTGTTTTGTGTATGGTCTTTTTTGCCGAGATTCACAAGTTAGTCAAGGAATCAAGCCAGAATGCGTATCATGAAAAGGCTTTGCAGTTGATGTCTGAAACGGACGAATGGCGGGATTCTGAGTTTTACGTAAACATTATAAAGAAAGAGCAAACTGCATTTCCGAGAAAGGGCAGGTACAGGGTGCGGATACGAATAAAAGATGCAATGGAAACGATATAGAATTATGAATAGTTTTGGCACTACCAGAAACAGTTACATTCAGCAGCTACCTCAGTATGATTTTAACTGAGTTAATATAAATTACTTATGTATGGAAGGAGTTTTACAAATATGAAGGTAATAAAGAAATGCATGGCGGTTGTGTTATCGCTTTGTATTATGG
>WQVF01000089.1 GCA_009781725.1 Defluviitaleaceae bacterium
AGCAATCCAAGAATGTCGAAACCCGCAAGTTTCCTGGATTGCTTCGTCGCTTCGCTCCTCAACGCTTTTATGTTGACGGAAAAGCGCATAATTATTCATGAAAATGCTTAACGTGACAGCCCCTCGGCAGAATTGCCCGTGTTGGGCAGATAGGAGAATACGTATGAAGCTTTCACTAAAAGACTACCGCAACTCATTAATGGGTTGCTGGGTAGGAAAAAATATCGGCGGCACCTTTGGGGCACCCCTGGAATGGATTCGAGGCCTCAATGATATTAGCTTTTACCAGCAGGAGCTGGATGGCAACCCATTGCCAAACGATGACCTTGATATCCAACTTGTATGGTTGATAGCCATGGAAGAAAAGGGAATCGGTATCAATGCCCGTACTCTTGGGGATTACTGGATGCACTTTGTCACCCCACATTGGGCGGAGTATGGCAATGCCAAAGCCAACATGAAGGCGGGGCTAATGCCTCCTCTAAGCGGCACCGCCAATAATCCCTTCAAGGATAGCTGCGGAGCATATATCCGGTCAGAAATCTGGGCCTGTGTTGCGCCTGCGGCCCCAGAACGGGCAGTGCGTTATGCATATGAAGACGCAATTATCGACCATGGCAACGGCGAAGGGGTATATGGTGAAGTATTCTGTGCAGCTTTCCAAAGCGCGGCATTCGTAGAAAAGGACATCAATACCCTAATCGATATCGGCCTCTCATATATCCCTGAGGACTGCGCCGTGGCAAGAGCCATAAAGCTGGTCCGGGAAATGCAATCTGCCGGTAACACCTGGCTCGAGACCCGTGACGCAATTTTGACCAATTTTTTAGGAGGCTTTCATTTTTCCGTATCCGAGGATGACGTGAAAAAAGGCTTTGGCGAAGGCCGAGTCGGCTGGGAAGTACCCTCCAATGTAGCCATTTGCATATTGGGCCTATTGTATGGAGGCGGTGATTTCAGTAAAACCATGAAAGTAACGGTAAACTGCGGCGAGGACACAGACTGCACCGCAGCCACCGTTGGTGCAATGCTTGGGATTATTCAAGGATATGACCGCATTCCTGAGGAATGGATTAAACCCATAGGCAACGGTCTAAAAACCATGTGCCTTAACCTAGGGGAGCTTTGGCCGGTTCCCAAGGATATAATGAATTTATCCGAGCGCGTAGAAAAACTAGCTCATCAGGTTATCGCAGGCTATAGGTTGCCGGTGGAACTGTCTGACCAGCCTACAGACTACGATGCCGAAATGGTAAAGGGCTTATTTGCAGGGGAAAAGATAAAGAAAATATATGATTACTCCAACGGCCCTGTATACAAGTTTGACTTTTTTGATGTATATGTTGATTATGGTGAAGAGGGTGCTGTAATTGACCACGAGGGTACAAAGAAAATCCGCTTAAAAATATTCAACACCTATAGTATGCCGGAAATGCTAAATATCCGCTGGTATCCCGCAGATGGGTTCGAAGTACAGCCGGCAAAGGAGATGCGGGCATTTATGCAGCATAATTTTACCCATATGATGCCTACTGATTTTTTCCACGGCACCAAGGAAGTAGAGTTTGAGCTCAAGGCAGAAGGCGCAGTAGCCGCAACCAACCGGTTTGTAATCGAAATCACAGTAGAAGGTAAAGCAACTGTAATGATGGTTCCGATAATCCTGTTGAGCAGGATATATTGATTAAGTAGCCCCGTAGCCAAAAAGCCGGCCTCTGTTATACAGACCTCAAGGACTGATATACAGAGAGCTGGCTTTTTTATTTGTAATTCCCCTGTCAATAAAAACAGTCATATTGTAATCCATGGGTAACCACAACAATTTTTAACACATGTATACTCTCCTAGATTATGCAAATTTAGGCGTTAGCGCATGAAATCCGAACATCAGGGAAAATTATGTTGCAAGGAGGTTTTTCCATGAAAAAAAATTCTATCAATTTTTTTGGCTTTGATATTAGCGATGGTACCGATTACAGCTATAGTAATTCTCCTTGAAAACAAGCTCGCTTGTTTTTCAAGAGGAATCACTATATAGTCGTTCATCTTCAAAATGAGCAAGTTCATTTTAAAGGGGAACGACTATACTTGCATATACAAAAGGCATCAAACTCCCACACCTATGAAATGCAGGAAGATGGCATTCATGAAACATGAATGGAGCTAATACAACGGGAGCGGGATTGGTCATTATTAGAAAAACCAAACTCCCGCCCAAGCGATATTCATTAATTTATTTCGACATAAATACGAGTCCTGAGCACTATGAGGATAAGTATTATGTATACCCCGGGGCAGTAGACAAAAAGCGCAATCTCTTTGAGATTTGCGCTTTTTGTTTACATATAGCAAACGAAAACGACATTGAGAAACGTGATTGAAGGAGGGCTGCCAAAAACGCGAACTTGGCGTTTTTGGCTGGTTTTGCATGTGCAGTGGCGGTTCACGATTGCGAAAGTCGTTCGCTATAGCAATAATTATAGCGAATTAAATGAGAAGCAGTCCTGACCGAGCCGAAAATCGCGAACGATTCTACATGTTTTTGGCGACAGGCTGGACTGATTTCGAATTAATTCGCTATATAATCGGCAAAAAAACCTTTACCCAAAATGACAAATAATATTATGTATACTCCCGCATCCTATTACGCAAACTATATAAAATCAACTTGGGAGGATATTATGGATATCAACTGCACCCATACCTGCTTTTATCAGCAAGAAGGCAAATGCAATCTAAGGGAACTACCCACCTTCATGAATAATGTCTACACAGCCCACGATGTGGATTGCCCCTACTATCATGAGGTGCCTAGGATGACGTCTGGGGTGTTTTATTAGATAGCATCAAAAAGGCTGTCCTGTAAAGGGACAGCCTTTTGAAAATCTTTCCATTACCTTGACGTAGCACTCCTATACGCCTCGACTATCCCATCATAGATAGCCCTAGCAATTACCTGCTGATGCTGGGGATTATTAAGCCTCATCGCCTCTTCTCTATTAGATAGAAACCCAACCTCCATAAGCACTGCCGGCATATTAGTATCCCTTAATACAATCCAGTTGGAGTTGGGCTTTATACCCCTATCAATTGCCCCTGTGGCCATTATCAGATTGTACTGCATAATCCGTGCGAACTCCCGGCTGGTAATGCCCCGGGTCGCTTCCCTTGAGTGATTCATGTACCAGGTTTCTACCCCTGTTACCGTAGGCCGGTTATTCACCGCATTGGCATGAATCGACACATATAGGTCCGCCATCTTTTCATTGGCGAAGGCCGCACGCCAAGCATTGGCCACGGTTACATCGGAGCTGCGGGTCATATATGCCCGGATATTGGGATTGCGCTCCAAATGCCCCATTACCAAATGGGAAATCGCCAACACTACATCTGATTCCCGTATCCCATGATGCACTGCACCAGGGTCGCGTCCGCCATGGCCAGGATCAATTATTACAATAAAGTCATAAACCTCTCGTGGCAGATTGCCTCTGATTACAAGCTCTGTTGACGTTACATGAACCGTAAAAGCCATAACCCTGGCAGTATCAAAGACTACCTGGGTGTATCCCATCGCATTTTGTCGCATGGTCACGGAGTTTACATAACCATCCCCAATATGGATAGATCCGCTTCCTAGGCCACTTACAGGAAAAGTAAAAATATATCGGTTAATCAGATAGTCCTCGTCTAACTGCACTCGGCTTAAATCAATGGCCATGGTCTTGGGTATCCGTAATTCTCTTGTGGCAAAGTCATAACGGATACCGTTTAGTCCCTCATGCATTGAAATGGAAACCTGGTTGCTCCCATGGTTAAGACTAACAGAGGGCCATCTGCCGCTACGCATGTTTATCCGTACAAATGAAACACCGTCAGCATTCCGGCCGGTTGAGAATCCGGAAGCAAAGCTCCCCTCTGAGATTTCGGCCCCTGTGGCTTCCATACGAGCATTGTCGATATATACCATCATATAATTGGGATACCCGGCGGAAGAAAGCCGAACACTGGGCTGAAAATCACCATGGATAACCACCGTATCAGATGTGGCACCGGCTGTTGCCGTAACATGGGATATGGTGTTAACGGAAAATGCCACGGTAATAGTACGCCGGTCATGTGAAAGTGAGACGCTATACCCTTCGACGCCTGCAAGCTCAAATACAACTCGCGTAATATCCGGGGTGTTAGAAAACTGTGAGGTTCTAATCCCTCGCACAGCCCCGGAAGCCTCAAATGGCCCTGTTAGGTTAGAAACCGCATTGTAAATATCCACAACCAGCCGATTGTCCGGCAGTAGAAAATGATTAACATCCGTTATAGCAGATGACGCAATAATAGCAAAGGCGTCCGCTCCAGAATCCTGTGGGCTTCTGATATCAATTATATTTGTACCGGGATGAGGAATGGACTCTATATGTGTTGAGGAAACATCCGTGGCTAAGTTCGGATTATCTTGGGGTGATTGAGGGTCAACCAAATCCACCTCATGGGTAGTCTGCTCTTGCTCGTCAAATGGAGAGTGAAGCACCGCAGCTCGTCCCACATGATCCCAAGCCACATCAAAGCCAAAGGCCTCTGCCGGGAATCGTAGGGGAATTAGAGTCCTGCCTCCCAAGATTACAGGTGCCACTTCCATTGTTATGGCCCTGCCATTAAGCTGGGCTTGGGTCTGACCTACGGTCATATGCAGAGTATCGCCCCCAAAGCGCACCGTGATAAGCCTGCTGGGCTCGTTCCACTCTACAGTGCCTCCTACCTGCTCAAAGACAGCACGAGCCGGCACCATAATCCTGTTTTGGAGTATACGAGGGGGGGTGTCAAGACCCCTTATCTCGTGATTGTCGATAATCAGCCTTACTGGAGGCACAGCATACGCCTGAGTAGGCAATATGGCAATCAGCATCACTGCCGCCATAAATATGTAAGCCACACGTTTCATTTCATCCACCTACGTTTCTACAAATATCGCTTCACTATATTTTAGCAAAAAAAAGCCGCTTCGCAATACGCGAAGAGGCAATTTAATAGAAACGTAAAGATTCAGGGCTTCTCACCTTATACATTATTTTGATTCAGTAGACCTCTTCTGAACTAAGGCAAAACAAGCTGCACTTCAAGCTAGTTTTCCCTAGTTCGGAAGAGGTCTGGTCTCTTCTTTCTCTGGCACTTCTGACGTTTCTTCCTTAGGCATTACTAATTTCTTGACTGTTACCCCGCTATGTGGCAGCAGAGCTTCTTCCTGCCCCACCATGCCCTTGGTTATAAGGCCGCTTAGGACATTGGCTATCTCCTGCTCGGGATACTCGGGATAATTACGGGCTACTACCGTTACTGTCTTAGAAAATGTGGGCACCGCATCAGGCTTTTCGCAAATCCATTTTAAATTTTTTAGCAGTGCATTTTTAATCCCTTCATACCGACCATTTGAAGGTATGACCTTAACATACCAATCTGATGCTTCCGCCAGGAGGGGGCTTAGAGACCCTTCCAAGGCGTAAATACCCACTTTTTTCTCATTAAAATTGCGCAAGAACGCGACTACACTTTGAAAATGGCTATCTCCGGTAAACAAAATAAACTGTTTGATGTCCGACTGCCTAAACAGGCGCTGATAGATATGGTCTAGCATGATGAAATCTGTGTATTCCTTGGCCTTGTCTCCC
Source organism: Defluviitaleaceae bacterium (assembly GCA_009781725.1). Classification (GTDB taxonomy): domain Bacteria; phylum Bacillota; class Clostridia; order Lachnospirales; family WQUN01; genus WRAN01. The sequence goes on from WQVF01000089.1 coordinate 5,667, forward strand.
TTGGAGCAGTCTATTATGCTGTTGGAGATATTACGAAGCTTTACAATATGGTCTTTGATTGCCTCATGGGAGAAATCCGCAAAAAAGAATACGTCGTCAATCTGCCCTTTATCCTTAAGATGATTAAACCAGCCCACAACATCCGGATCTGCCTGGTACTGGTTACGACAACCATAAAACCATGCCTCGTAGTCTACAAAAACCGCGGTACGTACCCTTTCAAATTTTTCTTCTTTTGCTGTAACAAGATATTGCATTGATTGCCTCCTAAAAATGATTCCCTTAGAAGGTGAGAAGCCTGGGGGTATTTTATATTATTTTTTGGGGTATGGGAAGATGGTATCAACCCGCAACTGATTACAGCAAGTCATCCACATACTTGATAGCTCGTTCCTTGCTTACCTTCTGGATGACTTCCCCCAACACTGCCATATCACGCCTTTTCATAAACTCTTGCCCAATGCTATCTGCCTTACGCTCTGAAATAACTTGCATAGCCTGCTCCAATGGATACCATCTTACAGTTGTTTCAGAGGCTATCTCATATTCTTCTAAATGCAATTCACCTTTTTCGCCAATGACCTTAGCAAGATAATGATATTTTTCCTGAACGAACTCATCATTTTTACTATTTTGATAGGTCTTTCCTATTTCCCTGATGATTTCACATTGGCAGCCGGCTTCTTCCCATGCTTCACGTTTAACAGCCTCTATAAAATCCTCATTTTCATCAACACCACCACCAGGTAATCCATGCAAATCCCATATGCCTATATGAGAAAGTGCGATATTGTTGTCATCATCAAACAAGACTATCCCCACTGCTATTCGTGGCTCGGCGGATGATAATTTATCAGACCCAGTTATATCTTTGTCTGTTATAGAGAGTAGATGCTTCATTGGTTTTTCTCCTATCAATCTCTACGTAATATCAAATTTTACCATCGACAATTTACTAACTGACGCTTTAGGAAAGGTGTTTAGACGTCCCAACAAGTCAAAACAATTCCTACTTCAAATAACTTCGATGTTCATAATAAAAATCCCGTCCCATATTCCTATTATGCTTTGATATATATGCATTCGATATTTCTTCAGGTGTAACCTCATACCGTAAAAGTACATCGTTAAACCAGTTATCCTTGTATTTTTCCCACAATATCCTTTGCATCTGTAGCATTTCAGATATTTTCAAATCCTTCATTTTGACACCTCATCATTCCATATCTATTATAGTTCTCATTTCATTAACAATCTCAATAACTGTCTTATTATCGGTATTAATCACATAGTCATTGAGATGCCGTTCTGCATTTAACCACTGAAATGTAACCTCACCGTCGTCTCCTCGGCTTTTGAAGCGTTCTATTAAGGTTTTTTCGGAGCAAGTCAAGGTAAATCCTATATGCTTATAACCCTTTGCAGTAATATCATGCAATATTGCTTCCCGAATTGATTGAAATGTGGCCACGACAGAAGAAAAAATGACATAGTCGAAATTCAAGTTTAGATATGTGGATAAGGCAAAGGACATGATTTTATCACCATTACGAAGCCGTGGGTCTTCAAGTGAAAATGGATTGACACGCCATGCCCAATCGCCATCAAAATGGGCACTATTTTCATATGATTCGAATAAGGCATCTGCTGTCGTGGTTTTTCCGACCCAAGGCGAACCGCTTATAATTATCAATTTTTGTTTGGACATCTTTTACCTCCACGGAGTTGGGGAGCATATCTGCGCTGTACGTTCATTACTGATAATCGCTAAAACTCACAGTCTGCTTATCCGCATCAAATTTTGCTTTTACTCCAATCGGCAAAATTCCGTGCCGTGTGCCGTGCCCAAAGTCATCGGTATAAAGCACAGGTATATTATGGCGTTTGCCAAATCGCTCAAGGCAATACAATAAATCATGTGGTGTTTCGACGCTATAATGACCAAAAATCAGTCCTTTTACTTTGCTCATAAACTGGGTTTGCTCGATAAAAGCCAATTCCTCCGCCGTTATCCCAATTTTGCCGTATTTCTCATGAGACTCCAGAAATAAAATATAGTCTTGCTCCTTGATGGTCAGATGCCTGTTCGGAATCATCAATGCAAATAAGGTCGTGTAGCCACCAATCAGCACTCCTTCGCATTGACCGCCATGCAAAGTCCTCCGTTCACTGTTAGGCTCAAACCCCTTTGCGCTGTAGCCCTCTACAAAATGGGCGCAGAATTGCATGTAATCATAATGCCGTAAATCACTAAATGAACCTGGTGCAGTGCCATAATAAACCACAAGTCCCGTCTGAGCGTGAATGGCATTAAGTATAGCTGTGCCGTCGCTATAACTTCCTATACGTTTAGGATTGCGGCAAATGTTTTCATAGTCGATATACGGTAAAATTTCTGCAGCACTGTTACCACCGTTGAACAATATTGCATCCACGCTGTCATCAGCAATCAAAGCATTAAAGTCATCGGCGCGTTCCCTGGCACTTGCTGCATATCCCCATGTGTCTTTATAGAAATTATCGCCATGTTTCACCTTGAAGCCCATGCGCTCAATGCCAGCGATTTGCATGGCATAACGCTCAGGGATAGCAACATGACTTGGACAAAATATGCCGATTGTTCCATTGGGGGGCAATCTTTTCACCTGCATACAGTTACCTCCATAATCTCATGCCGACTAAATTAGCAGCATAAGCATACAAACCATATATCACTGAATATCTAAACCCTTTGTCTCAACAAACTCAAATGACCAATTACCATCATCATCTTTGGTATTGATGCCCTCAACCGTTGATTCTTTCGTTATTTCAAACCCAAGTGATTCATATGATGTACACTGCTAAGGGTGGAAATAATGTCACTCTTATAATGCTAACCTCATAATATCTTCATAACTTTCTTCGTCTTCAATTTCAACCTCACCTGTATATTCAAAGCCAAAACTTCTGTAAAATTTAGGAGTAACCTTGCTTTTGGGGTCAGTGCCAGTATAAAAAGCATTGGCAATACCGTGTTTGCCCTCTTTAGCTTCCGCAATCAATAATTCC
>WQVF01000090.1 GCA_009781725.1 Defluviitaleaceae bacterium
ATCATTTCGCTATTACTCCCCAGAGGGGAATTTTATACGTATACTGTTTAATTCCCCTCCTGCGGAGGGGTGGCGCGAAGCGCCGGGGTGGTCTCGGCTTGGCATGTGCTAACAGAATTAGACTGACATGTGTCCATAGATGGGATTGTTGCTTTTGCATAAAAAACCCGTATGGTGCCATACGGGGTTTTTGTCTGACTATCCAATTACCCCATAAAGCCCCATACGCACTCAAGCCCCCTTCCATAGGAAGGGGGAGCCGCGTCAGCGGCGGGGGGTTGCCGGCTTGCGTAGCGCAACAGCTAAAAGCCGAGGTTTGCGGCCTGCGTACACAACCCCCTCGCCGCCTACGGCGTCTTTCCCCCTTCCTTCGGAAGGGGGCTAAACAAGTGCTTATGAGTAAATTGGATAGCCAGAGTTTTTTGTGGAGCTCTTACAGCAAAGACAGCCGCCTTGTTTATAATCAATATGTAGGGCATAATATGGATAAACAATAAACATTGTGAGGTGACACATGGCAGTACGAACCATGCGTGTAAATCGTTGGGGGAATTCCTTAGGAATACGCTTCCCTAGTGAGTTTGTAGAAAAAGTAAAATTAAAAGAAAAATCATTGGTGGAAATAATAACAGACGGGAATCGGCTCATCGTTGTCAAAGCTAAAGAAAAGGAGCCCAGAAAAACCATACAGGAATTGTTTGCGGAACACCCTGCGGACTTTATCGACGATGAAGAAATCGACTGGGGAGCTCCTGTAGGCGGTGAAGTATGGTAAAGCAGGGCAGTATCATTAAAATCAATTTTGACCCTACTATAGGCAGTGAGCAGGCGGGGTACAGGCCTGGGGTTGTAATCTCAAATAACTTTGTCATTTCTAAGACAAACATTATTACTATCTGCCCCATTACTACAAGACAAGGCAAAACTGCATTGAATGTATTGCTGGATGATAGAACGGCTACTCAAGGAGCCGTTTTGTGTGCTCACAACAAGGCTATTGACATAAGCAAACGCCCATATACCATTATCGAGGAGCTGCCCCAAGATAAGCTTGAAGAAATTGTTAACACTATTATTAGTATGATAGAGCCATCATAGCGATTTCAGAAGTCGTTCGCTATATTTATGAGGTGAAAAATGCTAACATTCGAAGAAACCCAAACCGCGTTAGATGAATTCATCGACGAATTGCCTCCCGAGATATTCAACGGGCTCAATTGCGGTGTTGCCCTTATTCCTGATACTACTTATGACCATAATGGGTTGCTGATTTTAGGGCAATATCATGTTGAACCTCAAGGGTTGGGCCGGTATGTGACTATTCATTATGGCTCTATTTCTGCTGCCCATGGGCATTTGCCCCCTGAGGAATTTCGCGAGAAAATAAAATATGTACTGCATCATGAACTAACACATCACCTGGAAAGCCTGGCAGGGGATAAATCACTTGAGAAGCAAGATGCTATTGATATTAGGAAGATGTTGAGGTTGTTTTGACGTGCCTCCCTCATGATTTATAGTAAAAATAGGTGAAAAATATGACATACACACACGAATTGTACAAAATAGATGAAATAGTAAATATTGTAGCCCCAATAGCTCGCGAATATGGAGCAAAAAAAGTTACATTGTTTGGGTCTTATGCCAGCGGAAATGCTAAATCGGATAGTGATATAGATTTGCATATCAATAAGGGTGAAATAAAAGGGCTTTTTCGTTTCGCGAGCTTCCAGCGTGAGTTGGAAGATAAATTTACTGTTCCTGTCGATGTTCTGATAACAGGGTCATTGAGTGATGAATTTTTAGACAGAATCAAGGACGAGGAGGTAGTTATTTATGAAGGTTGCCCGTAATGTTGATATCTTTAAGAAAATTATCTGACTATCCAGTTTAGTCATAAGAGCTTGCTGAGCCCCCTTCCGTTGGAAGGGGGAAATGTCGCGAAGCGACGAGGGGGTTGTGTTTGCAGGCCGTAATCGTTGGCTTTTGTAGCACTTGCTCTACGCAAGCTGGCAACCCCCGCCTCCTTCGGAGGCACCCCCTTCTAAAGAAGGGGGCTTGAATAGTCAGATAATTCATTGGTGCCTCGGGTTTCTCGTTAAGTATTGGTAAAATAATTATGCGCTTTACAGTTTTTCCAGAGCCTTTTCCAGGCAATCGGCGCAGACAGCTTTACGGTTTATGATGATTTCTATATCTACCCTTTCGCAATAGAAGCATTTTGGCTCTGTGTACTTTGTCAGTAGGCGCAAGGTCAATGTTTCACCTGCCCCTTCATCGCTGCAAAGGGAGAGGGTATCACCTCTTTTCCATCCCAGTTTTCTCAACAGCTCCTTCGGAAGGAGTATTCTGTTTAGTGCGTCGATTTTGTGTGAATGTGAAATCTTCATTGTTATTTTGCTCCTTTGCGCTTAATAGTAAAGGACAGCGACAAGAAAAAGCGCGAAGGGAGACGTCATGCGCCCGCACGCCGTCATCACCTTCGCGCTGTATAGTTTCAGCTATTTACAGATATATAAATGCTAAGCCATAGCATAACCGGGTATAACAATATCAGCCCTCATAACGGGTAACTTGAAGGCGGGGGAACGATATTGTATACTTCGGGTGCTGCGGTAGCAGGTGTATACCTGTGTGTGAAGGTGATGGGTAGAATCCCTTCATGCGCCATGTAGGGGCTCAATCCTACATGGTTCCGCAGTTCCTTTTATTTCACTCTTACTTCAGTAGCAATGGATATTCCCTGCCGCTGACCTTTCTTGTTTGATTTTATAGCAATTTTTGCTAAAAGGCAAGGTTTTAATTTGACAATTTAGTTAATTCACAAATTTACAAAAACTTGCTAAAGCCCCCTTCCGAGGGAAGGGGGAAAGACGCCGTAGGCGGCGAGGGGGTTGTGTACACAGGCCGCAAACCTCGGCTTTTAGCTACTGCACTACGCAAGCCAGCAACCCCCCGCCGCTGACGCGGCTCCCCCTTCCACTGGAAGGGGGCTTGAGTGCGCTTCACTCAACAATATGGGTTAATTGGAGAGTCAGAAGGGCTAATTCACTCTCTCTATCTCCTGCACAACCTGCAACGCTCTTTGCAGCTGCACATCTTCTTCTAGTGACAAATCACCTATCCTGCGGCTTAGAGCCTCATCCATTTCTATTTCTATATCCGGTGCTACCCCGACACCATGAATCGATGTGCCGCTTGGGGTGAAATACTTTGCTACGGTGACTTTGACTGCGCTGCCATCAGAGAGAGGACGTAAATGCTGTACTATTCCCTTTCCAAAGGTCTGCTCGCCAATCAAAATCCCCATTTCCGTATCCTGGATCGCGCCGCTTAATAACTCCGATGCACTGGCACTTCTGCCATTTATCAGCACCACCAGAGGCAACCCTAGATACGTATCGTCTGAGTTAAAATTTTGCCGCCGCCCTGCGGCATCAATTGTATAGGCTACAACCCCTTCGGGAGTAAAGTAGTTGGCTATATAGGTCACCACATGGAGCCCGCCTCCTGGGTTGTTGCGCACATCCAATATCAGGCCTTGCATGTTTTGAGCCGTTAGCTCCAACATCGCTTCGGAAAATTGCTCCATTGTCGCATCATCAAAGCCTTCGATACGTATGTATCCGATATGGCTTGACATCATCTCATGATAAACCGAAGGAATGGTTATCACAGTACGCACAATGCTCACATTAAAACGCTCGTCTTCATATGGCCTGTATATCGCAAGATTAACCGCCGAGCCCTCTGGACCTCGAATCATACTCATAGTTTCCGCCGTAGGACGGCCTGTTACGTCCACTCCGTCCACTCCCACGATTTTATCCCCAGGAAGAAGACCTGCCGCCGCCGCCGGTGAGCCGCGAAACGCCTGAGCGACAATCAAGGTCATGGTCTCAACGTCTTCCAACACCAGCACCCCGACTCCTACATATTCACCGGCAACCCGTTCCCGAAATGCCTGCAATGCCTGTCTATCAAAGTACTGAGTGTAAGGATCCCCGACTCCCTCGAGAAACCCGCGGTACATACTATCCAGCATCACCTCTTTGTCTATTGGGAACATAGAGATATCGCTTAAAAGCTCGTAAATCTCAGTGACTTTGCTGTTGGGATCTAATAATTCCCCCCATGCAGAACGCTGTTGGTATGCGTTGACACTGAACACGATAATAATCGTTAAAATTATTCCCGCCGCTAGGCCTATTCCAAATGATTTTTTATTGTCCATGATAACCTCCAGGTATAGTGTGGCTATCTCGTTAAGAATACCGTTATTTCAAGGCTCGTCATCCCGGATCCCATAACCATTGGACTAAGGGGATCCCGGGTCAAGCCCGGGATGACGGGCTTTTTATTACTTCTTAACGTGACAGCCCCGCTATAAAACATTCTTCATCATATATATGTACATAAATAAAGGAATATGGCAAGGGGTGCGAACTTAAACTACATATTGGCTTAGCGCAAAAGTTCTGCGAAGGTTCAACGCAGAATTTTGCGCTCTTTTGAAGTTTAAGTTCGCACTTGGTGCGAACTTAAACTACATTTTAGCGCAAAAGTTCTGCGAAGGTTCAACGCAGAATTTTGCGCTCTTTTGAAGTTTAAGTTCGCACTTGGTACAGCTTGGCAAGTACTAAAACAATCTCTATATCCACCAATTGTCGATTTTTATACTTATCTTTGTGTTGCAATAGCATTATTTGCCATTTACAATGCACGTATGTCAATTTCTGCTACCACATGTCGGTTTTTATACATATCTTTGTCTTGCAATTACATTATTTACCATTTACAATATTCGTATGTCAAATATTTACATTTTAGTTTCAATCACCGAAAACGTGCCTCACCCCTGCCTCTGGCAGGAGAAGGCTAGATAAATAACATTAATATACAGGAAAAACCCTCATCAATGACTGTCTCTCCCTCCAGGGAGAGGCTAGATAAATAACATTAATATACAGGAGGAAGCAAGCATGAGCGAAAAGAGGATTTCCGTTCTTATGGCGGACGACAACAAGGAATTCTGCGACGTAATCACCAACTACCTGGAGAAGTACAGCGACCTAAACGTAGTAGGGGTGGCTTATGACGGCTTGGAGGCCTACCAAAAAATCCAGGAACTGAAGCCCGATGTGGCAATTATCGACGGGGTAATGCCAAAGCTGGACGGACTGGGAGTCCTGGAAAGGCTCAACCTTGGGGAGCCTCAGCCCTATGCGCCGATATGTATAATCTTATCGGCAATAACCCAAGACAAAATAACCCAAAAGGCCATAGAGCTTGGAGCCGAGTACTATATTGCCAAGCCCTTTGACCTAGACGCCCTAGTATCCAGAATCCGGCAGCTAAAAGAGCAGCTAAGGAATCCCGTACACCAAACCATAGATGCCCGCAATGTAAAGAATCGTAGCCTTAACCTAGAAACAAAAATCACCGGCATCTTACATGAAATCGGCGTCCCAGCCCATATAAGAGGCTATCATTACATGCGAGAAGCCATAATGATGGCAGTAGATGACCTGGACGTTCTTAACTACATCACAAAAGAACTGTATCCCTCAATAGCAAAAAAATGCAATACGACAGCCAGCCGCGTAGAGCGAGCCATTCGCCACGCAATAGAAGTAGCCTGGAGTCGTGGTAAGGTGGATGTAATAGATAGCTTATTCGGTTATACGATTAATAACCATAAAGGCAAACCCACCAATAGCGAATTTATCGCGCTTATTGCAGATAGGTTGAGGTTGGAGCTTAAGGCGAGTTAATAGCGTTATAACAGCATTAAGGGGCGGTGTCCCGACATCCCAGGGGGAGTCGGGGACACCGCCCCTACGTATATGTTGTACACATATTCTACTAACCTACTTTACATAGGCTACACCGCTGCCTTGAAATCTTCAAATATCCGCTCATGTCTTTCAACTTTTTCACTGGTTTCATCATGATGTTTGATGGTGTTTAGTAATATATCTTCTACATCATCCAGTTTACTAGAAATCCTAGCAACTTCGCGCTCCAATGAGTCAAGCCGCTTTTCCATACGAGCTTGGCCCTCTTCTATTGCAGTTACTCGTTCTTCTATTGCAGTTACTCGTTCTTCTATTGCAGTTACTCGTTCTTCTATTGCGGTTACTCGTTCTTCTATTGCAGTTACTCTTTCTTCTATTGCAGTTACTCGTTCTTCTATTGCAGTTACTCGTTTTTCTATTTCAGTTACTTTTTCTGATATTGCTGACACTATTGAGAGAATTGATTGTAGCATTTGTTTATCGTCCATATTTTGTACCCCCTTTGTAATTAGAATTATTTTACATGATATGTAGTATATAATCAACCTTGAGATTGAAAAAAACACTTGACAAATTGCAGTTTTTGCCATAAAATGTCATGGAACTAATCAATATATAACTCAGGGGGGCCGTGATGAAATCCGATATTGACAAGAACATAACTCTGGAACAGATAAGAGCATTGGCAAAGGTGCCGCAGCAGCCTATGCCGCCGATGGATTCAAGGGCCACCACCTGCAAAAAGGTCGGACACCCCACAAAATATATTGCCCACCGCCAGTCAGTTCATCTTAATAAAACCCAGCGGGCAAACACGACTGTATATCTATGTAATATTTGCAGCAAATGGCATGTAGGTACTGTTCTTAAGCCTAGGAGGGCGAGGATGAAGACTGTGCGGCGAGGATAATCTAGGCATCTTAATTACATCTGCAGGATAGCTTTTAAATTACTGCATAACTTTCATAGAAAACGCAAGAATATGTTCAAGCAGTTTACGAGTATCACGCTTCATAGATGACAACTCCCTCACGATTAAGATTATCCATAAGCCCTGATGGTTTTTTTACCTCACTTAGCTCAAAGACGTCTGTTTTTATGGGCATATTCTTTATGATTCTTCCGGCAATACCAAAGAAGTCAAAGCCATTCAAGCGTCCACCGCTATCAAGCATCAAATCAACATCGCTGTACTGGGTTGCGTCACCTCTGGCGTAGGAGCCAAAGAGAATTACTCGGCGGATTGGATGGGTTTCTATTGTTACAACCCATTACAAATCCCGCCAAATACATAAAAAAATCGCTAAGCCGAATAATATACCCATAACGTAGTTGAATCATCGGAAAATATGGTTTACAGCCTTGTATATCTACTGTATAATATGGCCATAGTAGCAAAGAGGCCGTCCGGTGAGACGAACGACCTCTAAGATTTCAATCAACTGCCATAGCAGAAGTGGCAGGACTCCAAATATATTATTTACTATTTGGTTCCAAAAATAAGCCTCTACTTACCGGTGGGCTTATTTTTTTTGTTGTTGTTCCGCGGAGAATTTCTTCTCCACGTAATGTTACACTCCCATTACAAATCCCGGTAAATACATAAAAAAATCCCTAAGCCGAATAATATACCCATAAAGTATTGCATCGGGAAGGAGAAATAGAAGCTGTCGTTGGCTTAAGTTTCGTTTTGTTGACTTTAACGCATGGCCAAGCTAGCAACCCCCGGCCCTTCGGGCCACCCCCTTCTAAAGAAGGGGGCTTATCTAGCCACTTCCTTGGAAGGGGGAAATGCCGCCATAGGCGGCGAGGGGGTTGCAAGCTTGGCAAAAGAAAAAACTTAGCCACTGACAGGAAGGTACTGTAACAAAAAACATTTTTTACGTTGAACAAGGCAGCAACTGTATCACTTATGTAGTACAGTCAACAACTGTTTTGACGACATGGATTTTACACAACCCTTGTATTTACGGCATATTTTATATGAAGAAAAAAATATACCGTATGGCACCATACGTAATTTTCTAAATGTTACAGTAATATTACAATTCCCCAACAACTATTGAACAATATTCCATCACATGGTATATTGCGCATGGTAGCAAGGGAAGAAAATGGTCCATGGAAGGCCCAAAGCCGCAGTTTAAGCCAAGGGTGCCCCAAGCGCAATAAAACGGCATTATTGCCCGGTTATTACCCGAATGTTACAACCGGATAACAATTTCGTAACAGCGTTGACCATTTTAAATCCCCGATGCTATACTACCAATATAAGCGGTATAACCGCACAAAAAAGAAAGGAGGTACTGGTTTTTACGGGAAAGGAGTTCGGGACAGACGAAGGAAGGGTTTCCCAACCCTAGTGGTAGCAAGGCATTAAGCCGCTCCACACAACCTGTCTTTTCCGAAGCATCCAAGTACCGTCGTTTCCGGGATAGATGATGGGAAATAGTGCATCAAGTCGCATATTTAGCATCAAAAACCCGAGTTAAAAGCAGCCTGCCATCAAATTATTTCCCAAAAATACTAAG
>WQVF01000091.1 GCA_009781725.1 Defluviitaleaceae bacterium
CATTGGGTCGGTTTTGGAGAGCAAGCGGCCATACATATCGTAGGTGTATTTTATTACCCCACCGTCTGGGAAGGTGGTGCTTGTTATGGCACCGTCAGAGTTGTAGGTGTGGGTGGTGTAGTAGCCCAGGGCGTCTGTGATTACCAAAGGCTGAGACGCGGCGTTGAAGGTGGTGGTTATCCTGTTGCCCAGGGCGTCTATTACCGCGGTCACGTTGCCACGGTCATCCACCTCAAAACGGGTGGTGTTGCCCAGTGGGTCCGTAGTGCGGATTAGATGACCGGCAGCGTTGTACTCAAACTCCGTCACATAGCCCATGGCACTGGTTACCCTTATTGGGTTGCCACGGCTGTCGTACTCTGTGCGGATTGTGCCTCCGTCTGGGGTGGTTATGCCGGATAGACGGTCATATTCGTCATATTCGAACTCGGTTGTGTTGCCTTCCGCGTCTGTTGAGCTGATTAGACGATTGTAACGGTCATAGGTAAACCGGCGGACTCGGCCATATTCGTCTGTAAAGCTGATTACGTTGCCCCGCTCGTCGTATTCGTATAGGCGAGTGGTGGTTACACCTGCCGGGTTGGTCCGGTCTATACGGGTTGGTAGGTTGTTTTCGTTGAAGGTGAATATGCTATAGCCACCTTCTGGCCCTGTTATTCTTGTGATATTTCCTCGCTCGTCGTGTTCGTATCGGATTGTCCGTCCATTGCGGGCGGTTTCCGCTACCAGACGGCCATTTTCGAAGGCAAAGAACTCCGCGCCGTCGCTGTGCTCTATCGCGGTTATATGACGGTCTCTGTCAAAGCGATAGGTCTTGCTATGGCCTCGCTGGTCTGTGGTTATGGTATGAAGTACCCCATACACAATGGTGTTTGTTACTGCAGAACTGCCTATCCTGGCGGATATCAAGCGGCTGTGGCTATCATACACAAGGTCAAGATAACGCCAGCCCCCTGTATCGGTCATGCTAATCAGGCGATTTTCCCCATCATATCCATAGGAGGTTCTGCGGCCCGAGTAATCTGTCACGCTAATCAGATTCCCCAAGGCATCGTATTCGAAAGATATCGTCCGGCCTCCGGGAGTAGCCGTAACTGTAGCGATTCTGTCGCCTATATGTGTAAAGGTCAGGCTGCCACTGCGGTTATACACTCGGGTCAGTTGACCGCTCACATATTCAAAAGACACAAACTCGCCGTTTAGGGGGCTTATACCCAGGATATTACCTTCCGGATAGAAGTAATATCTGGTACGGCTTCTGTCGGTCATCGTCCAACCCAGGTTTGTGTTTTCCAAGGTAAAATCTCTGCCCTGTGCCGAAGTAAAGTTCCCTTCAACACAGCGTCGGAAATGCAGAGTCCCCCCATCCGGCATGGTTACCGTCGCGCCAAAGGTGGTTTCTTCCAGATGAAAATCAAAGCCCGTTCGCCATCCGTTACCCAAATGCCCCGAAACATGGGCCAGCTGAGAGTTGTAATTACGGGTAAAAGCCAGCCTCGGGCTTACCGGCACTGTCATATCCGTTATCGAGAAGAAGTAATTCCCGCTAATCATATTGATTTCATGAAGGCCTGGTATACCGATAAAGGCCCCGAAGGGGGTCGTGTTACCCCTGGGCAGGCCTGTGATTATCGGGATATAGTCATGGTCAATGACTATGGGCAGAAGGATTCTGTTTTCCGACTGACTATGAGCCACCGGCTGTACAACGATTACATAGTTACCGCTGGTCAGCAGCACATGTTGGCCGTTTGAGTCAACAATTACCCCATCCCATAGAATGGAGTTGATAAAGTTGTCAGGTGCAGGGACCCAGCCTGGGTCCGCAAGCCCCCAAGGGTCATAAGCCAAAAGCTCCGGCAGCCACCCGGCATAGCCTCGAAAGGCGAATACATTTAGTGAGCTGGGAGAAGCAAGAGAAAGAGCACTGGGGGATATAAGAGAGAGGGCACCGGGGCTTGCCGGGTCAAACATACTTAAAAAAGAAGGCCCCGAAAACCCATCGTCTCCCGAAGCACCCAAGTCTCCCGGCGACGCGGCCAACGCACCGGGGGATATCATGCCAAAGTTTGGTATCATCAAAGCCCCATGGGAAACAGGCTTTTCCAGCCCGCCAAAATCAAACACCCGTGGCAATCCGTCAAACTCACCGTATATATACCCTACAAACTCGCCTTGGGCATTGGCTTGGTAGATATTCTCCGGATTGACATTACCCGGCAGCCGGAAAACCTCTATCCGCGCTCCTTGCCCGTAGCGCATGGCAAAGGATAGCTCCGCCCGTTCCGCTGTTGGGTTGAATGGACGGTTTACTGATACCCTTGGGATTGTGGTTATGCTTGATGCTGTGCTTAGTACTTCGTTGTTTGAAAGAGCCGTTAGTTGGATGAAGTTCCACTCGGCGGGGGGTGGTAACGATGACTGCGCCAGTACGCTTACTGTGCTTTGCGTCAATAATAACATGCATAATAATAGCGTTACCATGCGCTTTAGTTGGGCTAGTTTCTTTCTTATCATGATTCGTTTGCCTCCTCTCCTTGCATTGGCAATATCACTACATAATGGTCAACTGCCGCCACCATAATCTCGGCAAAGGCCCAGTGGTTTGGCGACACATCATCAAATGGATTTTCCAAATATCTTACAAAGTTCAAATCCGCTGTTCGTCCGATTAGGGAGTTAAGCAAGGTCACAACCTCGGCACGGCGGATAGGTGCGTTGGGTCTAAATGTACCGTCAGGATAGCCAGACACATGTCCTCGAAGCTCAATTGCTCCGATAGAGCCGTTGGCCCAATGGTTTATAGCGTCAGGGAAGGTAGTAGTACGCCGAGGCGTGTACCCCCGCCAGTTGACTATCAAAGTCGCAAGCTCGCCACGGGTCAGGCTTGAGTTTGGCCTAAATGTCCCGTCTCGGTAGCCAATCATCAGGTCATTCGCGTAAACCCAGGCAATGGCGGCTATATGGGGGTGATTATCTGGGATATCCACAAATGGGTTGACTAACTCAACTTCCGGTCTGCCCGCGATATTAAACAGTGCCACCGCAATATCCACGCGCCTCATAGGGGCGTTGGGCTCGAATAAATTGGGGGAAGTGCCTGTTATATAGGCCAACCGTCTTTCCAAAGCATAAGGCGGCTCTGGGACTACCACTGGACGTGTAGGCATAGCCGGGCCTACGCTTTCACCTTGGCTAAACTGCGGGGCTGTTGGAGGTTGGACTGTTGGGGGGTGAACTGTTGTAGGAGGTGGTGTTGGCCGTGGAGTCGGGGATGGTGGAGGCATTGGAGCTTGGCCGTATTCCGTACCCATAAAAAATCTCACAAAGGAAAATGGCGAGTTTACATCATGAGGTAGCATTCTTAGTTCAAATAATATCGCGTCCTCTGGCGATACATCTTGCAATAGACTAATAAATATCCCATTTGCATCAGACGTGATCTCAAACCAATCCGCGGGATTATCAGGTGCTGTAAACGCTGTAACAACAACTACCTCGTACATGGGCACAGGTAGTTTTGGCTTCGCACCCTGGGCACCCGTTGCGGCATTAACTATCCTAAACGCCTCATACACATTAAGCCGCTGCCCCCGCGCCGCCCATACATAATCATTCATTTCTAAACGAAACTGGGGTGTTGCCGCCGGTTGGTTGATAAAATTACCGGAGTTATGTGGTATTTGCGCAACATTTACACCATATAGGTAATTATCATTTACCCGCGCACCGGACACGGACACAAGCGACCCCGGTACATCACCAACGAAGTAATTACTCCGCAACCACGCAGTCGCTAAATCGTTCATATTGCCCCATATATCCGGGATGACTCCATATAAGTCATTGCCGTCCAGATCTATTGTCCTAAGGGCTGACAGATTTCTATAGCTTGCGGGAATCGTGCCGGTGAAGTTATTGCGAGCCAAATCCAGTACCCTAATGGCTGATAAACCAGAGAACTCTGCGGGCAATCTACCCCCAAAGTCATTGTCAGACAGCGCAATCTCCCGCAGATTATTAAGTGAGGAGAATGTTGTGGGTATTGCTCCAGTCAGGGCATTTTGGGATAGGTCCATAACAACCAGGTTGCGCAGACTACCAAGCCGGTCAGGTATGGCACCGGTCAACCCGCAACCCCAAGCCATTAAGACTTGCAGTTGAGCCAAATCGCCAAGTGCCGCCGGGATAGAACCGCCCAGGTTGTTGTCAGAAAGATTCAATACCCTTAATGCCCTCAAATAACCCAAGGCCGCAGGTATCCCACCGGTCAAGTTATTAGAAGACAGGTCAAGATTCACAAGCCCCGTCAGCTCCCCCAAAACAGCAGGAATCTGCCCGGTAAGCTGATTACCCCATAACAGCAGCACCCGCAAATTTGTAAGCTCACCAAACCCAGCAGGTATCGGCCCGGTGAAGCTGTTTTCTGAAAGGTCAATCTCCACCAATCTTGTACACCGAAACAACTCCACCGGGATAGGGCCGGATAGGTTATTCCGGCCAAGATGCAGGAATTGCAAGTTACGCAATTCCCCGATTGCCCGGGGTATCCTGCCTGTTATTCCGACATCAAAAAGGCCGACTGATATCACTGTATCCAAGTCGGCCTGAGACGCAATTGTATTAATTGACATTGCGTGTACGTTTAAAATTGTCTCTACTGCATCCAAAAACCACTGCTGCCCATCGCTTCTGTCGATGAAATGCCTGGCATAATCCGTCCGTGGCCTTGGCACAAAGGGTACCCCTCCATAATCAGCCCCGTGGACTTGCAGTGGGCGTGCCATCAGTGCTGTAAGTAATAACAGCATCGCCATGACAATACGGGCCAATTTGTTCATTTTCCTCATGTTTTCATTTCCTCCTTTTTATTCATGCAGTTTGCGCATGTTATGGTCACTTATGTTAAGCACAACAAAATAAACCCTCATTCCCAGCCTTAAACCGGAATCCCTTTAGCCTTTCGATAAGGACGGGGAATCCCGAGGCATGTTCGGAATAATGGTATCAAGAATGCTTCGTTTCGTGTCTAATATTTTTATCAATAGTCTCACTTGACTATATCTGGGGATAATTCCTTACACCTCCACCCAGGTAAGCAACCACGCCAGCATAAAATACTCACACGCAAAGCTCTGTCCATCTCATTACAATAGGGGTATCCCTACCTGGAGGCGATCCTTCGCGCTTGGGGTTGGCGCGTGGTAAGGATACCCCTAGAGTATGCAACTTTGCGGGTGGTGCATTTTAGACTGGCGTGAGTGCGTGTTCTGGTCTGTTTCCATCTCCCGAACTTATGTATATTTTAATTGTGTTGATGTTTTATCACAATACCCGCATTTTGTCGCTTTTGCCCTAGAAAATGGATAATGATGATTTTAAACGGGTAATTGGATACTGTAGCAAGAAAAAACCTAGCAATCACTGGGGTTATGATGCTAGGTTTTTTCCTGCTTTGAGGGTTATATCTTTACCTACATATAGATGTAGGGTGGATATATGGGGTTAGTGTGATATTAAGGCCAAGTTGGGGGAGGCTCATATGTTCCCCCACCAGGCCCACGAGTAGCAACAATACCTGGACCTGGGATTACAATGCAAGCTTGCCTGGGACTTTCACATGGAGGAAGCAACTCTACTATTCTAGGGCTGGCAAACACAGGTACAACTGAGCTAAGTGTTATAATCAATGTTATAACCATTGCAAATAATTTTTTCTTCATGGTTTAATCTCTCCCTCCATGATCAACAAGGCATCTTTTATGTTAGGTGACACTTAGGGATAACCTCCTGGGGGTGGGCCTACTCCTCCCCCAGGCCCACCACGAGTAGCAACAATACCTGGTGAGATTATAATGCAAGCTTGCCTGAGCTGCTCATATGGAGGAAGCGAATCCACTACTCTATGGCCGGCAAACGCAGGCAAAACTGAGCTAAGCACTATAATCAATGTTATAACCACAGCAAACAATTTTTTCTTCATGGTTTAATCTCTCCCTCCATGATTAACAAGGCATCTTTTATATATGCCATAAATAGCCCTAGTCATCTCTAATGACCTCATCATGCTATTTATTTTTTCATAGTGCTGCTCAAGTAATGCATAATAATCCATTGCTAAAAAATAGTCATATTGCTCAATAAAATATGGTATTGCTATATTTTTTATATGCTCAATTACTTTACTATTATCATGAGAAGTCATATTTTTACTAATCTTTAGATAATACTCAAGGGCTTCATAATATGATGTCCATAATTTGTTACCAACACACGTTGTTTTTGCATATTCCAATAGCCGCCTAGCTTCGGCAAACGCTCTAGTATGTATAATACAATGGATTTTACGATATTGAGACGAATAGCTATCATCAGTCTGCTTAGGCAGATATTTAATTGCCTTATCAAAATATCCTATAGCAGTTTCCCAGTTGCCAGCCTTTTGGCACATATAGCCAAAACAGTACAAGGTCATACCAACATAAATATCATCTTTAATACCTTCAGCCTTTACCAAGCATTTATTCAATAATATTTCAGTATCTTTTAACTGATTTGTTTTTATATAATTAAGTGCAATCATGCGATTTGTGTTTAAATCGAAAATCTCCATATTTGCATCAACATATATCTGTCTTGCTTTATGCCAAAAAGTCAATGCGCGATACGGTATTTCCATATATGAATAGCACCAAGCTATACCATAATAGAGCCATCCATCGGGCCTTGGCAGTAAATCTTTTTGATTTTCCACTAACTCGTATGCTTTAAGATAAAAATCTAAACTCTTCTCAGGATGCCCCTGTCTGGCATTTAGAAAACCCTTGTTATAATAATAATGATATTTGCATTCATTGGTCATCTTCTCAAGATGTTTTTCATGATTTTTCAATTCTTTTTCAGCAGCTATGTAATTATTATCCGCTATCAAAAACCTAATCCCAATCAGCTTGCATAACGTAGCCATATGAAAATCACATGGCTCCAAATTACCTATATTGGATAATTCCTTATATATAACTCTGGCGTCCTCCAGCCTTTTGGCTGCAATAAGGTCAAACCAATGATATAGCGTCTCTAAAAAAACAACAATCTCCCGTTCTGTTATCGGTAATCCCACAATCTTAAAAGTCTCTTTTGCAGCATCAATATGGGCTTGGATATACTC
>WQVF01000092.1 GCA_009781725.1 Defluviitaleaceae bacterium
CCTGTCATTGCGAGCAAAGCGAAGCAATCCAGAAGGTTTGATTTGCTGGATTGCTTCGTCGCTTCGCTCCTCGCAACGACGAGGCAAGTGCATAATTATTCATAAAAATGCTTAATGAGACAGACATCATGACGCCTGCGTCACCCAAAGAAATGTAATTCTTTGGTGCCACAGGTTCATGATGTCTGTCCTTTTACAGGACAGCCCCTTATTTCAGAAGAGGTCTATTATTTACCCATTCTTCCAATAATGCACCGCAAGCTGAGTCCTATCCCTAAGCTCCAGTTTTTCCAACAGAGCGGACACAATATTCCGTACTGTCCCTTGGGATAGGTATAGCTTGGCCGCGATTTCATTATTGGATAGGCCGGAGGCCACCAAGGCCAGTACTTCGTTTTCTCGCTCGGTTAGGTTTTCGAAGGAGGGAGTCGGAGTTTTTTTAGCAGAGATTTTTACACCTTTGTCGAATACATAGGCACCTTTTTCTACGGCTCTGATACGCTCAACTATGCCGTCGGCTGGGGTGCTTTTTAATAAATATCCTTCGGCTCCGGCTTCTATTGCGGCTTGGATATATGCGTCATCGGTGTAGGTGGTTAGCATTATTATTTTGACTTGTGGGAAGGTGTCTTTGATTTTTTGGGTTGCGGTCACCCCGTCGCCCTCCGGCATACGGATATCCATTAGGATTACGTCCGGTGGGTCGGCGGCACATAGCTCATAGGCTGTGTTGCCATCAGAAGCGGTTTGAGCTGTCCAACCTTCTACTAGTTCTAACATGATTTTTAAGCTGTCACGTATTAGACCATCGTCGTCGGCTATAAGTAGTTTCATATATCACCTCGCTTACATATTTATATACAAACACCCTTCTGTCATCCCAGGTCATGCCAAGGGTGATGGGGTGTGGTATTACTCGAAAGGAGATTCACATGACGTCCCTTCCTATTATCGACCCGGAATTCGAGGGTTTAATACCTCCCCTCAATACCGACGAGCACAAACAGCTCGAACATAACATCCTGTCTTCTCGCAAATGCTTTGACGCAATAATAACATGGGAAGGCATAATTATCGACGGGCATAACCGTTATGCAATATGCGTGGACAATGGCATTGAATTTAGCATTAAAGAGATGGACTTCCCGTCTAGGGATGCAGTCAAGGTCTGGATACTGGATAACCAACTGGCGAGGCGCAATCTTACTGATGCAATGAGGATTGAAGTGGCACTTCTGAAGTCAAACATACTGCGTAAAAAAGCACAAAAAAGGCAATCTCGAGCAGGAGGAGATAGAACAAGCGCAAAATACGAAGGAGCGCTTTCGTCAGAATCATCAAAACCTAAAACTGCTTCTGTTGATGTAAGGAAAACCATAGCCGGTGAAGCCGGCGTTAGCGAGGGAAACCTGAGTAATTACATGCAAGTAAGAGCTTCAAACAATCCACAACTGCTAGACCACGTCCAATCCGGCAAACTAAAAATCGGCACAGCACACCGCCTGCTCCCAAAAGAAATAATGAAGCAGTTGCGCAAAGCCGACAAAGATTATAGCTACTTAGAAAGGGTAATCGCCGCCAACAACTGCAATGACCTACCCCCGGAAACACGCAACAAGCTAACACAGCTCCCTACCCTACTACAGGAGCTGCTCGAAAAACTGGAAGGAGAAAACACCAGTGACCCAACTCAAAATCAAAAAGGAATTCAAAAACCTAATCCCGCCCCTATCTGATGAGGAGTACCACGGCCTTACAGAAAGCATCCTAACCCATGGGTGCCGTGACACTATAAAAATATGGCGAGGCTTTATAGTTGACGGTCACAACCGTTATGAAATCTGCCAAAAACATGGCATCCCTTATAAGACACAAAAACTGCGCTTTTCTTCAAAAGAAAACGCCGCCCTCTGGATTGTGGAAAACCAACTGGGACGGCGCAACCTAACTGATGTGATGCGGATAAAGCTGGCAATACGCAAGGGGGAGTATTTACGCGACGTCGCAATGCAAAGTCACTCGAAAACAGGCTGTGAACCCATCCATGTCCGTAAAACTATAGCAAAAGATGCCAAAGTGAGTGAACAAACCGTATACCGCTTTATGAAGGTGGAAAAGCAAGGCGACTTATCCCTACTGGCTCAGATTGAAAACGGAGAAATATCAATAAGCTCAGCGTATAACAATCTGACAGGAGCTATTCAAGCTATGGAGGTCATATACGACGAAAATAACATTCCGGACTTGAGAGACCCACTGTCTGTAAGAGCTATAGCCATCAAGACCGAACGCATTATAAAACTGTACCGGTTTATATTCAATAATGTTGATTATATAAATATCGGGGAAGATAGGACACCGATGCTAAAGAAGTTGTCTGCTCAGTTAGAGAGTGCGTGTGGTGTTAAGGCGTGGATATTGCCACCCTAATTTAAGCCTTCGGCAACACAAACACCACCATAAACCCATCCCCGTCACTAACCGAAAGTGTCCCCCCTGCCATCCTTATCCTATCCTTCATACCAGATAGGCCAAGGCCGGGGGTGGGGCTCTTTTTTGTTTGACCATTATCTTTTACGGTCATGCGTACATATTTTGCGTTACCATCCACTTTTACAGCCGCAGCGGTAGCGTTAGAATGCTTTGCTATATTGGTCAACAGCTCCTTCAAATTAGCGGCAATCATTTCCCAGTGCACCACATCAGCCAAATCCCCCGACTTGGAAAACTCAACGGGGCAATACGTAAAATCCTTACATATCTGCTCCAATGTATCCGGGCCTATGGTATAAGCAGGCCGGAGGTTATGCACCGTTTCCCTTAGTGTCGCAGATGCGGACTCCATTCTCGTAAGGCTTTTAGCCATTAGCTCCTTTGTCCGGGGGTCTTTATTTTCATGTAATTTAATCGCGGTTTGCAGGGCAATCAACGCGCCATGCATCTCATGGCCAACATGGTCGTGAATATCTTGGGCAATCCGTGCCCGCTCGGTCATTTCGGCCAACCGCGCGGCATTTATGCTGTCTTTGGTGGATTGGTCGATTTGCGCCTCCAACATATACCGCTTGGACCTTTCTGTGTGGTTTTGTTCCAGAGTCTTGGCTTCACGCTTGTTCCATTTATTTTCAAATATGCTAATCATAGGCAACCACAGCCCAAGTAAAGCTGGAGGCCATAAAATTGCATATACACCTGATGCCGCAGCTTCAAGTAAAGGCAAAAATCTGTAGGGCTTAATCCGATATCTCACTGCCGACAGCCCAATTAAAATCAACAAGAAATGAACGGCAAAAAGGGGGTTGTCAACCAACCCCCAAAAAATCAGTAACATGATTCCAACGCCCCCACGGGCTGCTATGAAGTGGAGCTTCATGTTAATCTCCTATTCCTCTACCCCCTGTATCCTCTTCCACCCCCCAAGGAGCATTGCCACTATTGTAAAACCAAGAAGAAGCATCACAGGCATCACAAATCCTTCAAACCCAATCTCACCGATACTCCTAAGCCCACGACCAAACCAATAGGTAGGTGTAAACCACGCCACTCTTTGCATAAACTGAGGCACCATTTCCAATGGCCAGAAAAGCCCGCCAAGCATGGAAAATATATTGGCAACCATGGTTACAATTACACTAACCGCCGCCATGTTCTTGATGTTGGAATACAGTGCAAATACAAAGGCTACCGTGAACAAATTAAACAAAGCAAGAATCGTAAACAGATGTAAGGGATTTGGTAAATGGCTAAGGCGGGAATTCAAAAACCATACTAATACAACCGAGGCAATAAGGGTAGATACAAAAGCCGCCAAAGTCCCCTGTACCATAATCCGTCGCGGGGATACCGGAAGTACCCCAAGCCTCTCAGGCATACCCTTGAGCTTATCATCCATCAGTATCCTTATAATAAAGAATGCCATAAATTTTGCAACAAAGCCATACATACCTGTAAGCTGAGAAATTGCGTCCCATGGGATACCCGTTTCCCCTACTACATAAAAATCCAACTGGGAAACCCCTCCCCACAAGGCCAAAGTAGCAGGGTCATCCGTACCCAGGACCATCAGTGCCCGGGTCACGCTCTGAGCTGCCCTATCCCCCAGTATCGTGATATCACTGATGATTAGTGCATAACTGTCAAGTTGGGGGACGATTCCATCCAAGATATCTTCCCCAAAGCCCTCTCGTATCACAAGCACCCATGCAACATTTGTCCCCGGCTGTGCTAAATATGTTCCCGTTAGGGCATTACTTATTTCCTCTTCTTCCAGCTCCACTACCGAAAATCGCAGATCAAGCTGGTTCATTAAGGTCTGAGAAAGGGCAGAGTTATCCTGGTCCACAACCCCTATAGAAACGATGGTGCTTTCTGCCCAAAAATTATCTATGTCAGGATTATTTCCCATGGTAATCATTACAGAAAAGATAACAGGAAAAATCACGATAAAAACCCAATTTATAGGTTGGCTCATTATCCGTTTAATCGCCATCATAAAAACCGTCATGCTACCCGCCTCCTTCCTACGATAAATGACAGTGCCGCAAATACCCCGCCCATCCCAAGTAACACAATCAGGCTAGTTATAATACTTGCGTTGTCTCCCCCATAGACCGCGCCAAAAATTGCAGTCTGAGCCAAGGCATTGGGGGCAAAACGGAATACTCGGTTAAGTTCCCCAAAATTAACAGGGATAAACCCGCTTGATACAAAGGTCGTTACAAAGAACAACACCTGTACAATCCCGCCTACAACATTGCGCTTTTCAAATATAACAATCAGCAGTACGCACAACGCCTGGGAAAACAGTACCATCCCAAAGATGGTCAATATCACAAGAGGAATACGTTCTCCCCAATACACACCATAAACAACCGCCGTAAAGGTAAATGTAATCATCCCCTGAACAAAGCTGGTAAAGGTCGATGCCCCAAGGAGCCCCCCCACCAACACCGGTTTTGAAATTGGACAAAGGCGCATTCTGGTACCTGTATCGGAAAAAATGCCCTTATGAAATAACTCCATCCCATTAAGCCCCGTATAAAGCAAAATCATAACCAGCATGGTAATGGCATAGTAATCCACAGCTCTGGGAATGCGGGTACCAAGGGGCTGACTGGTAATCTCAATATCTACCCCAAGCAAATGGGTAAAATCCCGCCCTTGCATAGCTGCAATGGTTGCCGCAGCCCCTATTTGCTGAAAAGAATCCACAATCGCAAGTGCAACCGCCGCCAAATCATCCTGCTGGGCAGGAAGCAATATCTTGATAGGCTGGCCAAAGCCCTGTTCCACAATAGCTATATTTACATATCCCCTTGCTACCATTTCTTCGGCATGTACCCGGTCGGTAAAGGTTGCATCAAGAAATTGCCGAACATTGTCATCTTCCAGGAATTCACTCAGATAATTATCTACATCGGCAACAACAGCCACTCTAGGCGGGTCAAAATTAGCACCAAACTCAGGGTCAAACATACTATCCAATGCTGTGCCCAATACAAGAATTATCACAATAGGGAAAGCGACACTCACAATGACCATAACCGGGTCACGCCACAAATACTTAACCCCCATCCAAAATGTAGATAAAAACTTCATCAGGCGTCACCTCCGTCACGTAAGGTTTTACCGGTAAGGGCCAAAAACGCATCTTCCAAGGTAGGACGCTGGGCCGTAACCCCAAGGATTATATTAGGCATAGCCACTTCCAAGATACGATGCATATTGGCGGCACCTGCCGTACTTACAACGGTTATCTTTTGCCCGGCAGCCTCACAGCTTACGACCCCTTGGATATGCTTAATGTTCTCAAGCAGTACTGCCGATGGGTCTTTGACTTCCAAGGCAAGAGTTTCTTCAAAAAGCACCGACCGGGTTATTTCTTCAACAGAACCTTCGGCGATAACCCGTCCCCCATCCATAATAAGAATCCGGGAGCATAGCCTGGCCACTTCCTCCATGTAATGAGAGGTATAAAGAACCGTGGTGCCCTGGCGTGCCATTTCCTCGATAAAGTCCAAGATATGATTTCGGGACTGTGGGTCGATACCTACGGTGGGTTCATCAAGTATCAGAAGCTCAGGCTTATGCATTACGGCACAGCCGATGTTAAGCCGCCGTTTCATACCACCGGAGAATTTCTTGGGGGCTTTCTTTGCCACCTCAGCAAGCCCTAGAATCTCCAGTACCTCCCCTACCCTTTCCTTGAGAGCCACGCCAGTGACCCCATAAAGCTTACCAAAATAGGCCAAATTATCCTGTGCAGGCAAGGTTTCGTAAAGGGCAAGGTCCTGAGGTACCACCCCGATACGCTTCTTCAAATCCAAAGCATGGCCCTTGACCTTCTTGCCAAAGAGCTGAGCCTCACCGGCGTCAGTGCCGGTCAAGCCGGTGAGCACCCGTATAGCAGTAGACTTACCAGCTCCATTGGGCCCAAGCAACCCCAAGACCTCCCCCTTAACAATAGTCATATTCATATGATCCAAAGCCGTGTTGCTGCCATAACGCTTTACTATGTTTGTCATTGATGCAATCATGAAATGTCCTCCTCGTTTTGTTTATTCACAATATATACACAGTATAAAAAATACCCCAGGGCAACATAAGTGTCCCGGGGCATATTATTAGGATGACAGATGTCATGTTTGTCATACAAAATAGCCATATCTTCTTACCCTCTCTGGATTTTTTATTACCATCCTTATATAATCAAGGTGCGATGAAGCCAAAAAACCGTTATACAACGAAAGGAAGGTTGCAATGGAGCTCCAATCAAATTTGCCCCTATGCAAAAAAATCGCCCAGTTAAGAAAATCAAAAGGGGTATCTCAAGCATCTTTGGCAGAGGCCGTAGACCGTAGCATAATGCACATAAGCCGTATAGAGCGCGGTGAAGCAGAATGCGAAGGGGAAATGCTTGAGATTATTAAAAAAGTCTTAGGCATCGAAAACGCCCCTTTGACTGAGTTGGAATTAAAGTTGTATGAGGATCGCCTGTGGGTGCTCTACGATTACTTAAATGCCAACCGGGTACATGAGGCGCGGAAGATGATTAACGAAATGGCTGATATTTTAGAGCTTCCTTTTGAAAAGAACTTGTCTTTTATTTATCTGATGATGGAATTTATACTATGCACGAAGGAGTATAACGACCCTGCCGCG
>WQVF01000093.1 GCA_009781725.1 Defluviitaleaceae bacterium
CGGAGGTGATGTCATGCAGTTTACGACAGATACACAATATTTGCTGGTACTACTGAAAATAGGAAATGTTTATTCCCGTATCTATGACTACGGTTTAGGTTTTATAACTGACCTAATTGTTGATTTAGATGACCCATCGAGAAGCAGAATGTATGGTGAACCTCTGTCAATGCATTCACAGTTGACCTTTAACGGAAGCCTTTCAAGGGAGAGAATACTTTCCCATGTCCGGTCATTGCCCAGAGACCCGTTTCCTTTTCCGGCAAGAATGTTTATTACATCCGAATATCTTGCAGATATAATAAACGGTTCGCCATATGTCTTAGTTATTGAAATATACGAGCCGGAGAGTTTATGTGGATGGGGACCTGAAGCTATTGTATCAACGGATATTTATTATGTCACTGTTGTTGAAGTGCTGAAGGGAAATATGCAAGTCGGAGATGTATTGCGAGTTATTTTCTATGCCGGTACTGTCTCCACTGGAGAGACACATATAGTTTCAATTTGGCCAACCAGCGTGACCAACCCAAACCCCTTTTTCCATGAATTCACCTCCCGCAACAGCCTCCGCTGCATGGAGCAGCGAGACGAAATAATGGCAATAATCCGAGGCCCAATCCGCCCCGGCACTGCCTCCAGCTCCACACCTACGCCTACACCATCCCCCACACCGGAACCATCACCAACACCCACGCCAACCCCATCCCCCGTACCAGCGAGCTTAAGGTTTAGTGCATCACCATACGACCCGGATGTGACAACAGCTATCCAACTGAGCAATATTGATGTCAACCTGCCGGAGGATTTTGTATCCGCCATGATTGAGATTGACGACCTTAACGCCATGTTCCTACTGGAACAGATGCACAGTATAGCAGTAGCCGCCGACGATACCCGTACAATTATCAGTGTATATATAGGCGACCTAAGCTTTAGCGATATACAACTGCTGATGTTCAGGGGCTTTGAAATTGACCTGGATACGGGGGATTACACCGTCATCCCTGGCCGCTTCTCAGGAGACCGCAGCTATTTCTACTTTGAGTTTGTAGGCTCAGGGATCATAGGCGCATTTGTCTATGAGATGCCGACACCGCTATTACGCCTGACCATTAACCAATACGACTACTATTATCGCGGCACCCCGCAAACAAGCGATGCAGCTCCATTCATCACCCAGAATCGCACCATGGTACCCATACGTCTGGTATCCGAAGCCCTAGGCGCAACCCCACGCTGGGATAGGTCAACCCGCACAGCATATATCTACTACAACGATACAGTGCTTCGTCTGCCTGTTGGCGAATCGCTGCCCGAGGACATGGGTACGCCACTGTTGCGTAATAATCGTGTGTTGGTACCTCTCCGCTTTGTTATCGAGAATTTTGATGCATTTACATTTTGGGATAGGGAGCTACGGGAAGTTACTGTTTTTGTATTGGATTAGGTGATATTTTTGTATGATAAACCCCCTTAGAGGCTTTGTTTCAAGGAGTTTTTTGTAAGGTGCAGGACGGGGGATGGTAGGCTATTACTAAACACCAAGTTTTGTAATGGCCTACCATCCCTTATCACCGAAAAAGCCCAGCATGTATTGATTCTTAGTGTTTGCTGGGTTTTTTCTTTCTTCTTTTTGCACTTACCCTAGGTGTGGTGAAGGATTGGAATGCTTCAATTACATAATAAACATTTTAAAGCGTATGGTGTCGTAGGCTTTTTTTTGTGAAAAACCCCTTGACATAAAATAATCAACATGTTATCTTTTACCTGTTAGCACTCGTCGGGCGAGAGTGCTAACAAAGAAAAAGATACCCCATACACTGCAGAAGGGGGGATGGGCATGGCACTCAGCGATAGGCAGTTCAAGATCTTGGAAGCAATTATCAACGATTATATTAAGACAGCAGAGCCAATCGGCTCTCGTACCATCGCCAAAAAATATGCAATGGGCATATCTTCGGCTACCATCCGCAACGAGATGAGCGACCTGGAGGACCTGGGCTTTATAACCCAACCCCACACATCCTCTGGCCGGGTACCTTCCCAAAAAGGGTACCGCTTCTACGTAGACAGTATGATGCCTCACAAATCCCTTACCCCAGAGGAATCAATGCTCCTACAGCGGATGATTTTTAATAATATCTACCAGGTAGAACAGATGATGAGACAGACTGCCACCGCCCTGGCGCGACTTACGCGCTATACCGCAATTGTCTCAGAGCCCTATCTAAAAAAGACCAGAATCAAACATGTACAAATGATACCCGTAGACGACAAAACCATCTTCCTTGTAATGGTAACGGACACAAAGTCCGTAAAAAATCAGCCCCTGACCTTACCTGCCGCCCCAGATTATGATGTCCTTAACGGTCTTTCCAATATCCTGACACAGCAGCTCAGTGGCAAAACTATCAGGGAAATCGACAGGCCTCTAATTGACGAAATGCTAAAATCCTTTGGCCGCCATGCCCATATCCTTATGCCTATTTTAGGTGCAATCGTCGGTCTGATACAGGATGAAGACGACATGCGGGTCTTTACCAGTGGTGCCAAAAACATCCTAGCCTTTCCAGAATTTGCGGATATCCGCAAGGCAGAAGCCATTTTCCAAGCACTGGAGGAACGAGATGCACTAATCGCCATCCTGGGCCAGCCCCAAGCCGAAGATATTCAAGTCATAATCGGCACAGAAAACACCATCGATATCCTTAAGGATTGCAGCCTGATAAAGGCCAATTACTCCATAGACAATCAAAGCACAGGCAGCATCGCACTTATCGGCCCAACCAGAATGGACTACGGCCACGCAGTGTCAGTGCTCCAAGGGATACTCCAAAATATTAAGTCCGTGCTCGCGGCCCTTGATAACTAGAAAATGTCGTTCGCATATACAGAGCAGAAAGGGATATACAATGAAGGGAAAGAATAAAGAAACCCCAGCCAACCAGATAGAGGAGCTGGAAATCGAAATAGAGGAAGTAGAAGAGTCAGAGGAGACTGAATCGAATGATACCCCCGAGGTTATAGAAGCCGAGGAAGACGCCGACTACAAATCCCAACTCGATCAAGCACAAGACCGCCTAAAGCGCAATCTTGCCGAATTTGATAATTTCCGCAAACGCACAGCCAAGGAAATGGCCGCAAGATACGATGCCGGCCAATCTGCCGCCGCGGAAAAACTACTGCCCATCATCGATAATTTCCAGCGCGCATTAAGCGCAAACGAAGACAAGGAAGATAACTTCTACCAGGGCATAGCTCTGATAGCAAGACAATTTGAAGGAGTGCTGACAGACATGGGCATAGAGCCTATCACAGACGAAACAGGCACCCCCTTCGACCATAATCTTCACCACGCCGTGGCTCACATAGAAGACGAAGCCTACGGTCAGAACGAAATAGTAGAAGTACTACAAAAAGGCTATAAGCACCGAGATAAGGTGCTGCGGCCTAGTATGGTAAAAGTAGCAAACTAAAACGAAAGCGAGGAAAAACCATGTCCAAAATTATAGGTATCGATTTAGGAACCACCAACTCCTGTGTTGCAGTTATGGAAGGCGGCCAGCCCGTCGTAATCGCCAACACCGAAGGTATGCGCACAACTCCATCTGTTGCCGCATTCACAAAAACAGGAGAACGCTTAATCGGCGAAACTGCAAAACGCCAAGCAATCACCAACCCAGACAACACAGTAATGAGTATCAAACGTCAAATGGGCACCAATTTCAAAGTAAAAATCAACGACAAAACCTATTCCCCACAGGAAATTTCCGCTATGATTCTCCAAAAGCTTAAATCTGACGCAGAAAGCTATTTGGGCGAATCCATCACTAAGGCTGTAATTACAGTCCCCGCCTACTTTACAGACTCACAACGCCAAGCCACAAAGGATGCAGGCAAAATCGCTGGCCTTGAAGTGGAACGTATAATCAACGAGCCAACAGCCGCAGCCCTTTCATACGGTTTAGACAATGAAAAAGAGCAAAAAGTCATGGTATACGACCTTGGAGGCGGTACATTTGATGTAAGTATCATAAGCATCGGCGATGGTGTAATCGAAGTGCTTGCAACCAGCGGCAATAACCGCCTTGGCGGTGACGACTTCGACGACAGGGTAATCGATTACCTTGTAGCCGAGTTCAAAAAAATGGAAAATATTGATTTGGGCCAAGACAAAATGGCTATGCAACGCTTAAAAGAAGCCGCGGAGAAAGCCAAAAAAGAACTATCCACGGTTATCACCACCAACATCAACTTACCTTTCATCACAATGAACCAAGACGGCCCAAAACACATGGATATCAACCTGACTCGGGCAAAATTCGATGAGTTAACCCATGACCTAGTAGAAAAAACCATGGGCCCCGCTCGCACCGCCCTCAAAGACGCAGAGCTGTCTCCAACAGAGCTATCAAAAGTACTTCTGGTTGGAGGCTCAACTCGTATTCCCGCCGTGCAAGAAGCGGTAAAGAAGCTTACTGGAATGGAACCCTTCAAGGGCCTCAACCCAGATGAATGCGTGGCTCTTGGTGCAAGCATCCAAGCCGGTAAGCTGGCAGGGGACGAAGGGGCCGGCAGTATTCTCTTACTTGACGTTACCCCACTTTCTCTGAGCATCGAAACGGAACGGGGTGTAGCAACCCGCCTAATCGAGCGTAATACCACCATTCCTACCAACAAAAAAGAAATTTTTTCTACAGCAGCCCATAACCAAACCGCCGTTGATATCGTGGTAGTTCAGGGGGAGCGCGCCATGGCTCGCGACAACAAAGAGTTGGGTCGCTTCCGCTTGGATGGTATCCCACCGGCACCTCGTGGTGTGCCCCAAATCGAAGTCACCTTCGACATCGACGCCAACGGCATTGTAAATGTATCTGCCAAGGACCTAGGCACCGGCACCGAGCAGAAAATCACCATTGCCGCAAGCACCAATCTATCCGATGATGATATAGGCAGGGCGATACAAGAGGCAGAGCAATATGCCGAGCAGGATCGTATCCGCAAAGAGGCAATTGATGCCCAAAACGAAGCTGAAGCCCTAATCTTCCAAACGGAAAAACTCCTGACAGACCTAGCCGACAAGGTAGGCGAGGAAGACAAGGCCAATCTGGAAGCCGAAATGCAAAAGCTCAAGGATGTAAGCGGCTCCATGCACAGCGACACAATGAACGAATCCGAAACCGAGCGACTAAAATCCGCAACTGAAGCCTACACTCAAGTGCTGACCGAGTTCTCCAGCAAGCTATACCAAAACGCCCAGCAGGAAATGCCTCCCCAAGGTGAGCCGACAGATTACGGCCCTGAGCATGATATAGTAGACGGGGACTTCACAGAACAGTAAAATAAGTAAAACGAATCTAGTGCCGGGGGGACGGTTTTGTAAACCGTCCCCCTAGCACCGCTTTATGGGGGAACCATGGCAAACAAAAATGATTACTACGAAACACTAGGCATAAATAAACAAGCCAGTGACGACGACATAAAAAAAGCATATCGCAATATGGCAAAAAAGTATCACC
Source organism: Defluviitaleaceae bacterium (assembly GCA_009781725.1). Lineage (GTDB taxonomy): Bacteria > Bacillota > Clostridia > Lachnospirales > WQUN01 > WRAN01. The sequence continues at coordinate 5,523 of WQVF01000093.1, forward strand.
CGGATAATAATCCTGGGGACAGTGCCGCCGAGGCCAAGTTCAAAGAGGTCAATGAAGCCAATGCTATCCTCAGCGATGGCGAGAAACGCCGGGCTTATGACCAATTCGGCCATGCCGCATTTCAGCAAGGCGGTGGAGGCGGCGGCTGGGGCGGTGCCGCAGATTTTAGTGATATGTTTAGCTCCGTGTTCAACCAAATGGATATTGGCGATATCTTTGGGGGCGGAAGCCGTGCACGTCGGGGCCCGCGCCGTGGGGCCGATATGCAAATGCGTCTTCATATCAAATTTGAAGAAGCGGTCTTTGGTACCACCCGGGATATCCAAATGCAGACATATGATTCCTGTGCGACTTGCAAGGGCAGTGGTGCCGCACCAGGCACCCATGCGGAAACCTGTAAAAAATGTAATGGCTCAGGCTCCGAGCGTGTGGTCCGCCAAACCATGCTTGGGGTGATGACCACGGTAGAAACCTGTACCGCCTGCCGTGGAGAAGGCAAGGTAATCCGCGATCCGTGTACTACATGTCGTGGACAAGGCCGTACCCGCACAACCAAAACCCTGCAAGTTACCGTCCCCAAAGGCATAGACGACGGCCAGCAAATCCGTCTCACAGGCAAAGGGGAGGTAGGGGAGAAGGGTGCTCAAGCCGGAGATTTATATATCTCTGTGCAGGTAGCTCCTCATAAGCTCTTTACTCGAAGCGGAAATAACCTCCACCTGGATGTACCCATAACCTTTGTGCAAGCGGCCCTGGGAGATGAAATTTCTATCCCGTTGCTGGATGGCTCCGAGGAGAAATATGTACTCAAAAGTGGAACACAACCCGGTTCTGTAGTAAGCCTCAAAGGCAAGGGCGTCCCCAGCCTACGCAATAATCGCAATGTAGGCGACTTGCTGGTAAAGCTGATAGTAACAGTCCCTACCCAAATGAATGACCGCCAGAAGGAATTGCTCAAGGGCTTTAACGAGGCTATGGGAGATGACTATAAATATCATAAGAAGCGGTGGTTTGATAAAGTTAAGGAATATTTTATGTAAAAAGCAAACGGGGCTGTCCTTTACAGGGCAGCCTCTTTCTTTTATGCGAGGAAAGTGCATTCGCAATTTCGCTGTTGCCTGTTGGAGGGGCTGTCTTAAGCATTTTTCTGAATAAATATGCACCACATTGTCAACATAAAAGCGTTGAGGAGCAAAGCGACGAAGCAATCCAAGCTTGGATTGCTTCGCTACGCTCGCAACGACGGTTGTTCTGCATA
>WQVF01000094.1 GCA_009781725.1 Defluviitaleaceae bacterium
TAATTAACGACAATGAAGCAGGGCGTAGCGGCGGTGGCATCCATATAAATCAATCCAGGGTTACATTAAACGGTTGCACTATCCAGGGCAACGAGGCTTTAGGAATCGGTACTGGGGCAGGTGGCGGCGGCGGCGGTATTTTTATTGGAGGCCTTAATACGCTATTGGTAATACAGTCAGGTACATTGATAGACGATAACACAGCGTACATTGGCGGTGGTATACGTATCCTAGGACACGGCTCTAATGTTGGGCAGAATAACCGTTATGGGATTATCATGCATGGCGGTACTATCAGCAATAATACAGCCACTGCAACAAATACAGCTAACCACGGCGGTGGCGGTGTAGCGGTTCAATCTATGTTTAGCGGGGCATGGGATTATGTTGTATTTGGCATGTATGGTGGTTACATAATTGGTAATGTATCCTACCGTGGCGGTGGTATTAATGTTAACTACAATGCAGAAACAATCATTGGAGATGGCACTATCAGCGGCAATATTGCGCGGCAAGGCGGGGGGATATATGTATACAGCTCTAGGAGTGCTATGGAATTTCTGCCTCATCCACCATGGACTATAAATAGGCCACGAGCAGTTAGGATACTTGGCGGCACAATAACCAACAACCAAGCCACCACAACCCCAACCGCGCAATACACCCCCCGAGAAGTAAACCCTACAACTGGCGCAGTAATAACCCCTGGCATATACAATGGCAGCGGTGGCGGTATATATGTAGTAATGGGCAGTGGTGCACAAATCTCAAATGCCAGCATAACCAACAACCACGCCCACGAAATGGGCGGCGGCATCTTTACAGAGCTATACCAATACTATGTAGCAACCCTTACAGAATCAGATGTGTACACCAACCTAGTCATAGCCAACACCACAACATTCGAAGACAACACAGCAGGCCAAGGCGACTTCCTACCCCCTACAAACGCCTATGACTGGACAAATATCCCTGGTCAAGCCCAAGGCGGCAGCCAAAGCATCCACAACCACCCAATAAACAACTACGACATAAATTTCCGCCGGGAAGCTGTAACAACTATCCCTTTCACATTCCATAAAACCACCTCAAACGTATACACCACCCCCAACCTAGTAAACATAGCAGATATAACCCCCTTCCTACTAGAAGGCGCGTATTTCTCACTATTCCGCTTCGAGGGCACAGGCACACCCCCAACCACAGTAATCTACCCCTCTGCCGATTGGGAAAGGGTTTACTATGATGTGCGTAGCACCGGTCTGCTTGCCAACCCCATTACCATGGAGATTACCCCAGATGGCATCTATCATCTTGTAGAGATACTTGCCCCATCAGGTTTCCAAACACCTTTTGGCCAATGGCGCATCACCCACGACGATAACGCCCCCGGCGAATTTGTCATTTTTGCCGTAGGCGGTTCAGCCCCAAGTTTTGAATATCTGGATGGATTCTTCTATGTAGGCAATATACCGGATTTTGAGTTGCCTCTTACCGGCAGAACTGGGCATAATCTGATATTATGGGCAGGCAGCTTGGCACTTCTTGCAGGCTTTGGTATGTGGGCTTATCTTAATTTCTTTGCAGGTAAAAAAGGCGAGAAGTACAATAACCAAATTATATAGTAAAAGGGGCTGTTCACGTTAAGACGTAATAAAAAGGGGTTGTCTTGCTAAGCAAAAACCATGAATATCTATGCAAAGCCTGTCATTGCGAGCAAAGCGAAGCAATCCAGAAGGTTTGATTTGCTGTCTTGCTTCGTCGCTTCGCTCCTCGCAACGACGAGGCAAGTGCATAATTATTCATAAAAATGCTTAATGAGACAGCCCCTTGCCCCGGGATCCCCTTAGTCAAATGGTTATGGGATTCCGGATTAAATCCGGGATGACGAGCCTTGAAATTACAATATTCTTAACATAACAGATATCATGACGCCCGCGTCATCCAAAGAAATGTAATCCTTTGGTGCCGCGGGTTCTTTGATGGGGTTGTCTCGTTGAGAAGCACACAAAAGCCCGTCACCCAGGGCTTGACCCGGGGTCCTCATAGCCTTTCGATTAAGGACAGGGGATCCCGGCTCAAGGCCGGGATGACGAAGGCTGATGTTTGCCGGATTCTTAGCGAGACAGCCCCCCTCTTTTTATAGCGAATTAATTCGAAATCAATCCTGCATTTTGGATTAAAATTACTGTATAATGCTTGAAAAGGAGGAGTGAGAATGAAACTGGGCTTTATCGACTACTATCTGGACGAATTTCATGCAAACAAGTACCCAGAATGGATTGCCGAGGCATCCAAGGGGGAGATTCAGGTTGCATATGCCTATGGGGAAATTGACTCCCCAAGCGGCATGACCACAGATCAGTGGTGCGCCGAGCATAAGATTATGCAACTTGATTCCATTGAGGCATTGGTAGAAAAAAGTGACGGAATAATCGTTTTAGCCCCAGATAATCCAGAGCGGCACGAAACTTTATGCAAACTCCCCTTACAAAGCGGAAAACGGGTGTATGTAGACAAAACCTTTGCCGAAACAAGAGAAGTCGCAACACAGCTCTTTGATATTGCCACTGCAAATAACACATCTTGCTACTCATCCTCTGCATTGCGATTCGCATCGGAGTTTATTGACATCAATAAAAGCAAAATCGAAAATATTGTCAGCCGCGGCCCCGGCCTTCTGGATGGATACAGCATCCATCAAATTGAGCCCCTAATCGCTCTAATGGGCCCCGATGTAGCTAAGGTTATATATACCGGCACTGAAAAATGGCCTGTCTATGCCTGTGAATATAGTGACGGGCGGGTAGCAACCATTTCACATCATGGATGGGAGTGCCCCTTCGGGATGACCGTGGGTTTTAAAGGGGGTACATGCAAGGATTTTACGATTACATCAGATTTCTTTGGCAATTTTATCAAAGAATTGGTAAACTTCTTTGAAACAGGGGAAGTAAAGGTCCCTCATGAAGAAACCATAGCCGTTATCGCGGTTGTAGAGGCGGCAATCAAAGCCTCAAAAGAACCGGGTAAATATATTGAACTATAAAGGAGCAGAGTCATGAAAATAGCAATAATCGGATGCGGAACCATCGCCAATGCCGCCCATATCCCATCTTACATCAAGAACCCCGAGGCACAAATCAAGTATTTCTGCGATAATATCCCCGAGCGGGCCAAGAAAGCCGTCAAGGAATACGAATGCGGTATTGCCATTACCGACTATCGGGAAGCACTGGCAGACCCGGAAATAAGCGCAGTATCCATCTGTACCCCCAACAATGTCCATGCCACAATAGCAATAGACGCAATGCGAGCAGGCAAGCATGTCCTATGCGAAAAACCCGCCGCCTGCACCTATGCCGAAGCCCTGGAAATGCAAAAGGTTCAGCACGAAACCGGAATGACACTTAATATCGGTGTGGTCAACCGTTTCAACGACAATGTTAATCTCATAAAGAAATACATCGACAGTGGAAAGCTGGGGGATGTGTATCGTGTATATGCAAGCTTCCGTGCCCATCGCTCTATTCCCGGCCTTGGGGGTATATTTACGACTAAAGCAATTGCAGGGGGCGGAGCTTTGATAGACTGGGGTGTCCACTATTTGGATATCGTTATGTATTGCTGCGGGGATCCCAATGTCAGGACCGTTAGCGGCGAAGCCTTTTGCAAGCTTGGGGTTGATATGAAAAATTATGCCTATGACTTCATGTGGGCAGGTCCACCGAATTATAGCGGTACCTACGATGTGGATGACTCGGTAACCGCACTAATCCGCACAGCAGGCCCAACTATTACGATTAATGGTGCCTGGGCCGAAAATATCGGAGTCGGGGAAACCTATATCGACTTTATCGGAGATAAGGCCGGCATACGCCTAAAATACGGCGGCGACTTTACCCTATATACCGCAGAGCACGGAGCATTGGTGGAATATAAACCAGTAATCAAAACCAAAGATATGTTTCAATCAGAAATCGATGACTTTATACGTTGTATAAAAACCGGGGAGAAGAATGCAGCCCACATTGATACAGTGATTATTACCGCCCAAATGATGCAGGCTATTTATGATTCGGCAGAGGCCCATCGGGAAGTGGTGCTGTAAGTATTGCATTAAATGGCTCTATCTTATGAAGGAGCAACGTAAAACCCTGGGGACCACGGGCTTGACCCGAGGTCCCCTTTAACCAGCAGCCACGCTCGTTCTTCATCCAAGAAATCTTCGCAAGGCTTATCATGTACAACATTATTGAGATAAGCACTTCGCAGGTAGTTATTTCACAAGCTGACATATTGCATGAATGCAAGGTTAATTTCACCCATGCAGTTCATATTTGCCGACGTTTCTTGCGTCATCGCCTTAACTTAATGGCATTGCCCGTAAAGGGTGGTTTTTTGTACCTCTTTCCCATAACAACTGCTATAATACTCCAAGATATAGTGAATTAATTCGAAATCAGTCCAGCCTGTCGCCGAAAAAGCGCTGAGGCGTCCGCTATTTTCGGCTCGGTCTGGACTGTTTCTTATTTAATTCGCTATAACACAAAGGAGTGAGTGGGGTGGCCGCGCCACCCCACTCGAAGAGCTTTATAACAAGGAGTGCGTGGGGGCGGCGTAGCCGCCCCCACTCGAATAACATTATAAAGGAGACATACCATGAAAAAAATCATTACCTTCGGCGAAATCATGCTACGCCTTGCCCCTCCTGGCTACATCCGTTTTATCCAAACTGACACATACGGTGCAACCTATGGTGGAGGCGAAGCCAATGTTGCCGTTTCCCTTGCCAACTTTGGAATGGATGCGGCCTTCGTAACCAAGCTGCCTAAGCACGAGATAGGCCAGGGGGCAGTCAACTCCCTTAGGCGTTTTGGTGTAGATACATCCAAGATTACCCGTGGTGGAGACCGAGTCGGTATTTATTTCTTAGAAAAAGGTGCCAATCAGCGCGCTTCCAAAGTCGTGTATGACCGAGCAGGCTCGGCAATTGCAACAGCAGTGCCCGAGGATTTTGACTGGGATTCCATTTTCGAAGGAGTGGACTGGTTCCACTTTACGGGAATCACCCCGGCAATCTCAAAGTCTGCCGCCGAGATTTGTAAAATTGCCGCAAAAACAGCCAAGGAAAAAGGTATAAGAGTAAGCTGTGATTTGAATTATCGCAAAAATTTATGGACAAAGCCTGAAGCAGGAGCAACCATGGCAGGGCTGATGCCATATGTAGACTTGTGCATCGCCAACGAGGAAGACGCCGCCGATGTTTTTGGCATTACATCCACAGGCACGGACGTAACGGAGGGACATTTGAACCATGACGGCTACATCGACGTGGCAAAGCAGCTTGTTGCAAGATTTGGCTTTAAATATGTAGCTATCACCCTACGGGAATCTGTTTCCGCCAATCATAACGACTGGTCTGCTATGCTCTTCGATGGCAATGAGGCTCATTTTTCCAAGGTCTATCAGATTCGCAATATCGTAGATAGGGTAGGCGGCGGCGACAGCTTTGGAGCAGGATTGATTTACGGATTTCTTACCAACCTGGGCAAACAAGATGCTTTGGAATTTGCTGTTGCCGCAAGCTGCTTAAAACATTCCGTAGAAGGCGATTTCAACTTGATGACTGTGGCGGAAGTAAATGCTTTGGCAGGAGGTAATGCCAGCGGGCGGGTACAAAGGTAATATGAATCGCAGGCTTTTCTGCGAAATAAGCCCCTTGACCTACGCCATTTCTGTAAGGAAAATGCGTGTACTTCGTCATGTAAAGAATCTCACGGCAAAGTTTGCAAAAACCAAAGCCCCGAGTCTGCCAACCCTGATTTATAAACATGAATCCCTAATACGGCGTAAGCTCGGGGATGTAGATATGCAATTGCAAGAAAACAAAGCTGTAAACTTGAGCCTTGCTGCCCCAAAGATAAACAGCGTTATCATCCGACCCGGAGAAGTTTTCTCCTTTTGGAAGCTGGTGGGGCCATGCACCAAGGGCAAAGGCTATAAGGAAGGGCTTACTATATCCAGGAGTAAAGCATCAAAGGACATCGGTGGCGGTATGTGCCAATTTTCCAACCTCATACACTGGCTGGTGCTCCATAGTCCACTGGAAATAGTCGAGCATCACCACCAAGTGCGAACTTAAACGTCAAAAGAGCGCAAAATTCTGCGTTGAAGCTTCGCAGAACTTTTGCGCTAAAATGTAGTTTAAGTTCGCACCAAGTGCGAACTTAAACGTCAAAAGAGCGCAA
>WQVF01000095.1 GCA_009781725.1 Defluviitaleaceae bacterium
ATTACATTTCTTTGGGTGACGCGGGCGTCATGATGTCTGTCTTGTTAAGCAGAAACCATGAATATCTATGCAGAACAACCGTCGTTGCGAGCGTAGCGAAGCAATCCAAGCTTGGATTGCTTCGCTACGCTCCTCGCAATGACGAGACACGTGCATAATTATTCATAAAAATGCTTAACGAGACAGCCCCTTTTATTTATATAATTGGGCAATAATCATACAGAAAAATCGGAGGGTAAAAATGGACAAGGCAATAAAACCTTATGCGCAAGTCAAAGAAATGCTAGGGAAAGCCAGTATTCCCTGGGAAAAGCTAACCGGATATATTCGCTTTAAGTATATAATGGACGAAGTATGGGACGAAGGCAAGCCAACTAATAAGCATTACAATAACTTGCGCTTTCGCCGGGGTGGCAAAACGCTGATTACCCTTTGTATCCGCGATGGATATTTTATAGCCTGCATCGTACTCGGCAAAGATGAGCGAGAAAAATTTGACGAGGAACGGGAACAATTTAGCGCGGAAGTCTGCAAAATCTATGATGAGACACACACATACCATGATGGCAAATGGCTTGGCTTTGACATATATGATGAGTTGTTTATCGACGATATCATCCGTCTGCTTCATATAAAACGCAAACCCAATCGCAAGATTATGCCTGAAAGCATAGAAAAGTGCGGCTGCCTTGACATAGGCTTATCTCATGAGGAAATTACGAAACGCCTTATTACATCATTATGAAACTATGGGCCGTTACAGGCAGGAGCGAAGGAATTCCCACGGAGTGAGAAAAGAATTAGAGCTTGTTATACCTTCTTCCGCAAAATCCTAATGTCCTGACTGGCCTTTCGCAATTTATTCCGCCCGTAGAGCTTGACTCTACGGGCTTTTTTATTGGTGGCTTTATATGCCTTATGTAGGGGCGGTTCAAGCCAGGCTACTACTACCCGCAGTGGCACCATAATAATACGAACCGCCACAATTACTACCTTTTTCATATATTCTACAATTGCAACAAAAACAACCAGCACCAACCGGCTCAGGGTCGCAAAATACAACACTATGCCTAGTGCAATCCCAACCAGCACAAAAGGCCGTATCTCACCATAATTCCTATGGAGCATGTAATAAAAGGTCAAGCCCGTAGCCGCTATCCAAAAAACTACGTCTTCGATTTGGACTGCCAGCTTGGAATGGGGGGTGGTTTTGCGGAAGACTCTGAAGGCATCGTAAAGCAGGCCGATGGCACCGCCAGTCAGCACTGCAGATAGAAACAGCCAGGCTTGGCCTGACATGGAAAGAATCACTTAAACAGCCTCCCAAGGACGGATTTTGCCTTGGCTGGGCCGCCGGGGGCTTCGTATGTTACGGAGTCGATTTCGCCGGATACAGCCAGCTCGCCGCTTTCTAGGCTAATTTTGCTGACGTGGAGGTTAGCTCCCCGGATTATTATGACCCCCATCTCTGTTTCGCCGATAACAGATTCCTCATCGAAGGAAATCACATCAATCATTCCCGACACATTGACCTTTTCACGCCTGTCTATTTGCAAGCTATGGCGGGATGTACTTCTTTTCCGCTCTTCCGGTGGTGGTATTGGCATATGGACTCCCCCTATTTCGATGCATGTTTTCTATATTATATTGACGGGGAGAATGGTATATGACTGGAACTATGCCAAGTCTTCGTGAATAAGAATAAGAAAAACGAGGAGCTTAGTGTGAATGAAGGAGTGAGTGGGGGCGGCGTAGCCGCCCCCACTCGATAAACTTTCATGCCTATTTGTGACTAAGCGAAGCGAAAGGAATGTGGATTAAAATGAGTAGTTTTGTTATTCCAATGGATGAGTTAATGAAAAAAGCAGACCCTATGTACAGTGAGATGAATGATATCACAACAGCTTACATATACGCGGTTCCCGACCCTTCTATCAGAGAGCTAATTCCCCCTCCCCTTGAGCTTACCGACCCGGCGATGCTTAGTATTTATGTATCCAATATCAATCAGCCAACCTTTGGCGAGGCGTATATGGAGGGCGGAATCGGCGTTATGACAAATCTCACAGATGAGTCCGGCGTTACACACACCGGGCTTTATTACTTTAATTTGCAACTATGCGGCCTTGGGGCGCAAAATGCTACGTTTTTTGGCCGAGAAGAGGCTGGGTTACCCAAAAAGTTTGCCAATACCATCAGCTTGAAACGGGAGCATGATAATGTCTTTTTTCATATTGAACGAAACGGAGTTCGGCTTCTTGATGCCCAGCTTACTATCGGCGGTTATAACGAACCTGGGTTTTCCACTGGGCTGGAAGGTCTTGACCCGAGTATAGGCCTGATGAAACAGGACTCAGTTTTGACCCATAGATACACCACCGGTGACAGGGGCATCCGTGATATGAACATATATTATTACGACAGCCCCACGCTTTACTGGTATTACGAACCGGCCTTTGCCAATGTCAATCTCCAATCATCAATATATGACCCATGGGGGGAAATCAAAATTGCGAAAGTCCTAGGGGGAGCATGGACTAGAAATAATAACTATGTGGTGGATGTCACAAAAATTCATTCCTATCCCGACGAGGATGCTATTAATGTGATGCGCTATCTTTATCCTGGCCGTTTTGACCCTCTTGCAGGAAGAAGGTGATGGCATGACCCCAATCAAAGATGTGGGATTTGCGTTTCAGGTAGTTGACCGTGCTGAGGCTCATGAAATTTGCGACCAAGAAGTCTATGATATGGTTGATAAAGTAATTTTCCAAACTCTTGGGCAAAAGGGACTCAGAAAAATTATCAGAACCGGGGATCGGGTTTCTATCAAGGTCAATCTGGTTGGCGCACATCAGGGCGCAAGGGGAGAAAAAGGACGCGCCATTATCACTGACCCTCGGATAGTGCGGCATGTAGTGGAGATAGTTCGTGGAATCATTGGGGCAAAAGGCGTCCTTAAAGTTGTGGGAACCACACATTACTTACATAAAAACCCCTCCCAAAAGGAAGAGGAAACTTCGTTTTATTGGGCGAAATTGGGGCGAAGCGGCTGTAATTCTATAAACCCGGAAGTAGATGTCTGCTACGATTCAAACGCCGATGGGATTCTTGACGGCAAATCCAATGCCCAGCTTGTGAATCTTGACTCATTGGGGGAAAAGGAACGGTTTTGCTGCACGGTAAAGCTTGCTAACGGCAACCAAGTTGATGTCGCCTTTCCCAAGTTCCTGCGCACCAGAGATGAAGCATGGCGCGCCGGTGAGCCCAACGAGTATACCGACGTCTTTATAGGCCTGCCCACGTTCAAGACCCATGGCCTTATGGGGATGACAGGAGGGGTAAAGCTTCATTATGGGCTGAGAAGTATGTACGGGGTTTTCACAGACCCAGGGCGTTTTGGCCATAACGGGCTTTTCTTTGATGAAACAGGTACTATGCATGGCCGTCATAATTTAACGGATTATCTATGCGCTCAGCATCTTATCAGGAGCTATGATTTTTGCATTCTCGATGCTCTGACCCTTAATTTGCAAGGCCCCTCCTTGCCCATAGGGCAAATCACAAATACCGGAGACAATGACCAGCAAACGGACTTTATCCTTACCAATTGTATGATAGCCTCTCTTGACCCGGTGGCTCTTGATGTGGCGGCTACTAATCTGATGGGTTTTAACATTAACAGCATTCCACTATTGGAAGAGGCAAAAGAAAACGGAATCGGAGAAACCAATCCTGCTTATATTCGAATTCACAGGGACAGAGCATTTGGCCGGGTCAGGCTTCATTTCTGGAATCAGTTCGGCCCGGAAAGATTTCCACCGCCTCCTAGAGTCGGTGTCGAGCAGTTGACAAATTCTCAAATTGACCCAGACTACAATATTTTCCTCTTTCCACCGGAGGAAATCGGAGCACATAGTTATTTAATCAAATACAAAGTCATGTCAGTAGCCGATTTTGGAGCAGATATAAGTCCCGATATCAAGATTACAAGAGTAGAAATCCATGCCCATAAAACAATATTGGCGGAAAAAACTGATGGGGACTTGACTCAGGGGGAGATAGTCATTGACTTGAGTAAACCCGAGTTACACCACTTGAGGTATACCGCTTTGGCATGTCAAGGCTATGCCTGGGACCAATATTTCAATTGTCGTGTGGGCAATGAGAGTTTTATTTTTTGCTAGGAAATTGCTTCGCAATTTCGCCGCAGCCTGTCGGAAACAAAAGTGCGCTTCACGCATTTTGTTTATTTGCTCCTAAGACTTGCTCCAAGTGCCTTGATAGCCTCTTCTGTTTCCTCGGTGGGGGCTGCTTCTGCATATCCTATCCCTTTTGTGCCACATATGGCATCCATAAACCGCCGCCCACATACCAAGGGTATAAATACACCCTCCTTGTTGATTACCGATATTACCAAGTCCGGTATCCAAGCAAACAAGCTCAGCCCAAAGACCGTAAATGCAATAGCCATTACCAGTAGCACAAAGGCAAACAGATTATATGTCAAAGCCGCAGCACCAAAACCACCAAGGCTCGCCCCAAGAAGAACCAGCTTCGGCCATTGCTTGCCCTTAAACAGCAGAAACAAGGCAATCCCGCCAAATCCTATCGCAAGACCTACTATCAAGCTAACCGAGTTAATATCAGGGTACCAGCCTTCCATCAACCCCTCCAAGACTTGAGGTAAAAACCTGGCAAGAGTCGGCCTAACCATGGTAACAACATCAGCATCAGCCTGCATAAAACCAAAGGTAAGCATAAGCACCCCTGCTGCAATAAGCATCGCCACACCAGCCAAAGTTACAAGCCCAATTAGAGCCCGCGCCAGGCTAAAGCGATAATTACTTACAGCCTCGATACCGGCTATCGCATCAATGCCATGCTCTCGATGGACAATCGTTTTTTTTCCTAAAAAGTTATGCTCGGCCTTAAAGCTAATTCTTTTGCTTGTTACTTCCAAGTACCCCGCTGCACGATTTATCCTTAGGATATTTCTAAGATGGGTGATGTGATAATGCCTTATGGCTTTTGTATTTAATGGCTTTTCCACACTGATGTTTTGAGGCTTCGCCTTTGGGTAATCAAAATCAGCCTCTGATACAGGGGTATCTGCAGGGGGGTACTCAATCACTTCTGGGGGAGGAGGTTCTGAGGGAGGAGTCTCCGCTTCAATGGTGACTTTCACTGTTTTCGGCTGAGGAGCAATGGTCACGGGTAGCGGCTCTGCAACGGTCGTAGGCTCTACATCAACAGGGGGCTTTGTACATTCGCAAGTATGGCCTTCCGCCAAGGATTTTCCACATTGTGTACAAAACACCGTGGCAGCGGTACATTCACAGGCCTGACCTTCTTGTAATAATTTTCCGCATTGGGTGCAAAACGACATAGGGATTCCTCCAATCTTCTTAAATCGTAGCATAAAATAACATTGTATGTAAGGGCTAATTTTCGTGTACACATTCCATAAAAAATCCATATGACGTCATACGGTTTTTTGTTAGAAATTCACAAAACCAAGAACTTATACTCTAAAGGGGCTGTCTCATTAAGCATTTTTATGAATAATTATGCACTTGCCTCGTCGTTGCGAGGAGCGAAGCGACGAAGCAATCCAGCAAATAAAACCTTCTGGATTGCTTCGCTTTGCTCGCAATG
>WQVF01000096.1 GCA_009781725.1 Defluviitaleaceae bacterium
CATTGTCAACATAAAAGCGTTGAGGAGCAAAGCGACGAAGCAATCCAAGCTTGGATTGCTTCGCTACGCTCGCAACGACGGTTGTTCTGCATAGATATTCATGGTTTCTGCTTAATAAGACAGCCCCATAGTGAAATCAATGAGAAACGGTCTTGCCCGTGCGACACCCTGAAACGCCGAAATAAGGCGTTTTAGGGCGATTTTGTCGTGGTAGGCGAGACCGATTTCGAATTATTTCACTATAATGACGGAGATAATGTTTTGTCATTTTGGACCAAGGTTTTCGTTACTACTTTTAAGAGATTTTTCGCCTTTTTGCGCCAGTACCAAGATAAATTCCTCTATTAGTCACAAAAGCAATCAACATGTAATCGGATATAGTTTGCTATTTTAGCAAAAACATTGTTCTGGTCACAGTTTATATACATATTATCCAGTTCATCAAAGACATTTGTTCTAAGGCTCTGGTGTGGCAATAGCCCCTCCGGTGGCAAAGCAAATATGGGTTTGACATCTTTATAAAGATGTTGGTTTTTTTGATAAATTACTAAGGACTTTTTTGTCATATCCCTAAGCTGCTGAAGTCCTATTTCACCAAAGCCTTCTATAGCAATTTCTATTACTTTGGGCATGTTATCTCCATAAGCGGCCTTTTTGTTGTAGAATAATTGACTGTAGCCCCCATTGCTTATTTCGTCAACGGTAATTTTACATACATAGGCATGTTGACAGGGCTTTGGTTGAGATATAAGAATCTCGTATTGTTTGTCCCAATCCGTGATTTTACGAGAAAACCAGTCGAGTACCTCCATTGCCAAGTCCTCATCGGACAAATTATCCACTTCTGCTTTTGGGAACTTGTATGGCGGAGCACTCGCCTGTAGCTCTAATAAATATTCCATAAATTCATCCTGTGGGACAGGGGATTCGTTGTCTAAAGTCATATCAATACCCTGCATTAGGTATGCCTCCAAAGGGTTAGTTGGTTCACGCTTTTCGCCCCATATTGCATCCCATAGTGACTTGCTGTCTGTCCTGTCCATTATAGCTCAACCTCCCCAATAAACATTTCTTCATAAATATCTCGGGCAATGGATGTAAATGCCAGGGCCTTTGTCTTAGCTCTTTTCTTCTTATAATGGGATTCGATTTCCTTGCATATGTCCAATGCTAAGAGTTTATCCAATCCCCCACCGGCTCTTAAATACGGGATGGCTTCGTTTTCAAGATATTTGATGGAGTCACTGTCACTTAGAGACATGAGGTGCTTTAATGTATTAAAAACAACAGAAGACCTTTTGTCGTCTTTTGCCAAGACTAGTCCATATTCCAACACTTCTTGGCATTTGGGAAATTCTCTCATTTTTAATAAGCCTAGTCCTTTATTAAATAGGAGGATAAGCTGAAGCGTATTCCCACGTCCTTCGTCATTTATGGATATGGTAGATTGATAGTCTTTGCCTAAGCAATATTCAAGAGCTTGGTCACATAGCCTTACACCCTCATCGTAATTTCCCATTTTTATGCTGAGGACACTCATGTTTGACAATGTTAATCCTATTATCGCTCCATCATTCATATTCTTTGCCTGAACCAGGGACTCGTCAAACAATTTTTTTGCTTTGGCATGTTCGCCTATGGTCATATAGGCCATTGCGAGCATAGAGTTTGTATGTGTCCTTATGATGTGAGTACGGTCACCGCCATGTCCTTGTAATGCATCTTTAAGATACATTATGGCATGATAGGGCTTGCCTATGCTCATATACATCATTCCGATGTTTGTATAAATTGCCATATCCGGCTTTATATCATCGCTAACAATATCAAGGGTTTGTAAATAATGTTTCAAACCATTTTTGTAGTCACTATTGACAGAATAAAAAAAGCCTTTATTGCGGTGGAACATATACAGAGCCTCATTGCTTGCGCCGGCGAGTAGATCTTCTGCCGCATTCAATTTTTCTTCTACAGCGGGAATATTATGCTCCGTAATATACATTAATCTTATTTCTGACATTGAAAACAACAAAAATAAATCTCGCTCGAATGGCAAGTTCAAAATCGAAGACAATTCCCTTTCCATTGCTTTGGCATCGGCGAGCCTACGGGCACTTATCAAATCATCCCATATCCATATGCGGTTTCTGTACATTATTAACTCATGCTCTAGCAGTGGGGCATTTTCGATTTCTAAAAACTTCTTTATTTTAGCCAGCATTTCAGCACTGCATTCTACCTGCCCTTGCTCTAGGCGTTGAACAAAGGACTTGCTGCTTTTTATGGCATGGGCCATGTTTTCTTGGGATATACCCATGGCATTTCTCACTTGTTTGATTTTTTCGCCTAGAGATAAGGTCGAATTGTTTTTCATTGTATGCCCCTCCTTTATTCGATTCAAGTTTTACTATATCACATCTAAAATTCTGCCATGTAGTTGATATTTTTGCAACACCAAAGATTTAACTGCATGTCCTATTACAAAAAAATGGGGACTGCAATGTATATCCGCTGCTTCGAATGAGGTAAGACCAAAGAATTTTGCAGCCATTGTATTATATCCGCTCGTTGCAATTTTCTTGATAATAATCGCCGGTTTCTGAATCAAATCATTATTAACTTTGGCATAAAAAAATAATATCCTTGAGGGCGAGTAAAACAAATAACTCAAATAGACATCTGCTGAAATAGAAAAATAAGCTTGAGGTTTAGCTTGTTTGCTCTATTTCGGAAGATGTCAAATAAAGGAGGATGAGATGAAATCAGCATCTCGCATTAAAATCATCAGGGTTTCAGTGTTACTTGCCTTTACACTGCTTGTCTCAGCAACGATGATGTTTATCTTTGCAGGAAACAATGACGGTTTAGAAGCCAGGCTCGCAAACATGAATGTAACCACCATCAGTACCGTGGTACGGGGTAACCGTACAGTCACAAACGGCAATGCCCTTGTAATCACAGGGTCAGGCCGTGTAGAAGGCAACATCACAGTTGCATCTGGCGCACTTTTGGTAGTAGAGGGAAATCCCAGCCCTCTAAGCGGTAATAACGGTGACCGTGGTATACAAGGGCGCGTAATTCTAAATGGCGGCGATTTTTACATGCTCTCCGGCGGGCTTTGGAACCCAACCGGAGGAATGACCTTAGCTCCATCTGTAATAATTAACAATGGCGGCAACTTTACCATGAGAGACGGTGTAATCCGCTCTACTGGCAATAACGGAACCTTTGGTGTGGATATCATAAACGGCAATTTCACCATGCATGAAGGAACCATTATGATACAATCCGGCTTCCCTGCTGCTCCGGCTGCTCGCCTTGCCTCTGGCAATAACGGCACTTTTGTAATGTATGGTGGTGTGCTGCAAATGCCCGCAACCAACCCCTCTGGCGCAGTGGGTATAAGTGGCGGTACTTTTTATATGAATGGCGGTGCCATTCGTCATAACCCCAACCAAGTCAGCCGTGGTGTAAGCGTTATAGTACGGGGTGATGGTAATAATAGCGGCACATTTATAATGAATGGCGGCGAAATCTACAACGGTGATACTGGTGTAGAGATATCTGGTGCAAACGCCGAGTTTATAATGAACGGCGGCACAATCCGAGATAATCGCTCCACATCTGGTGCAGGTGTAGATTTGTCTGACAGGGCACGCTTTACCATGCACGATGGTTCTATTGCCAACAATGTAGTCGGAGCTTCTACCGGCGGCGGTGCAGGAGTACTTGTAACCAATGCTACATTTACAATGTATGGAGGAACCATTGACGGCAACCGTGCTCAGGCCACTAATGGTAATAGCAATAGAGGCGGCGGAGTTGGTGTCCTACGGGGCGGCCGCTTTTATATGTATGGCGGCTATATCGAAAACAACGTGGCCGGTGCCGGCGGCGGTGTGCATATTATGAGTTCAAGCTCTTTAGTTCTTTTTGGCGGAACAGTCAATCATAATTCGTATATGAAACTGGACGGCGGCACTATCAGAAACAATGAAGCCATATATGGTGATTTGGAGCATGGCGGCGGCGGAGTTGCGCTGCTTGTGTCAGCAGTCCCGGTAGGCAACAGTGTGGCAACATTTGACATGTACAGCGGCTATATTACCGGTAACAGTGCCTCCTCCAGCGGTGGTGGTAGAGGAGCTGCCGGTGTTAGCGGTGGTGGTGTCTCTGTTGCCGTTGCTTCCAGCAGCAATCTTTCTGTAACATCAAACCCTAACGCAGTCTTTAACATGCATGGAGGTACAATTGCCGATAATACGGCATGGTGTGGCAGAACCAACTCTTTTGCAAATGACTTACACAATATACATGTAATGGGCGGCGGTGTGTCTGTGTTTAGACGCGGTTCCTTTAATATGTTCGGCGGCCTAATAGAAGGCAATTCATCTATTGCCGGCGGCGGTGTAGGTTTATCCAGTGCTGTATATTTTAATATGTATGGCGGTACTATCCGCAGCAATGAGGCCTATGGCGGCTATGAGAGAGCCGGCCATCCGATTGTTGTGGACAGGGGTATGGAGCTTCGCGGCGGCGGTGGTGTATACCTCCACGCAACAGTAATAGGTCAAAGCCATACCCCCATCTTCAACATGTACGGTGGCAGTATCATAGAAAATATCTCTCCAGATGGGGGCGGTATTTTCTGGGTGTGTTCTGCACATCGCGCAATAATTGATGGGATTAATGATCCCTTCCAGCCCCCTAATGTTTGGGATTTGCGTAGCGACCAGGCTCGTGAGTTCCCTCTTACTAGGGTGTATGTATCTGCCCAAGCAGTTGTACAAAACAATATAGCAACCAACGGCACCAGGGTTGACAACGAGCTTTGGGGCAGGCACCGGGCGGAAGACCCAACTGTAAACTGGGGTGGTGATGTGGTAACCCGTAGTGTACCCGCACCAAACGGCGGTACGTTTAACCACCTCTTCAATAATCACGACATCAAAACACGTACTGGGGAAGCCTATGACCCAGTTGCCCCAGATCCACAACCGCCAACTTTTCATAGAGTAGCGTTTTATATTGTTAATCCCCTGGATGGCGAGTTCGGATGCGGCAACAACCCCGTGATTCATTATATTGAACACGGCCAGCCGATAACAGCGGATTTAATCCCATCAGTGTACGCATATTGGGTTCTTGACTTTACAGGATGGGGTTACTCAAACGGTGACCCAGTGTCTGACCCGGTTGAAGGCCGGATAGTTACAGGAGATATAATTTTTATCGCGCTGTTTGAGCCTGCGTATTACACGATTTACTTCCGCTCCGGAGATGGTGGACTTTTCTACACCGGCGCAAATATGATTTCGAGGGAATTCAGAAGAGGGCATATAATTGGGCCTAATGATATCCCGCTAATAGAAACTTTTCCAAATTTCCAGTTAAGTAACTGGACTCCGTGGAATCCATCGGGAATGATGGTATTAACAATCTATGATGGGCATGTGTTTACAGCAATTTATACCCATAACCGTAGGGTGACATTCCATGCAGAGGCGGGAGGATATCTTAGCTTTGGTTATGAATATGTGGAAAATGGTGAAACCCTTGAGTATTATCAGATTCCCACCCCATATGCC
>WQVF01000097.1 GCA_009781725.1 Defluviitaleaceae bacterium
TACTTCTCAATCAACTTATTTAACATCGCCTTTTGTTCATCCCAAAACCCGTATTCGATTATGAATGACGTAGATTGTTTCATTTTTTCTTCACATAAAACCCCAATATTGAGCAATTGCGTCAGGGTAGTCATCCAAGCTCTCCCAATAAACTAAATCGTCAACAGAAAGCAGGGGGATACACGCTTCCATAGAAAACCAGTCAGCGAAAGTAGTTTTTCCTGCCGCTGCCATACCGGATACGATAATCAATGCATTGTTAATACAAACACCACCTAATATAAATTTTGTTCAGTTAGTCCTCAATTTCAACAATGCCACAAACAATATCAATCACTTCCCAAAGCATATCATCATCAATAGCTTCAATTATTTTATAATCCCTTGCTTTTAGGTCAACGGCTTTTATTTGGTCGCACATTACAAAACCTGTTGTTACTAAACCCTTTAAGGGAACATGCAACAAGCTATCACGATCAGTATTTGTGATAGGGCATATAACCATCATGTTGCTTGCTTTTGAAGATGATGCATTATTTATCACCAGTACAGGGCGATACCCTGCTTGCTCATGCCCTTTAGTTGGGTCTAAATTCAATTTGATTATATCCCCTTGTTTTGGCTTTACCATACTTCATCACCCACGGGCTCTAAATCTAACCATGCCTTGTCTTCGTCATTTAACTCATAAGGTCGGCCGTTCCAGTCTTTCAAACGTTCGGCAAGGGGAATATGCTCCCTATGCTTTCTTGATTTTTTGATTATAATTTGGTTTCTCTCTGCCAAAATGCGGACCTGCTCATTTTCTTTTATGCTTGCGGTTTCAAGAACAGCCTTTGGCAAACGTATTGCTTGACTATTACCCCATTTCTGAATAATTGCGCGCATATTATCAACTCCTCTTGATGTTAGTATACACAATGTAGATACATTTATCAATAGAAACATTTAGGCTCCAAGAAAAAAACTGCGGCTGGTTAGCTTATCAACTGGCAGCAGTTTTTCTAGGTACAAAAAAAATTCTCCTTGCATAATCCATAAATACCCATAAAAATAAAGACTTGGGCGAAAACTAACGTGCGATTGTATTCATCTCGACGTTAATATGCCCTTTTAGATAACATTCTTAACATCCTCAATTTTCTGCTTAACCCTGTCCACCAACCCTGGCTCCAACAAGCCCATCTGCATATCAAAATGCATTTTGGCTCCTGGTGCCAGGGTTTTTATATTACCTGCGGCTTTTTCTGCTGAATAGCCACCGGGACCTGAGTTTAGGGGCAATACCATACCCATAGCGTCATGGTCTGGGGTACGGGCAATCCATCTTATTACATTGTCCATTTGGTCTGGCCGGTGGGTTGCGTAATGGGCATAGCCGTCGGGGTGGACTTGCAGGGTGTGGGCAAGGCCGTCTTTGTCTGCATGGTACTTAATGAACATAACCCCTTCTGGGTCGTATGGAGCTGAGGGGTCGATGATGTGATGCAGAGCGGGGGTTTCCTTTACTTTTTGCAAATAGGCAAGCAAGTCTTTCATACATGCGCCGGATTTTATATGGGTCGGCACATTTACGTTGACCACAACATGCTCGGAATCGTATGGGGCACTGTACATAAGCTCGGCATAATCCACGGGACGGAAGTTAATATGCCCAAGGTACATAACCTCCATGGGCCTATGGAGCAGGTTTGTGATTTTCATGGAGACATCAAGTATAGGGGAGTCTTCGTACATTTTTATCGTTGGTTCCGCCATGTAATGATGGTTGAGAGCCGCTTTGTGGGTGTATCCTCCGCCGATTGTTATATAGCACCCTTGTTCATCTTGTCCATGAGTCAGGTAGGCCTCCTGGTAGCGGACATTTGGTAGCTCCCCGTGAAGGGGATGAGTGTCACCTAGACCGGGGACGCCGACGGCGGTCACTCCGCAGTGGAGGAAAAACCCGCCATAGGTACTAAAATAGTCCTGAGTGTCCACAGGTTCCTCGAAGATGGACTTCATATGGAGGGGCCTGTCATCAAAGGTTACGTGCCAAATTTGTTGGCCCTGGTATGGCAAAACTATAATTTCGCCTCTTTTATTTGTTACCCGCAGAGCGGCAACACCTGAATCATATTTGAAGCAGGATGCTCTTAGCTCTCCTGCTTCCGATATAATCCGTTCCTTCTCTGTGAAGAAATGAGGGTATAGGTTTATTTTGGTGCTCATGTCTATCAACACTTCCATTCCCGCTCGGCTTTTATTAGCAACTTTTCTGCATCCACTCTTTCCATATGAGGGAAAATAAAATAGAACCCCTGCGCTCCAAACTTGCGTACCAGGCGGTCTGCCTTATCCACGGCTTCTTCTCCATAATCATAAAGAGAAACCCATAGGCCTTTGCCTGCATCTTTTACTTTAGCGTACATATCGTCCCAAATTTCCTCACCGGCAGAAGGATTGCTATAGCCTGGAGTCCATTGCAGGGCATTTAGTTCCTCCATTTCCATAAGGGCTGGGACATGGCAGATACATTCCGGGCCGTCTAGATGGAAAAGGGAGTTGTCGAGCCATCCGCACTGCTCTTTCATGGCCGGGATGCCAAATTCTCTAAAAAGCTCTGGAGAAAGCATCGCGGCTATATCCGCTTGTACTTTAGCAGTGCGGCCCGGCCCCCAGATATTAAAGGCTGTAAAAGAGTTGCCTCCCGTTTCATCGATACAGTACTCGTTTAGGGCGTCGAAGCAGGTCTCGTAATGCCGATTAAGATTCTTACATGCTGATTTTACTTCCTCAGGGAAATCATAGAAATCAAGGCATACAGCCTCTGTACCTCGTAGGGAGGATAAAATATCAAGATGCTCCACTATATCAGGGATGCTTAGTAGGGCGTCGGTTCCTTTGAGCATTTCTTTTGCTTTTTTGTGCATATCAAGATGGGTTTTGTACCAATGGTTTTGCGGGTCCAACCCAAGATACCCGGGGGTGTTATAGTCCCCTTCTACCGGCTCAAACCATATGGTATCTTTGCTAAATGTGGGCTGGCTTCCTACGTAAAGTGCCAAAGAGCCTGCGCCGAGATTTAGTGAAACTTCTGGGTATCCCTCACCTCTAGGTTCATGATTAGCAAAGAAATCGAGATAATTGGCCGTGATTTTTTCCGCGTTAAGATAGCGTTCCTCCACAGTATTGTAGGGTTGTGGGGAGAAGTTATTTGGGATGGGATGCTCCCGCTTTGTCCATATATGAAGCAAGGGGCGTCCTGTACTCTGCCCCGCCCACCAAGCTGTGAATCGCTGGCGGGTTTCTTCCCAGTTTGTTTTTATTTGCATATTGGTCTCCCATAAATCTCATCGCTGATTTTTATGAACTCCTGACACATAACATCTACAGATTCCTGAGAATGCCCTGCTCCTACCGGGTCCGAATACCATTTTAGAATCAAGCCCCCGGCCTTGGTCCCGAGATACTCTGACATCTTGCGGCAGTAGGCTTTTATTTCCTCGGGATTGCCATTTGGCATAACTGCCTGGATATCCACCGGAGCAAAAAACGTAATCCTGCCGGTGAATTTTTGCAAATTATCAAGGCCCATATTCATCTGCTGGTCCATATCAATAACATCCAGCCCGATTTCTATTAGGTCCTCCATGATATCCAAGATATAACCACAGCTATGGAGCCAGGTATCTAATCCCGCAGCATGGGCCGCGTCATAGACCCGTTTATAGGCAGGTTTCCATATCTCACGCCAGGAGTCCGGGGATATCATCAGACGATTTTGCAGGCCCCAGTCATCGCAGTTAATTATACCGTCGACACCAAACTCAGCATAACGCCGTATTATTTCTATGTTCATATCTGCCAATAGATTTACGAATTTTTTGAGATTATCCGGCTCTTCCATGATATCGCACCAGGTATTGTCCAAGCCCCGCACGAAATGTACTCGCTCGTATAGGGAGCTGACATTCCCCAGCACATATTTATCCCCGGCTTTTTCTCTTGCAGACCGTGACCTATCCCATATTCCTGGCACATCCAAGGATGGGATAGTAAGCTTATCGAAGTCGTTCCAATCCTTGAGGGGTGAGTCTTTTACTTCACCTAGGTTGCTGCTTTCATAGCTTTCCCAAAGGCAGCCCCAGTTGTCTAACCCTTTGCGAGGGCGCATATCCGGGCAGGGATTTAGGCCTGTGTAGAATAGGTCTGAGCCGTAAGGCTCGGGATGGTCGCGGGGGTATTTGTCAGGGGTGGTGAAGCTTATGCTTCTCTTTACTCTTTCTCTGCTGGTCATGGTGTTGCCCCTTTCTCAAGTAGTCTGGGATTATATTCATAAATATAAAACGCACATGTACATAATACAGCAATAGCGTCTTCACAACATAGTTTCTTTAGTTGTGCCTCCAGAATATCAGAGCCTTCTGGAATATGTGATTCAACTATCCCTCTCGTTAAAATCCATGCTTTATCAATATTTTGCTGAATTACTACCGTACATTCATGTCTATCAATTGCAAATTTACTATAGTCACGGTTGCGATTTTCATTGTTTACCCTCTGCTTGTAGAGGTTTTTTGGGTGCAACTCACTCATGGGCACAACATATGTGTTGTATTCAGTATCAGGTATGCTTCGCATATGGTAGAAAGCCTCTATCATTGGATAGTTTATGTAGAGCTTGCCCATATCTGTAGACTCTGTGAAGTAATTCACCATTTCTCGGATAGCTTTGTCTGAATACTTTCGGTAATGAGGGTCGAAATCAAATATAAGCAATATCTCAGCATAATTTTCATTGAAAATCAGCTTTTTTATAGGATTTGCTTCTCGTGACCTTAAATGCATAAGGAGATTAATTTCATCTGGGTTTTTATCTCGAAACATTAAGTCGTACAACTCATATATAGACAGACAGTAAGACACTATTTCAAACTTACCTGGAATGCCATATATTTCAAGCAAATGAGCTAATAACTCCTTCTCTCTTCTTGCACCTTCTACAAGGACAAGGATTTTCGGTTGTTTACTGTCCATTGAATTCACCGCTCATATACAGTTTTTCAAGATTATGCCCTTCGCGAAGTTCCCTGGATGTGGCATTAGCAAAATTGCTTAATTTTTCAGGCGTCAAAATGAAAAGGCAGTCTGGGCGCATAAAGAGATTTGTAAGTAGATTGGTGTTGTGGGAGGTTAGTAAAACTTGAGTCTTAGTCAGCTTGCCCAACAAGTTTACAATGGCTTCGGATAACTCAAAATGATAATATGCGTCGAATTCGTCGATGAACATGAAGGATATATCAGGTGCTGTCGCATACCAATAAAAGAAATTATAAA
>WQVF01000098.1 GCA_009781725.1 Defluviitaleaceae bacterium
AGGGTGACATTCCATGCAGAGGCGGGAGGATATCTTAGCTTTGGTTATGAATATGTGGAAAATGGTGAAACCCTTGAGTATTATCAGATTCCCACCCCATATGCCTATGATGGCTATGAGTTTGTAGGATGGGCTCAAAACCCTTATGGCTATGCGGTTACAGATGATGTTGAGTTTGTGGCTCAGTTTGCGCCTGCTACAATTGACGAAACCTACGATTATTAACACATCGCAGGAACAAAACGGCTCCGCCGCTTTTGTTTCAGACAGGCAGCAGTGAAATTGCGAATGCAATATCCGCATATAAAATGGGACTGTCACGTTAAGAATACCGTTATTTCAAGGCTCGTCATCCCGGATTTAATCCGGGATCCCATAACCATTGGACTAAGGGGATCCCGGGTCAAGCCCGGGATGACGGGCTTTTTATTACGTCTTAACGTGGCAGTCCCTTTTTGTAGCAAATCATAGCTCAATCTCACCTATAAACATTTCCTTATATATATCACGAGCTATCTCTACAAAAACCGAAGCTCTTGTTCTTGCTCTTTTTTTCTTATAATACGATTCAAGCTCACCACATATGTCCAGGGTCACATACTTATCAAACCCTCCTCCAGCTCTAAAATACGGGATAGCAACATTTTCTAAATAACTGACAGAGTTACTGTCATCTAGGGTCATGAAATGCCTCAATGCAGTAAAGCCGATAGTATATTTCTCATCACCCTCTGACAGGGCAAGCCCATGCTCCAACACTTCTTGACATTTAGTATCGTCTTTCATTTTTATAAGCCCCGATCCTTTGTTGAGTAGGAGCATCTTGTGGAGGGTTTTATCTCCACCTATAGTTATTGCAGATGTCTTGAGATGAGGACTTTTGCCTTGGAAATATTCTAATGCTTGGTCACAAAGCTCAACGCTCTTTTCATAATTTCCCATTTTATAGTAAAGGACACTCATGTTTGACAATGTTAATCCTATTACAGCTTCATCATTAGCATTCTTTGCTTGAAGCAAGGATTCATCAAACAACTTTTGTGCTTTTTTATACTCACCTATGACTGCATATGCCATAGCAAGCATAGAGTTTGTACTTGCTCTTACGATATGAACGCGGTCGTCGCTACATTTTTGTCTGGCATGCAACAAGTTTTCGATGGCATGATAGGGTTTGCCAATGCCCATATATGACACACCAATGTTTGCAAATACTGCCGCATCTGGTTTTACCTCATCGCTTGCAGTATCAAGCATTTGCAAATAATGTCTCAAAGCATTCATAAAATCACCGCGCTGGATATGCATAGAACCTTTGTTGCGATGGTAGAAATATCGCACCTCATCGTTTGCATCAACTAGTAAAGCTTCCAACTCATTCAGCCTTTTCTCCGCTTCTGTAATCTTCAATTCCCTTGTTAATAGTCTAACTTCTGCCAGAGAGAATAATAAAAACAAATCATTCTCGAATGGCAAATCCAGGATTGGAGATAGTTCGTGTTGCATGACCTTGGCTTCGGCATCCCTACCAGCCGTTATTAAGTCATTCCATATCCATATGCGATCTCTATATGTTTCTAATTCATGTTCCAGTAGTGGAGCATTTTCTATTTCTAAAA
The DNA here is from genome assembly GCA_009781725.1 of Defluviitaleaceae bacterium. Lineage (GTDB taxonomy): Bacteria > Bacillota > Clostridia > Lachnospirales > WQUN01 > WRAN01. The sequence goes on from WQVF01000098.1 coordinate 1,620, forward strand.
ATTTTTTTATTTTTGTTAGCATCTTTGTGCTGCATTCTACTTGTCCATTCTCAAAGCGATAGACAAACGACTGGTTACTGTTTATAGCGCGAGCCATGTTTTCTTGGGATATCCCCTTTGCACTTCTAATATACTTGATTTTTTCGCCTAATAATAGTTTTGCCCCGTTTTTCATGCATGTCCGCCTTTGATTAGAATTCTTATGAAATCATAATACGTGATTTCTAAAAAAGCTTATTAATTCAAATACCATTAATTTCGTCATTAAATATTGCCACGTAAAGGCAATATTTGCAATAGTCATAGTATGAGCGCATTTTATCACTCAGAACATTTGCTTTATGGTAGAAAACGGTATTAAGTATAAAATGATTAAATACAAGGAATTTCTGAGCCTCTAGACCACTGCACAATATAATTATCACCATGACATGAAAATGCTGTTTTTCGAATTAATTAGCAGTTACCTAATCTATCGTGAGGGACTATATTACATATGCACAAAACATAATGGATTTCTTACGCTCTAATTTTTGCGGTTATATGAGGGCTTGTAAGAAGTCAAAAGGAGGAAGAAATGAAGACCAAATCTCGTAAGACAGTTTTACGGGTATCATTGATGGCTGTATTTATATTGCTTATATCAGCATCAATGTTGTTCATCTTTGCCGGCAACAACGATAGCTTAGATGTTAGGCTTGCAAACATGAATGTTACCACTATTAGTACCGTAGTACGCGGTGCCCGTACCGTTACTGCAGGCAATGCCCTTGTCATCACCGGTGGTGGCCGTGTAGAGGGCAATATTACGGTTAACTCCGGTGCCCTTTTGGTAGTAGAGGGTAATCCCAGCCCTGTAAGCGGAAACGGTGACCGTGCTATACAAGGGCGCGTAATACTCAACGGCGGTGATTTTTACATGTTGTCCGGAGGACTCTGGAATCCAGCTGCGATGTCAGGATTTACGGTAGCAAATCCCACTGTGACAATTAATAATGGTAGTAATTTTACCATGAGGGATGGAGTAATCCGCGGAAGTAATACCAACAACAACTCAACATTTGGTGTGGATGTCGTAAGCGGTCACTTCATCATGGAAGGCGGCACAGTTTTAAGCAACGGCACTATAGCAAGTCCAGTATTCCCTAGTGTGCGCCTTAATGCAAGTGGTAACGGCACTTTTACAATGAATGGCGGTACTCTTCTTTTGCCTTCAGCTGGTACTACTACAGTCGCAGTATCAATAAACGGCGGAACATTTTACATGAACGGCGGTTCGATCCGCAGCAACCGAGTTTCAAATATGATTGCAGATATGCTAACTACTGGTCTCGGTGTAGGCGTTAGGGTACGGGGTAATAACAATAACACCGCAGCCTTTGTTATGAACGGAGGCGAAATATACAATGCTGCTACCGGAGTAGAGGTATTTGGTCAAAACGGTGTGTTTACAATGAGCGGTGGTACAATCCGAGATAACTACTCTACAAGTGCTGCTGGTGTTGATTTATCAAGCCGGGCAACCTTTATAATGCACGGCGGTGCCATTACCAACAATAGGACGACAGGCAGCGGTGCTGGTGTACGTGTTGTCGATATCGGTACGACATTTACCATGTATGGTGGTACAATCAGTTATAACAATGCAAGCGGCGGCGGCAACGGTAGAAACAACCGTGGCGGTGGTGTGGCAATAAGGCAGAGCGGCCATTTTTATATGTATGGTGGCTATATCGAAAACAACATAGCGGGTGCAGGTGGCGGTGTATGTATTGGTAGCACAGGTGTATTAGTTAACACAGGTGTATTCAGTGGTTTTAGTGCAGTCAGACACCAGTCATATATGAAACTTGATGGAGGTGTCATAAGAAACAACGAAGCTGCATACGGTTATGTTTCCTATGGTGGTGGCGGAGTTGCTTTACTTGCTACAACTCAGGTTCATGCATTTGCCCTTAGCAGTACGGCAACACTTGATATGTATAGCGGCTATATTACTGGAAACCGTGCATCATCACGCCGCGGAGGCGGAGGAAACGTTTCAGGTGTAGGTGGAGGCGGTGTTTCATTAACTGTAGGTGCCGTAACAGTAGGTGCAGCACGTATGGACGCTACTTCTGTGTTTAATATGCATGGTGGGACCATTTCTAACAATTTAGCATATTGCGATAGGAGTGGCCACAACAGAAATGTCATGGGCGGCGGTGTGCATGCGGTTAGACCTGGAACTACCTTTAATATGTTCGACGGAGCAATAGAAGGTAATTCGTCTATTGCCGGTGGCGGCGTAGCTTTAAGTGATGGTGCACATGCTAATATGTATGACGGAATAATCCGTGGCAATCAAGCATTTGGCGGGTATTCGATAAGTATGAATTTAACGCCGATTATTATTGTAAACCGCGGAAATGAGATTCGCGGCGGCGGCGGCGTATACCTGCACAACTCTATGACAACACTAAGTCAAGATTTTAGTCCAACATTTGACATGCATGGCGGTAGCATTATAGAAAATACCTCACCAGATGGCGGCGGTATCTTCTGGATGTGTTCTGCACATTCGAATACGTTGGACTTTGATCCCAATAGTCATTTTGACCGTGGTGTCCGAATTCAGGAATTTCCACTTTCTAGCGTGATGATATCTGAGAATGCAGTTGTACAAAACAATATCGCCCTCCACGGCACTTTGGTTGACAACGCCCTCTGGGGTAGGCACCGAGCGGAAGACCCAACTGTAAACTGGGGTGGATATGTAGTAACCCGTAGTGTACCTGCGCCAAACGGCGGCAGCTTTAACCATCTCTTCAATAATCACGATATCAGAACACGTACCGGGGAAGCCTATGACCCATATGTTCCAGGTGAACCGCCGGTTTATCATAGGGTAGCGTTTTATATTGTTAATCCCCAGGATGGCGAGTTTGGATGCGGCAATAACCCCGTGATTCTTTCCATTAGACACGGTCAGCCGATAACAGCGGATTTAATCCCATCAGTGTACGCATATTGGGTTCATGACTTTACAGGATGGGGTTACTCAAACGGTGACCCAGTGTCTGACCCAGTTGAAGGCCGGATAGTTACAGGAGATATGATTTTTATCGCATTGTTTGAGCCTGTGTATTACACAATTTACTTCCGCTCAGGAGAAGGTGGGATTTTCTATACTGGCACAAATATGATTTCGAGGGATTTCAGGAGAGGGCATATAATTGGGCCTAACGATATCCCGCTAATAGAAACTTTTCCAAATTTCCAGTTAAGTGGCTGGACTCCATGGAACCCATCGGGAATGATGGTATTATCAGTCTATGATGGGCAAGTGTTTACAGCGATTTATACCCATAACCGTAGGGTGACATTCCATGCAGAGGCGGGAGGATATCTTAGCTTTGGTTATGAATATGTGGAAAATGGTGAAACCCTTGAGTATTATCAGATTCCCACCCCATATGCC
>WQVF01000099.1 GCA_009781725.1 Defluviitaleaceae bacterium
AAAGCGTTGAGGAGCGAAGCGACGAAGCAATCCAGGAAACTTGCGGGTTTCGACATTCTTGGATTGCTTCGCTTTGCTCGCAATGACGGCGGTTTGCATATTTATTCAGTGTCTTTGCTTAACCAGCCCCTCACTCCTTCATTTTGCTTTTAGCAATGAGTATTCTTAACCGTATTGGCATAGGCCGACGGTGTTATACCAAACTCTTCTTTAAAGCATCGTGAAAAATGCTGCACTGTCGCATAACTTAGCCGTGCCGCTATAAATTTAATGGGCAAGTTTTCTTGGCGAATCATCCTTCGCCCCTCGTTAAGCTTTGCCCGGCTAATATATCTGCTGGGTGTTATATTTAGGTTATTCTTAAACAATGTCCACAAATATGATTTGCTGATATTGATAGCCTTTGAGAGGGTTTCCACAGTCAGATGACAATGCAAGTTCTCGCTTATATAACGCTGTGCTTTATCGATTAACGCGTTTTCTCTTGAATCTCTTATATGTGATGATGGATTCTCATCATCAGATTGAGCCTTGAGGCGGTAAATTATTACAACCAGCTGTTTTACCAATGCCTGCACCATGTCATCGTTTAAGGGTAAATCAGAATCCCGTTCCTGCATCAGCTGGATAAGTATGCGCTTGATATCCTTGGTGGCGGTAAACACCCTGTTGGATAGCTCATCAACAAAGTCACAATCCATTTCGAAGGATACATTAATAAAGCGTACATCAGTAATCCCGTCTGCGTACTGCATATGCCACTGATTAGGCCCATAAATCATAAAATCCCCTTGATGGAGTAGAAAATCATATCCACTGGCAACACTGTGTAAAAGTCCGCTGTCTACATAAATTATCTCATATGGATGATGGGCCTCGCCGGGAAAGAGATAATCCTTATCCTGCTCCTGATAAAACAGTGTATATATGTTGGGGATATTTATACGGGGATAAAATAATACATCACGCTCGTTGGGGGGAGGGGATAGCTGTTCATAGTCGGTTCCATCGGCAACATGGCGTACTTTATCCTCCTCGCTTGTTGTTAAAATCCGATACCAGGTGCCTGGGAATATCTTTACAGGAGTGCTTAAATAATACCGGCGTATAGTCTTTAGGCCATCAAGGGATACTGCCAATACGGGTATACCGCTAATCCGCTCCAAATAGACCGCCGTGTCTGTAAAACAGGAGAAGCTGTCATCGGAATGGGTAATATATTTCTCTTCTCCCACCCACCAAGAGGTTGTATCTATACCTGGTGTATCAGATATTTCACCATAATCATAGAACGAGTGTTTTTCCAAGACTTCCAGCATAAATTTTCACCCCTTTCCTTGATCGTTTATATCATATTCATTGTGACTCCCGCAACAGTTAAATACGATGCATGTTATCTAAATCTCAACTGTTTTTATCTGATTCTACATTGGGTAACGGGAATCATTGACATTCGTTGAAAAGATAATACAGTTGGAGAAGGAGTGCGTGGGGCGGCGTAGCCAGCCTCCACTCGATAATTAATTATGAGGGATTAGGAGGAGATTAGAGGATGAGTTATTCACTCAAAAGTCCGACGCTTCATTGTGAGTTTAACCGGGAAACCGGCGCGTTGGTATCTGTAACCGCAGCAAAGACAGGGTGGAAAATTTTAGACCGGCCCCATCTGGGCTTAAGTTTCCAATTGATGGTGCCCCTAAGCGAAGAACTGCGCCATAACAATGTTTTGGGGGAAAAGCAAAAGCTGGATTCTGTGGTGGAATCTAAAGACAGCCTGACCTTTCATTGGAAGGGTGTTGAAAGCGAACGAGGTGGCAAACATCCCATTAATGTTACCATTCGCGTAGCGGTAGAAGGGAAGCAAATCGTCTACTATCCCAGTATCGACAATAAGTCGGAATATACCGTGGAAGCGGTGCATGTGCCATACCTAGGGGATGTGCGTCCTCCGGCGGATGCACAGTGGCTCAAGAGCTTTCATCTTGTATATGCCAATGCCGCCGAAGGCAATCTCTGGCCGACTTTTGATTTTTGGCAAGGCTATTTTGGCACTAACAATCCCACCCAGTACGGTCCTCGTACCCCTGTCAATCCATATTACTTGATGCGCAGCCAAAATCAGGGCCTGTATGTTGGCGCAAAGAAAATCAGCTACGACATGGTGGCCTGGGCTGTGGAGCTTAAGCCGGGATATAGCTCTTCTATTACCGGGGAAGTACCTAAAACCGATGAGATAGCCGGGAAGCCTGTACACATGCCCTTTGCGGCAGTACACATGCCCTATGTAATGCCAGGAGAGAGCCGTGATTTGACTCCTATAGCTTTGGAGGCCTTCCAAGGCAGCTGGCAAAATGGTGTGGAAATATACAAGAAATGGCGTGATACTGTCCTTGAGCCTGCGGTTCCCCCTGCATGGGCCAGGGATCCCCATTCATGGTTACAGCTTCACATCAATTCACCGGAAGATGAGCTTAGAATGCGCTTTACGGAGCTGCCTAAGGTAGCGGAAGAATGTAAACAGCACGGCGTAAAAATCATTCAATTGGTAGGATGGAATGACGGCGGCCAAGACCAAGGCAACCCATCCCATGCCCCCGACCCGCGTCTGGGTACCTTTGAAGAGCTTAAGGCCGCAATAGCAAAATGCCATGAAATCGGCGTAAAAATTATGCTCTTTACCAAGTTTACCTGGGCAGACAGGGCAACGGCGCGGTTCCGTGAAGAGCTTGTTAATCTGGCGGCAACGGATCCTTATGGGGATTATTATCTATATCCGGGCTATCAATATTTTACCCCGGCTCAATGGCTGGATATTAATACAAAACGCTTGATTCCTATGTGCTTCCATTCCGAAAGATTTATGGAAATATGTGAAGAGGAATTTATGAAGGTCGTTAACTTAGGTGCCGCCGGTATGCTGTATGATGAAAGCCAGCATCATGGCACCTCTTGGCTATGCTTCCATCCTGACCATGGGCATCGCTACGGAGCGCATGTGTATGAAAAGGATAATGATCTTATCCGCCGATTCCGCAAGCTACCTGGGGTTACCGATGATTTCTTTATTGCGGGGGAGGCTTCTTATGACTGGCAGTTTGAGACATATCAGTTGGCGTACTTGCGTTCCTCAAGCAAGACCCATTTCCCCATAGGTCGTTTCATGCAGCCTAAGGCGCAGTACATGACCGCGATTATCGGTTTTAATGACCGGAATATGGTCAACCAGTGCCTGATGTTTAACTATATCATCAGTCACGAGCCATATAATTTTAAGGGCAGCCTGAATGATTATCCCGAAACTGTTGCATATGCAAGGAAAATGGACGACCTGCGTACCACCTATCGCAAGTGGTTTTGGGATGGGGAATTCCGTCACGCCCTTGATGCAGAATGCGCCCATAAAAACGGCAAAGCCCATCCCACATATTCTGTGTTTAAAGCCAAGGATGGCACCTTGGGCGTTGTAGTTTGCAACTACGAAGATGAGGAAGTGTCTGTGAAGGTGAAGGCGGATAACGGGCAGGCCTTTACCAAGTATGCCTTAGTTGATGATGCTGTTTTGCACAATGTCGGCGAGTATATCGAAGTGCCGGCGCGTTCGGCTGTAGTGGTAATGTAAGTATGTATAAGATACGCAAGCGAAGCTCACGTCATTGCGAGCGCAGCGAAGCAATCCAGAGACTGGTTTCCTGGATTGCATCGTCGCTGCGCTCCTCGCAATGACAGATTGCAAGTTTATGAACGAGGTGAAAATATGATAATCGACTCCCATATGCATCTTATGCGCAGCAAAAACACTGATGTCCGGATTAACACAAAATTTAGTGTAAAGGTACCTCAGGACACCGATATTCATCAATTGGTAAAATGGTGGCGGGATGCAGGCATTGTCAAAGCCGTTATCATGGGGCAGGATATGTCCCGGATTTGGAACAATAATTTTGGCGAGGATTATGTCTTGGATTGCTATCGGGAATATCCAGACTTCTTTATCCCCTTTGCCAGTATCGAAGCCAAGGACAAGTTTGGCCGCTTTGACTCGGAAAAGCTGGAGTACCTGGAGCGGGCCGTGGATGAATACGGCTTTAAAGGTGTGCTGTTTACACCCCCATACGGTCATTTTGCATCCAATGACCCCTGCATGTACCCCTTTTACTCCTTTGCCCAAAAGCGGGATATCATTGTGCAGTTTCATCATTCTGGTCAGATGGGCCCGTCTATCCTGGCTCCTACCAAGTACGCAATGATGACCCATCTCAACGATGTAATAATAGATTTCCCCGATATGAAAATTGTGGTTGAGCATCTTGGCTATCCCTGGTGTGAGCATTTCTTTGTGCTAATGGGCTCCCACAAGAACATGTATACTGATCTTGCCATGACCTTTGCGCGGCCCACATGGTTGACGTGGCAATTGGTAATGGCTAAGGAGTACGGCATAATTGATAGGGTAATGTTTGCATCGGATTATGTTGCAGCCGGGTTTGATTTATTTTCTGATAATCCAACCCAAGATTTGAAAAACTGCATTAATTTTATCCAAATAGAACTAAATAAGCAGTGTGAAAAAAGCGGCTGGCCCACCTTTACTCAAGAAGAATTGGACGGGATGCTTTATGGTAATGCAGCAAAACTATTTTCTATATAAAATAAAGGAGTGAGGCTGTCACGTTAAGCAAAGACACTGAATAAAGATGCAAACCGCCGTCATTGCGAGCAAAGCGAAGCAATCCAAGAATGTCGAAACCCGCAAGTTTCCTGGATTGCTTCGTCGCTTCGCTCCTCAACGCTTTTATGTTGACGGAAAAGCGCATAAT
>WQVF01000100.1 GCA_009781725.1 Defluviitaleaceae bacterium
GTGGACAGTAAACGTTGGAGTATAATGTGTCGAGTAAGCCGTAATAGTGGATACTTGTATCATAATTTTGTAAGGACACTAAACTCGAGTGTAAAGCAATCATGGAAATGCAAAAGCCAGGAAATTCAGCGCTTCCGAACCTCTTGAAATTGTATCAAAGATGCCGTCAATACGGGGCTGTCTCGTTAAGAATGCCATAATTTCAAGGCTCGTCATCCCGGATTTAATCCGGGATCCCATTATCATTCTCGAAAGACTAAGGGGATCCCGGGTCAAGCCCGGGATGACGGGCTTTATATTACTCCTTAATGAGACAGCCTCCTTTTTATTTCCTGGGATTTACAACGTACGCTGCTCCTCTGACACCAGGCGAGTATACAATCCACCTGCCGCCATCAGCTCCTCATGTGTACCCATCTCAGCTATCCGGCCTTGATCCATAACCACAATAGAATCCGCATTTGCAATATTATGCAGGTTGTGGGTAGTTATCAAAATCGTGTGATTATGCCTAAGCTCCTGGATTGTCTCCATTATATTGTTTTCAGTTTCGGCATCCAGAGCCGATGTTGCCTCGTCAAAGACCAGAATCGGGGCTTTGCGGCATAGGGCTCTGGCAATTGCCAGGCGTTGTTTTTGGCCTCCTGATAGGCTGGATCCCTTCTCTCCCACCTCTGTATCGTAGCCTTCGGGCAGCTCGGTGATAAATTCGTGGGCATGGGCCTCTTTTGCGGCAACTTGTATGTCCTTTTCAAAGTCAGGCGTCCGTTCCATTCCCACCAAACCCATTCCTATATTTTCTGCAATGGTCATATCAAAGAGCTTGCAGCTTTGATCCACATAAGCTATATGGTTACGCCATTCCTTTATATTACTAGGGGAGAAGGGCAAATTCCCTATCTTCATAGACAAATCTTCCCGCTCGTACATACCGATTATCGCCCTCAGAAGAGTTGATTTCCCACCGCCTGATGTGCCTACAAAGGCTACCATAGTGTTTTCTTCTATACTGAGAGTTATGTCTTCAAGGAAGTCTTCTTCTACATCTTTGTATGCGAAGGCAAGATTATCAAGGCTGATTTCATACTGACCATCCCATTGGGCTTTATCCCCATCATTAAAGGCTTGTGGGAGTCCTTCAGCTTCATCAATAATCGCTAGTACCCTCTCTGCCGCAACAAGAGGCGGCTGCAGCCCCGCATATGTGGCACCTACCTGGGACATTGCGCTTCCAACGGAGTCCGCCAACATAGGAATCATCATCAATTGCGCAAAGACCATCCGATTGGTAGCAACCAGCCAGCCCCCAAATCCAAATACCAAAATCAAACTAAGCCAGCCTTGGAAAGTAGTAAACAAGCTCTGCCACGAACTGATAAATGCCCCTTTGAAATCCAGTTTCTTAAGGCGGCCATTTTCATGGTCAAACTGGAAAAGAGACCGATTTTGCCGATTAAAGGCCCTGATTGTCATGGCTCCAGCAAAGATATTTGACATGGACTTTACAGAATCGGCGTTGACTTCAAGCCGCTCCTTGCCCAGCCGAGCCAGAGGCTTGGAGAATCTTGACTGGGCAAGAAAAGCAATAAGCCCAACCAGCACAGCACCGATACCCATCCGCCAATCCACAATAAAAATTGTTATGGATGAAAACACCGCAGCGATTACATTCATAAGGAAAGGCGAGAGTGCGTTATCATAAATTTCTGACGCGGTGCGGGCATCTGTATTGATTGCCGCAATCCCCTCGCCAGAATGAGCTTGGTTTTCAATGCTTGTTTTCTGGAACGCTTTGATGACCTTTATCCGTAAATCACGAAGGGCAAACGCCGTAGTCATTACATAATGGTAAATGCCAAAGGCCATTACTGACATAAAAGCAACAATCATAATTACTAGAAATCTGATTGCATCAAAAATCATAGCAAATTCCCCGGCGACAATACCTGCCGTTATATTTCCAAAAAAAATACCGAAGAGCAAAGGACTGAAAAATTGCTGAGAGCTGTATAATATTAATCCGATAAGATACATAACCATGTATGGGCGCATAAACTGAAACATTCGTGAAAATTTTTGGCGATTGGTCATGACTGAGCCTCCTTCTGCTGGCTATCGTAGAGATTGGTGTACACAGGGCAGGAGTTATAAAGCTCGGTATGGGTGCCCTTGGACACGAGTCGGCCCTTGTCAAGTACAGCGATAATATCGCAGAAGCCTATTGCGCGCAGACGGTGAGCTACCATCACCACGGTTTTATCCTGAGTATGAGAATCGAAGGTTGTGAGGATTTCTGACTCCGTGGCAGGGTCAAGTGCCGATGTAGCTTCGTCAAACAGGATAATAGGTGCATCTTTATAAAAGGCGCGAGCTAGTGCAATTCTCTGCTTTTGCCCCCCTGAGATATTTTCCGCCGACTCTCCCAGTTCCGAGTCAAAGCCATTTGGCAGGCTCTCGATAAAATCCATTATGCCGGCATTACGACAGGCCGTCGTAAGCCTTTTTTCGTCGGTAATATCCTTTTCTCCTGTGATATTTTGGGCGATAGTTTCCGGGAACAAGAAGCTGTCCTGGGGTACATACGCAAAAGATTCCCGCAAGGCTCTGAGGCAAATATCACTTGCGTTGTGGCCCAGTAGTTTTATGTTACCGCTTCTTTGTGTATACAGTCCCATCAGTAGCTTGAGAATAGTGCTCTTGCCGCTGCCGCTGCCACCTATAAAGGCTACGCGGGAGCCCTTCTTTATTTCAAAGGAAACTTCGTTTAAAGTTGGAGGGACCTCTTCATCTTCTACATATGAAAATGTCAGATTTTCCATTGCAACTGCGATTTCGCTTTCATCTGTCAGGCTTTCTGAAATGGCACCGATTTCGATATTTTCCGGTTCGGCAACCATCAATTCCCCAAGACGCTTAGCACCACCTGCAGCAGTTTGAACCTCGTTTTGCCTTTGTGAAAGCATTGCTAGCCAACTCCCTGACTCAGCGGCAAGACCCGTAAATGCAATAAACTCGGCAATACTCATATTCCCCTCCACAACCCGGAAAGCGGAAATGGCAATGATAATTATAAGGGGAGTAAACGAAGCGATTTGCCCAATCAACACAAGACCCAAAAATGCTCGGACATGTGCCCGTGTTGCATCAATAAAACTGACATAAGTATCCTGTATGCGCCGCTCCATTTCATTTTCCAGGGAATATGCTGCAACCGTTGATGTATTTTGAAAGGAGTCGTTGATAACGGAATTCACCTTACCTTGGGCTTCCAGACGTCTTGCAGATTGCTTCTGAATAGGAACAGAGGCAAGCACTTGCAGCACAATAAGCACAGGAAACGACGCAAAGAAAACAAGAGTGAGCCACCAGTTAATCGTTAACAAAAACACGAATGAAACCAGCAGGGAAAGGATATCCCCCAGCATCCGGATACCGCCGTTTGAGACCAGTTGTACCGCTTCGGGTAGGTCATTGGTGAAAGCGGAAAGGGATTCACCACTGGTGGTTGTCTCGAATGCGGCAAAAGGCTTTTGTAGAAAATACCTGGCGAAATTATCCCTGAAGCGATACCCGGCTCTTGCAGCAAAACGCCCGAGTATCAATGCCGTAACTGCTGCCGCAACAGCCTGGATTACCATTATAATGGTAACAATCCCAAGAAAGCGTAGGATTGTACTTACCTCGCCATAATATGCGGCTTGACCCAAATCTCCTGTAAACCGGGTCATAAATGCGCCTGCAACAGCGGTAATAAGGGCCAGCACAAGATAAATCGTAAGCAACCCCTTATAACGCTGGCGGTGCTTGTTTAAGGTTGTGAACAATAGGGACATATCAGTCTCCTTCATTTAAGAATGTGCAACATCACGACATTGCAAGGTATGTGTTATTGAAAGGTACGTGACATTGCAATTATAGTTTACTGTTATATTCATGTCAATTGATACATGTGCAAACTGCTAAAAAACCCGTATGGTGCCATACGCCTTTATTTTTACAATATTTTCTTATACCGACTCCAATTAAAATCCTATCTGCCTATCGCGGCAAAACCGGGGCTGTCCTGTAAAGGACAGACATCATGAACCCGCGGCACCAAAGAATTACATTTCTTTGGGTGACGCGGGCGTTATGATATCTGTCTTGCTAAGCAAAAACCGTGAATATCTATGCAAAATCTGTCATTGCGAGCAAAGCGAAGCAATCCAAAAGGTTTGATTTGCTGGATTGCTTCGTCGCTTCGCTCCTCAACGCTTTTATGTTGACGAGGCACGTGCATAATTATTCATAAAAATGCTTA
>WQVF01000101.1 GCA_009781725.1 Defluviitaleaceae bacterium
GATGAAATTCAGATACTGTTCAAAATAATACAGGAACTTAGGGATGAAGGCGTTACCATCATTTACGTTACCCATCGCATGAACGAAATCTTTGAAATATGCGACCAAGTTACTATTATGCGCGGCGGTAAAAACGTTAAAGAAGGCTCCGTCAATGAACTCACCTTGGACGACATTGTGTTCCATATGACTGGTCAGCGCCCTGATCTTCAAAGCAACGGAGGCCAAGGCATGTCTGAAGCCAGAGACGATGGAGAAATCCTATTAGATGTTCAGGGACATGCTGTATACCCCACAGTCTGGGATGTTTCCATGAAAGTTTATAGAGGCGAAATTATTGGTATCGCAGGCCTCCAAGGACAGGGGCAGCCGGAGTTTATTCGTTCCTTGCTGGGTGCGGAAGAGATAAGCGGTGGCACAGTAACATTTTGCGGAAAAGAAATGAAGTTCAAATCGCCTACTGAGGCCATCCGCAATGGAATCGGCTTTGTCTCGGGCGACCGCAGCCGGGAAGCAATTTTCCCTGTCCGAACTATCTGCGAGAATATTTCAGCAGGTCAAATCGCTCGAGGCAGTATCGCTACATACTTAACGAGCAAGTCATTGAAAGACTTTTCCAAAGAGGCTGTTAAAACATACAATATTAAGATTGGAGCGTTGAACAACCCTGCCAGTTCGCTTTCCGGCGGCAACCAGCAAAAGTTGGTAATTGCGCGATGGATTGCATTGAATCCGAAACTGCTCTTGCTCGACGATCCTACAAAAGGCGTAGATATCCATTCGCGACATGAAATACACAAGATTTTGCATGAGTGTGTTGCTAAAGGCATGACAGTTATTATCTCTTCCAGCGAGTATGAGGAACTTTTCGATGTGGCCGACAGGATATACGTTTTTTATGAGGGCAGGGTAAGCGATATGCTGGACGGGGAGCGTATGACAGAAGAATTTCTTGTCGCAGCAATGATGGGCATGACATCGCGCCAGCCTAATGAAGCAGAAGGGGAAAAGCAGCATGGGACAGTTTAAGATTGCCTTTGCACAGTTCCGAAAAAAACAGGCTTTTACGGGTTTTGTGCTGTTTTCAACGGCATTGTTGCTTAATATTGCACTTCAGGGCCCGGCCAGCTTTTTTAGCCCACAAAGTTTAAACACATTGTTTTCCACCTCTATACCGTTTCTACTGGTGGTTATGGCTCACGGTGTATTGCTGATTTCAGGCACGCTGGATATATCTATAGGTATTCAGCTGGCTCTGGTTAACGTCGTTGCCATAATGTCTGTACAGGAATGGGGCATACCGTTTGTAGTGGGATGTATATTAGGCATAGCCGCCGCTATGATTGCCTCATTGATACTATGGGTGTTGGTATCAGTGTTGCGCTTGCCCGATCTCCTAGCTAGTTTTGCCCTTACCTTTGCTATCAGAGGGGTTAACGTACTAATAATGAATGTTCCTCAGGGCACTGTAGATAGGGTTTTCTTCAACGCATACAATACGCGTATATTAGGGTTCATACCGGCTTCTAGCATAGCCCTTGTTATAGCCCTGCTTATGTGGGCATATTTAAAGCGTACCGCCTTCGGTACTAACATATACGCTGTGGGGGCGAATCCGCAAAATGCCTTTGCTGCGGGAATAAGCCCCGTAAAAGTTCAGTTTCAAGCCTTCATGTTTAAGGGGCTGCTTACTGGTATGGCGGGTGTATGTCTTACCCTTATGACTGCATCGGGAAATCCATTGCAAGCGGAGGCACTGGGTCTTCGCTCATTGGCGGCTGCAATTATTGGCGGTCTAACCTTTGGAGGCTGGGGTAATATGTCTTGTGCTGTCTTCGGCGGCGGTTTTCTGGTCTTAATCGACAACTCGGTTTTCTTTTTCTTCAATATGCTTAACAGGCTGATCCCCGGTTTGTCGATATCGTCATTTTGGAATAACTTTGTAGCAGACGCGATTATTTTCTTAGGCCTGCTTACAACAATTCTAACCGTCAAAGGGCAGCGTGAAGCTCTCCGCATTAACATACGAAATAAGTACGTGCTGAAGAGGAGGGAATCGAATGCAAGCTGATTTGACTTTCTTCCAAAAAACAAAGGCCTTTGTCAAAAGAAGCCCTACCATAATGGCGGTTGTAATTTCGTTTCTGTTATATGGGTTTACGGTGTTCATGGTTCCTACCGCTTTTAATATTGGCGCCATATCTACTATTTTTATGCTAGCTTTGCTTTTGAGCTTTGCATCAGCAGGTCAGACAATGGTTCTTATCGGCGGTGGGCTGGATTTTACTGTGGGAGCGGTTATGTCTTGCGCAGCCCTTATCACAACCACAATAATGTACAGCCAAGATGGAAGAGTGCTTCCGGCCCTTATTTCTGTTTTGGCATTGGGTGCGGCGGTTGGTCTGGTTAATGGCATTTGCACTGTAAAAATTGGCCTGCCGGCTTTGGTTGTTACAATGGCGATTGGAAACGTGCTTACCCAGCTTACATTTGCCTTTTTGGGTGGAAATCAAGGAAGATTTGCCGGTCCAGCCTTCATTCAGTCTATAGTACATAGGTTCTTCGGTTTTATCCCTGCCGTTTCATTATATGCTTTGATCGTTTTTCCTCTTGTGTTCTATATCCTCTACCGATCCCGCTTTGGCAGGCAGCTTTATTTGGTTGGCAATAATCCGGAAGCTGCAAGGCTAACCGGTATAAATGTTAACCGAGTTAAGATTCTATCTTATGTTATTTCGGGCATGTTTTCAGGTTTTACGGGCATGCTTGGGGCAGGCCTCATGCAAACCGCAAGAAACCAGATGTTTGATGAATATGCTTACAATTCGCTTATAGCGGTAATTGTTGGCGGTACATCCTTTGCAGGGGGTATTGGTAACTACACGGGAACTATTGCGGGTTCTTTGCTTATGGTTGTACTTAACAATATGCTAACGGCATTGCAACTTTCGCAGCCTGTGAGGAATATCATGCTAGGTGCGGTTTTAGTGCTTCTGCTTGTTATGTATAACCGCAGAAAATCAGTTCGGCAATGAAAGATTTTCGCTTGTGCCAGCGGGGGATCGGCGACAGGCTGAGAATGCGCTGTGAAGCCGGTCGAACTCGCCCTTCGGGCTCAAACACACCCGGCTCCCCATCGCATTCTCAGCCCGCCGCCTTTGAAAATTGGTCGCTTGCGTTGCGCTAGAAATTCCCAGCCCAACAATGTCATTAAGATAAGGTTTTGTAGCTCTGCAGGGGTAACCACCCCGCCCTTCGGGCACCCCTCCAATGGAGGGGAATTTTAAGCCTTATACCTTTCAGCTTCAGTTGCTGAGAAATTCCCCTCCTATGGAGGGGTGGCGCGAAGCGACGGGGTGGTTACCCCCTGCCGATTTATTAGAGCATAGTTCTTATTTTAATGACATTGCCCAGCCCAATCCCACCGTAAGTGGGTAAAACGGTAAGGGCGGGGTGGTTTTGATCGCTTGTACTGTGCCAATTGCTTAGTTCATAGGGGGCTTGGGTGTATAACAACGTCGAAGTGGGGACATATGGCCAGAAATTGGCTGAAAAATATATTTCTGATGAAGGGTTCCTTATTATTGAACGTAATTTTCGTTGTAGATCCGGTGAAATAGATATTGTTGCCAGAGATGGCGATTATATTGTGTTTATTGAAGTTAAGTATCGAAGAAGCCTGGTGCACGGATATCCACGCGAAGCAGTTGGCTACCACAAGCAACGCCATATAAGGCGCGTTGCACAGTATTATATAATGATCAAGAATCTTATCAATCAGGATTTTCGCTTCGATGTTTTGGAGATAATAGACAACGCTGAAAATCCTAAAATAAATTTAATA
>WQVF01000102.1 GCA_009781725.1 Defluviitaleaceae bacterium
AACGTGTGCTTTCAGCATACTTGTGGCTTTGACAATCCTGATGAAAAAACAATCGGTTATATCAAAAAGCTAATCGAATACAGAAAGAATGTAGTGCCACAAGAATATATATATCATTGCAATTATTTATAATCCTCGACAATAAGCATTTTCTTCAAAAACCAGAACTTGAACACGATACCCACATAATCGTGTTTAAGTTCTGGTTTCGTGTTCAAGTACAGTACAAAGGGTGCAAACGATAGCGACATGTTATTGCACGTGTATATACAAACTCATGCGAAATTCATGCACCGTCAACCCCAAAAGCCCAAAGACAGGCTGTTCAGGGGCTTCCTGCAATTGCATCAAAGTTACCGTTGATGCGGGGCTGTCTCGTTAAGAATGCCGTAATTTTAAGGCTCGTCATCCCGGATTTAATCCGGAATCCCATTATCATTGTCGAAAGACTAAGGGGATCCCGGGTCAAGCCCGGGATGACGGGCTTTATGTTACTCCTTAATGAGACAGCCCCCTCATATAGTTACATCAAAATTGCCGCCTAATCAGGCTTATATCACTGTTGTTATAGCCGCACCAGTTTTATCCGACTCAAATACTGCATCTATGACCTTCATAACCCTTAAGCATTGTTCCCCTGTTACCCTTAGCTCAGCCTTACCCTGTAGTACCTCCACTATGTTTTTGTAATAGTCTGTCCAGTGGGTGCCTGTTATCTCAGGCAGCGGGGTTTCTATTGTGGTTTCTTTGGGGCGGGGCAGCATTATCCTTGTTGGGCCTGCAGCTGTGTAGGCCAAAGTCTCTGTCCAGTCTTTTTCGTTGGGGTCGGCTTGCTTTACTATTTTACCTTTTAGCTCCCAATCCTCTATAACAGCGGTACCGTCTTCACAGGAAACATGCCATCTAGGCAGAGGGATGTAGCACTTCGTCGATATGCTTACCATGCCACTTACACCGTTTTCGAAACGCAAAAGCACTGTAAAGGCATCATCAATTTCATATTCCCCTACATAATGCAAATGGCCTTGCACTGACACGACTTTTTCCGGTATAAGGTCCATCATCTGGTCTATAAGATGAATACCCCAGTCCAACAACAGCCCGCCGCCGTTGACTTTATGACAACGCCAGCCGTACAGTGGGCGCGAGCCCTGTACTCGGCTTTCTATGTTGTGTGGTTTTGTCAGCAAACCTTCAGCCAGGATTTTACGGACAGTCAAGTAGTCCTTATCCCAACGGCGGTTATGATGTACCGAAAACAGCTTGCCAGTTTTCTTAACTACTACCATAACTTGGTTAAGCTCTGCTGCATCCATGGTTACGGGTTTTTCGCAGATTACATGCTTGTCTGATTCTAATGACTTGATAATATAATCTTTATGGACATCATTGGGGGTAGCAATGAGGACTATGTCGATATCTTTGTCGGTGTATATTTCCTCCGGATTGGAATACACTTTTATACCCCAGTCTTTTGCTGCCTTGGCATTGGCTTCGTCACGGATATCGTATCCCCCTGTTACTTTGATTTCCGGGATATACTCTTTAATATTATTGTAGTGCCAGTCGGCCATGCCGCCCATTCCGATAATTGCCATGTTATAGGACATAAAACTTCTCCTTTGAGCTTAATTATTTTTTGTCACTATATAATGACTGTGGTATTTTTGCAATATAGTTTTTTCTATGCTAGACTCTGGCAGAATTTGCGGAATCAATCGCGTATGTAATGTTAATAATACTTGAAGGAGGTAATATTTATGATGAGACAGGACTACAATCTAAGACCAACCCATGTATACGACATAAACCAATGCGACCAACAAGCAGTAAATGCCTATGTTGCCAAGGTTTTTGGGTGGATGTTTTTTGGACTCTTGGTCACGGCACTTACAACATTTGGCATAATTTATGGAATCAATGTAAATGAAGCCTTTGCCGATTTTATTATTCAAATGCAGTCAGTTGTGTTTGTGGTATTTATCGCGGAGTTTGCATTGGTTATTGCTATCTCAAGGCGGGTTGAACGGATGAATCCTACCACAGCCAAGTTTCTATATATGGTATATGCCATCTTAAACGGCTTTACCTTTGGTCTGTTTGCCGTCTTATATTCCTATCATACCGGCGGGGGAATCCAGACCCTTGGCATGGCATTTATGATAACGGCGGTATGCTTTGGGATAATGGCTGTTTATGGTTTGATTACCAAGGCTGACCTGACCCGGTTTGGCAATCTGCTGTGGATGGGCCTTATAGGGATTATCATAATTTCTGTAGTAAATATTTTCATGCGAAACCCGATGATGGATTTCCTTATATGTGTTGTAGGGCTAGTTCTGTTCCTTGGGATTACTGCCCATCGTACTCATATGATAAAACATCATTTTGCGTCAGTTGCACTGGCTACGGAATATGAAGATGAAAATGGATATGTAAGGCAAAGTGCCATTGCCAGCAATCTTGCGATTGTAGGCGCACTTATGCTTTATCTTGCATTCTTGAATATATTTATGTTTGTGCTGAGGTTATTGGGTGGCGGATCACGGCGATAAAGGGGTATTCACCTTGAGATGAATTTACAGATACAAAGAAGTGAACAAACTTCTCAATCCACGTTGGAAAGATTGTTTATAAGGAAAAGGGGCGATTACTCGCCCCTAACTACATAGGCATAAACGTATCATAAAACCTTGATGTTGGGTCAATTTCTACATATGTTACCCAGGGAAGCCAGTGATAATGGCTGGTTAATGTTTGTTGTCCAAAGCACTAATTCTCATTGATTTCACTATAGTCAGTCCCACAAAAAGCCCATGGGCTTTTTGTAACACATACTATACAAAAAACAGAATTATCCCACATCCTCCAAAAACAACCCTTCATAAATATCTCGTGCAATAGCCGCAATAGCCAATGCTTTTGTCTTGGACCGTCTCTTTTTGTAATATGTTTCAAGCAA
>WQVF01000103.1 GCA_009781725.1 Defluviitaleaceae bacterium
AATTGCGTAACTTACGCGCTTGACACATCAGGTATGTATGATTACTGGCGGCAAGGTGTAAGAGAACTCACCCAACCAGGACGCAACAAACAAATCACTGCGCTTGTAGAAAATTACACATTCCCCGAAATTTATGCAAGGGTTTTGCACTACAGGCCGTGTATGCTTCCGCAGTTTCACAACTTAGGTTTTTTCCTCGACATTTCAGCGGATGATCTTACTGCAATGGGCCGCGGGCAATCCGCAGCAAACGCAATCATAATAAAACCATAGGACTTAGTGGGGCTCAACAATCGATAATCCAGTCAGTGTATTAAGCATATGAATAGCGGAGGAATACGAAAGGGGGTTGCCCCCTTATTGCATGACATTAAAGCGAGTATTGGTTGACGACAATTAGGCATACATGGGCATTTTGATACATGCAAATAATATGGGGGTAGCCTTTATGAAAAAAATAACAGTTCTTAGTGCGGTTATGATGTTTGTTCTGTTTTTGGCAGCCTGTGGTATGACAAACCGTTTTGTAGTCATTGAAACGGAACTGGAGCGGATATCATATATACAATCACTAGCCCCAACTCAAACTCCTATTCCTGCCTTCACACCACAACCACGAGTGAGTGTACCTGACCACTATCCCGAAAGTGCATACTATTGCACAGACGAACAATATATAAATGAATATTACATTGAGGCCATAGTAGATTTTCTTGTTGTAAATTATCCGCAGATTTTTATGCGTACTCTTGTTTCGGAAGATACGGATGGCGGCAGGGCGGGCTTTCGTCACGGCTCGTGGCACATGTTAGATTTTTACCGAGATAGGCCTGTAATAGCAGTGACATTTCACGATGCAGGCAGTTGGACAGGTCCGGCGTACTATTTCTTTGTAGACGGTAAGTATCGAAGGGTTAGGGACTTACCGCCCGACTTATCACGACTTATACCAACCCGTCCGTTAGGTGATGGCTTCCATGAACAAATAACAGAGGCTGTCAATCAAAGGTTATGGCCTATGCTCACCCTACGTGCTGATGGCCTTATTGTTGATGGCAACTTGTCTGATGCGCTTGTAGATATTGTTAAAAATTTCGTGATGGGGTTACAGCATGTGCAAACTATTGATGTAATAAAAGCTAGTCTAATCCAGGATGATTTAGTTTCTGTAGCTGTAACTTGTACAGACGGCTTCCGTAGGTATCACTGGGTTTTATTAGATAAGGTTGATGGCGTATATGATGTATACAGCCATTGTGACGAATACTTATGGTGGGGAAATAGGTAAACCAATATCGGGATGGTTTGCTGATTAAAAAGGTGGTTATCAATGAAAAAAATGGGATGCTGTTTATTCCTTCTGTGCTGTGTAATGTTATTTTCGGCATGTAGCGGTAATCCGTCAAATTCTGCCACAGAAGGAAACTATCCAAATGGGTGCGCAGAAACAATGGAAGATAGCACACCAGAAATAACCGAACCCCCCTTGCCAACAGCAAGGGATATACGCCGTGGAGAGATATCACTAATGGTTGAAGCTGCTCAACAGGAGGCATGGGGTAATCTTCGGAACGATAGACTAGACCCGGAGTACGATTTATATATCTATAGTACTTTTAGGGAAGATATACAGTTATTTCTTGAAGGGGCAAGCATGACGGCTTATTGGGAGTATGCAGCATTCATTATAGGCCGGGAAATCGTCAGCATAAGGCATGAAGACCCCGCACTGTACAGGTATTACAATGATATGCTTTCCTATTCCGCAACCCTTGATTTTTCTGATAATCGGAATAATATCAGCCCAGCGGATATATTAGTTGGCATAAACAACTCAATTAAAGGATTAAACGAAACCAATCCCCCTGCCGGTGAAATGGTACGGCACGAAACCACAAACCCATATATTGTTAACCCTAGCCGTATTACCCGTATTGCTGACCCGCAGCTTGACCGGGGAGGCACATGGAACTATAACTGGATTGTAGAAGATTATCACGATGAACGAATATTCCGTATTCACAGTACAGGGGTGGTTAAAAAACTAGAGCTTACCTTTGCTTCGGATAATGAATATATGCAGTCTATGGCAGTTTCAACGCTGCTGCGATTTACCTATTGGGGCAGTGCCCAAACAACAATTGTATATATCGCCGCCGCCGCACAATCCTTGGGTGATAATGCCCACGAACGCATTGCAGATGTGCTTGCAAGGCGTATTTTAAACATGCGAGACGCTGGTTATGATATATACCGGCTATATGCGTTGTTTTTTTCTTATCCATTGCTACCAGTCTGCGAAAGTACCTTTGCGGTATTTGAGGCAATAAACCAGCACTTTGCTGATATGGACATCTTTTTACCCCGTACATCTGTAAAATTTATGATAAACGGCGAAGAGACAGCATTGTATGCCTATGAGTTTGATAACGTACTATACTTCGCCCTTGAGGATTTATCCCACGCACTTCTTGGCACACAAGCACAGTTTAGCGCTTCGGAATCTGAGAGCAGAATCAGCATAACAACACATATTCAGCGTACTAGGCCATGGGTGAGACCCATTGTGCGTATATGGTCTCCGATATGGGATAAGATGCCCCATATTCCAACCCAGTCAGAAGCGCATGTTTGGATGGGTGAAGCAAGTAATGAAGTCATTACGGAACTATTAAGATTCCCTATGTACTATATTGTGGACCGGCACTATGTCGTGCTTTCTGATTTTTCTTGGCTCTTGGGTTTTGATGTTGATTGGGACGCAGGAGGTATAGCCATAATTTGTACCAAGGAGCCTTATATCAGCGAGATTGGACGCAATGCAGTAAAAGACTTCCTGTTTGGGTATAACTTTTGTAATTTTACTTTGTATAACTTGGGTAACGGCATACCAG
>WQVF01000104.1 GCA_009781725.1 Defluviitaleaceae bacterium
AAGCCTGTTTTTTTCGGAACTGTGCAAAGGCAACCTTAAACTGTCCCATGCTGCTTTTCCCCTTCTGCTTCATTAGGCTGGCGCGATGTCATGCCCATCATTGCTGCAACAAGAAATTCTTCTGTCATACGCTCCCCATCCAGCATATCGCTTACCCTGCCCTCATAAAAAACGTATATCCTGTCGGCCACGTCGAATAGTTCCTCATACTCGCTGGAAGAGATAATAACTGTCATGCCTTTAGCAACACACTCATGCAAAATCTTGTGTATTTCATGTCGCGAATGGATATCTACGCCCTTTGTAGGATCGTCGAGCAAGAGCAGTTTCGGATTCAATGCGATCCATCGCGCAATTACCAACTTTTGCTGGTTGCCGCCGGAAAGCGAACTGGCAGGGTTGTTCAATGATCCAATCTTTATGTTGTATGTTTTTACAGCCTCTTTAGAAAAGTCTTTCAATGACTTGCTCGTTAAATATGTAGCTATATTGCCTCGAGCGATTTGACCTGCTGAAATATTCTCACAGATGGTTCGGACAGGGAAAATTGCTTCCCGGCTGCGGTCGCCCGAGACAAATCCGATTCCATTGCGGATGGCCTCAGTAGGCGATTTGAACTTCATTTCTTTTCTGCAAAATGTTACTGTGCCACCGCTTATCTCTTCCGCACCCAGCAAGGAACGAATAAACTCCGGCTGCCCCTGCCCTTGGAGCCCCGCGATACCAATGATTTCGCCTCTATAAACTTTCATGGAGATATCCCAGACTGTGGGGTATACGGCATGTCCCTGAACATCCAATAGGATTTCTCCACCGTCTCTGGCTTCAGACATGCCTTGGCCTCCGCTGCTTTGAAGATCAGGGCGCTGACCAGTCATATGGAACACAATGTCGTCCAAGGTGAGTTCGTTGACGGAGCCTTCTTTAACGTTTTTGCCACCGCGCATAATGGTAACTTGGTCGCATATTTCAAAGATTTCATTCATGCGATGGGTAACGTAAATGATGGTAACGCCTTCATCCCTAAGTTCCTGTATTATTTTGAACAGTATCTGAATTTCATCATAATGCAGTGCAGCAGTCACTTCGTCCAGTAATAGTATCCGGGGCTTTTGAGCAACAGCCTTGGCAACTTCAAGCATGGTCTTTGTAGAAATCATAAGGGTTTGCACATAGGCGTCAAGATCGCAGTCTATTTCAAAACGATCAAGAAGTGCTTGTACCTGTTGCCGAGCCTGCTTGCGGTCTACAACGCCGAACGCTTTTGGGACTTCATTGCCCAACATTATGTTGTCAACTACACTCATCTGCGGGATTAAACTTAGCTCTTGAAAGGCAGTGGCTATGCCATGTTTCTTGGAATCCATTCCTGAAAGTATTCGGATAGGTTTCCCGTCGACTAAAATTTCACCACCGTTAGGTCCGTAAACTCCTGCCAGTATTTTAATCAATGTGGATTTACCCGATCCATTAGAGCCAAGTAGAGCACGTATCTCCCCGCGATCCGCTTTTAAAGAGGCACCGTTTAGGGCGATTACCGCATCAAAGCGTTTATCTATTCCTCGCATTTCAAGCATAGTAATCCCCCCTACCCCTGCGGGCGGCAAAATGCAATGTCATTAAGATAAGGAATTTGGCTCCAGAAATGCGGTCGGGAATGGAACCCCGACCCTACGCAAAACGTGGATTTGTAGGGTCAGTGTTCCATCCCTGACCGTCCCCAGATTGCTTAACTAATTGACATTGCGACAAAATGCCGCCCCAACGGGAATATTGGCATTTGTAGGAGCGGCATTCTGCCGCCCCTGGTTGCCAATTTGCTGTGTTTCGCAGTTAATCAAATGAAATTGCCGAAGACAACCGCCCGTTCGCTTGCCTCTCTAAAACTACCAATTTTCCTCAATGGGCATGCCCTCAATCAAGTTTTCTGCCCCATCAATCACCTGCTGTACAAATAGATCACGCATAGCAAACTCGCCAACACCATTTACAAAGGCATTAACACGCCGCACAGCCCCGGGATACAGAGACAAAGAATCCGGCTCCTTTTCTAGGGAGCTATATGTGTAGGTTATGGTGAGCAAGGCAGGTTCTTGTGGTTGTTCTAGAATTCCAAGATAAGCTCCATCGTGAGCAGCACTGGTGATTAGCCGATAAAATGATCGAAAAAGCTCTACATCTAAAACCCGCCCATTATGAGTTATTATAGGGTTGCGTGGGTCTGAATTATCTATATAAAAACGATTGTAACCTTCAGGTGATTCTATCGATACGGCGGACAAATCCATAATCAGCGGTGTTAAAAACCAACGCTGCAACAGCCTGTCGTATTGGATATCCATAAAAGGTTTTCTATTTATTATATATACTACTCCGCTACCTTCCAATGTTGCGTAAAAGCGGTTATTTGCAGCTTCTGTTAATCTTAACCGCATCTCTCGGACATCCGCGTCCACACCATTTACCATAAAATAATCCACTGCCATATATGGCTGATCGAAACCAAAAGCAGCTACTTCCTCGTCACTTAAACCATATCCAGCAATGTCAAATGCCTCAACACCAAACAGCGACCCCAGTATTTCGATTCCATAGGTCTGATCCAACTGATAAACGCCACCGCCTTTAACAATATGGGTGGGTGCACCGAATGACAAAGCCGCCAATGCAACTTTCGTATTGCCCGCCTCATTAGCCTGTATGGTAATGGGCTGTGCTAGGCTGGAACCAGTAAAGGTAATATCTCTAATCGCCGAAAGGGGGCTAGAAACAGCCAATTGCGGGGTAACAAACCGAGATATAACCTGGGTTTTAGGCAATAAAAACGGCTCT
>WQVF01000105.1 GCA_009781725.1 Defluviitaleaceae bacterium
GGATATCAATCAAATAAACGGCGCGGACAATCCCCCGGTGGACATAATCACCGGGGGATTTCCTTGCCAAAACCTATCTCACGCTGGGTTGCGGGCTGGGCTGCATGGTGACCGCTCCAGCTTATTTTTCCAAATGTCACGTATTATCCGTGAAATGCGCAAAGCTACAAATAATATGTCCCCTCGTTTTATAGTGGTAGAAAACGTACCGGGGATGTATTCCAGCAACAAAGGACAGGATTTCCGGGAGGTGCTTAATGAACTCGTCCAAATCAAAGACGAAACCATATCTATACCTATGCCTAAAAACGGCAAATGGCTCGGTGCAGGAGAAATCGTGGGAAGAGGTTTTTCCCTCGCTTGGCGTACCCTATGTGCAAGTGGTTGGGGAACGGCGCAAAGACGGCGGCGTTGTTACCTTGTCATCGATCTTGCAGGTGAATGTGCCGGACAAATTTTATTTGACGAGTCGCGCCTGCACGGGGATTCTACGCCGTGCAACCAGCCGGGGGAAGGAACTACCGGAGATTCTGCGGATTGCATTGGAATCCCAAGCGGTAACAGGGCGTTAGCTTTTGAACCCGGCGCCGCAGCTAGGCTTGGTGGTCATGCATGGGAGGAAATTGCCTGCACACTGCGCGCAGATATGGGTGATAACCAGCTATCCGTGGTATACGATGCCCGTGGCAACGGTGACGGCCTCATCGCAAACACCATAACCGGCGACCATGAAAACCGGGTGACGGATTATACAAAGCTGGCAGTCATGCCATTTGGGATATCTTCCTACAATAGTAATGCAATGAAATCATCCAATCCTCATAGCGGGATATACGAAGCTGAAACCAGCAGGACTTTGGACACTTCTTCGCCAGACCCAAACAAAAACGCCGGTGGCATGATGGTGGTTTGCTTGGAAGGCAATGGTACTCGCCCATCCCATAAAGGTAGCGGCTTTGGTGTCGATGTATCTTTTACGTTAAACACTGTCGAGCGCCACGCTGTTTGCTACGATGATGCGGCCTATGCCATGACCACAGGCAGTTACGCCCAAGTTTGCAAAGAACAGTCACCCACACTCCAAGCCCGCGATTATAAAGATGCTCCTGTGGTGGCTAAACCGGAATATGTGGTGCGCAGGCTCACTCCACAGGAATGCGCCATGCTCCAAGGTCTGCCATATGACTGGTGTAATGGACTGGAAACCCTAGAGCCGACCGATGAGGATATTATTTTCTGGTCGGAGGTATGGGAAACCCATCGAAAAATTATGGGCAAAGCAAAAAAGCCCAAAACCCGCAATCAAATAATCAAATGGCTCAAAAATCCGTATTCGGATTCTGCAGCATATAAATTATACGGAAACGGCATCGCAATCCCATGCGGTGCTTTTGTTTTGGGCGGGATTGCATGGGTAGCGAAACCCTTATGATTTCCTCGCAGGCTTTACATTAACATCCGGCCTTACAGCACCTTCGATTTTACCGTGCTTTTCTTCATGCCGCTCAATATCGTCACGAAGTAGCACCAACACATGACTGTTGAATGAACGCCCTTGATAATCGGCAACAAAGCCGATTTTATCCAGCATTTCTTCTTCAATCCGTATGGACACACTTTTTACTGCCATAGCAAATCCTCCATCATAGATATATTGTGTGTTTACAATATATCTATTACATGGCATAATGTTTGAAATAGATATACCGTATATCTGCAAAATTTGAGGAGGGATTCTATGCGGGTTGGCGTTATCGGTTCAAGAGGGCTGGTGGTGGATAATCTGGTCGACTATCTGCCGCCGGAAACAACAATGCTGGTTTCCGGCGGTGCAAAAGGTATTGACTCCTGCGCAAAGGAATATGCGTTGGCCAACAACATTCCCATCACAGAGTTTTTGCCGGGGTATAAAAAATACGGCAAAGCCGCTCCACTCAAACGCAACATAGAAATAATCCTGCACAGTGATTTTATGCTGATTATTTGGGACGGTAAAAGCCGCGGCACCAAACACGTCATTGATAATTGCAAAAAATATAATGTTCTTTCCAAGGTTATTTTACTGCCGCTACCCTCCGAAAAATAAAACTCCGACTATCATCAGGTAATAAAAATAAAACGGAGGCTGAAAATGGAACGATACAGTACACGCACCATTGATGATTTGGGAAGGATTGTTTTGCCCAGCGATACAAGAAAGAAGTTAGAGTTGGAGTCTGGCGATAAACTTTCCATAACCATTGTAGAAACCATAATTATTTTGCACCAGGGTTCAGATGCGTCAACACCGGAGTGCGCTACCTGCCAAGTTAGCGACCTGGGAATGATAGAGTTACCCCGTGAAGTTAGGCAGAAGCTGGGCTGGAATGTTAAAGACCAGATTGCCTTGTACCTAACCGACAATGTGGTCATATTAAAACTGGCCTAAAAACTAACACCAATGCTTAAATGATGTAATCGCTCAACCGGGATGATAGTCGTAGATATATGTAATTGCTACGTTTGCAACAATGGATAAGGGTTCCGCGAGGGGCTCTTTTTCCGTGACTTTATATAATCCAGAGTGTGTTGCAATACCAGCCGAGTTGAGTGATTAATGGTGTCCCGAAACTACGCAGCCACCCCTTGCGTAAAATAACAGGAAGGCGGGATACCATGGATATGTACATGAGAAAGGCCACGACTGAGTTCATCACCGAGCGAGTCAACCACCACGGCAAAAATGAAACCGAGCCGGTAAAAGATGCATTTTTAGAGTTAAAAGATTGTGCGGAGCGGTTGCAGGCAACTTTA
>WQVF01000106.1 GCA_009781725.1 Defluviitaleaceae bacterium
GTAAACAGTTGCTTTTCTGTCCCTGGTATCGAAACTGTATATAGAGAATGCAGAACGTCCCTGAAGTCCGTAACCCCGTGCTTTCATACTGTCGGCTGTATCAATGGCGTTTTCCAAAGCCCAAGTCACCATTATAGATAAAATCTTTAAACCGTGCCGTGCCTTCTTGAAAACATTACCACTTGATACATCACGCCCTATACACCTTTGAGCGTTGGATACCACCTTTATTTGATCCCGAAAACGTGGGACAAATCTTAAGGACATGGCAAGTATTAACGACAATGCAGGAATTATTCTGCCGAACAAATATACAATTTTATCACTCTCTATCACTTTGTTGAAACAGGAAAACCAGGTAATAACGGTAATGAGCATTGTTGCCGCAGCAATGCCATATACGATAGATTCCAGCGTAACAGGGTTACCGTTTGGCAGATAAGCTAGAATCGTGCCCCCTTGGTGATTAAATAAGGGATTTAAAACTGCAGTGAATATCAACATAGGCAACATGATGATCAAACCCATCCGCAACGCCTTTTTTCCATTAAGATAAATCGCATAAGAAGATGCACAAATCAGTGAAATAAACAAAGCGACGGGATGCATTAAAAACATAGAAAAGCCTATTACAGCTGTAAAAAAAAGCAGGTTTACAACTGGGTGAAAACCTGCAAAAGTGCATTTATTCATCTAATTGCCCGCCATCGAGCCAATCCACGCCCAAATCTCGCCCCAGATCTACTGTATACTGCCACACTATCTCGTCACCGGGGCTAAGAGTGTATCTTGATGCTCCAAAATTCGGGAACCATCCATTGACTTTGTACATCCATCCGGACAGTCCTCCCACATCGAACTCGTAAAGGTTGTTGATCGCTTCAACATATGCGGAGTTGAAGATAGGTGTAAAACGCGAGGCCATATGAATATTATTTCGCCGCATTTCTCGTTGCAGTACGTTAAACACACTCTCGCCCTCATATGCAGATACTTTTGTTCTTGGGAAAATCACGCCATCTGGCGGTATCAGTTCATGCTTATCCCTATGAAGCAAGTGCATATTATGTAAGATCATGTCTACCCTAACTTCTAGGGTGACGATAAAAGATTCATCTCCAACCACCAAATCCTCTGGCTCTACAGGATCACGCATATTCGGATGATCCTCCCCGAATATTTGGGACTCCTGCTCAGCTACATGCGGAGCTATAGCTTCAGGTTCCTCCGTAATCCTTGGTGTAGGCGTCGCAGTTGCGACGACTTGCGTTGGCCTTGGTGTGGGCGTTGCAGCTGCAGCCCCTTGAGTTGGCCTTGGAGTAGGCTCATGGATTGAAGGCGCACTAGCACCTTGAGTCGGCCTTGACTCAGAAGCACCCTGCGATACCAACTCAGATTCATCCTCAAGCTGCAAATCGTCCGATTCTTCATCGGTTTCAGACAAGTCTTCTGGAAGCTCTCGCAGATTATCTCGCGTGCTTTCGGGTGTGTTTTCTATGGAATCCAATAGTTCGCTAGTAGCGTTTGATTCCTGAGGCAACGTGTTACGCCCAGCTGTAGCGGAATCTTGCTGTGTTGATTCTGCTTCGTTAGCATCAGAAGGGTCTTCAGCTGATAGCCCAGTTGCTTCTACTGGCAGGGTGGAAGAATCCGGAGTGTTTATTTCCGGAGTTCCGCCCGAGAACCAAGCCCCTAAAAGTACTATCGCCGCAACGGCTGCCAGTATTAGTATGGATTTATTCTTTCTCATGATAGCTCCTATAAGAGGTCTGCTCGCCCCATCAACCTATACAGCATATCGGCTATTTGGCCCCGTGTAATTGCAGACATTGGCTCTATATAGAATCCGGAATCGTCCAAAATCCCTTCACGGTAGCAAAAAGCAAGTGCAGGCCATGCCCAATCCCCTGCTAAACGGTAATCACCGAATGTCGCCAATATATTCAAAGTTTCTGTCTCCCCAAGATTAATGTCCATTCCTGAAAGTCGAGCCGCTCGGGCTACCATAGCAGCAGCCTCCTGGCGTGTTATGGTGCCATTTGGGTTAAATGTGGAAGGGGAAGTTCCGCTTATAATCTCATAATAGAAAGCTATTCCAACAGGCCCTGCAAACCAAGCGTCTGCTGGAACATCTGTAAACTGAGCATTATTTGGCCTATCAGGCAACCCAAGCCCTCGCGTAATAATTGTGGCAAATTCTGCTCTTGTCATTGTATCTGTTGGTGCAAAGGCATTTTCGCTTCTACCAGCTATAATATCCCTTGCCGCGAGAGCCTCTATCGCACTACGATTAGCGTAGTTTTGTATATCGCCAAAGGTTCTATTTTGGGAAGCGATTCCAATTCTTCGTATATCATCATGTCTGCCTGGGAGCCCAAAGGGTTCAGGTTCTACATCCGGTTCTACTACTGGGGTAACTATGGGAGTTACCGCTGGTGTTACCACAGGCGTTGCTGCGGGTTCTTGCGTCGCAGTCCCCCCTGCATTACCCATGTCATAAAGTGAGCTCATATTGTTTACGAATCTCCAATATGCAACAAGGGCGTATGCAGCCTGTTCTGTTGCCATATGGTTCACCGGATCGTTTGGCGTTGGTCTTCTAAAACCGCCTGATGCCGGATCAAACCATCTAAGCAGATGGTTTACATATTATTCAGCTTCAGTCGCATAACCGGGGCCCAAAGCAGTAAGTGCGACTATCATTTGGCCTATGCTTTCGGGGTCAGTGAGTGATTGCGAGCGCAACCAGCCTACA
>WQVF01000107.1 GCA_009781725.1 Defluviitaleaceae bacterium
AATAGGGTTTGAGGTAACGACGGTTGTCAAGGGGAAAAGCATCCCTTGACAACCCTGTAGCATGTAGGTTCCCGCTACACTTTTTCGTTAATATTCGCTACACTTTTTTATTGACAAAAACAGGCAAATCTTTATACATAAGTTGCATGATGTACAATCGTTATGGACACGCAGACCTTCCATCAACTTTTTTTTCAAGCCTCACAGGGGCGATATCCTTTGTGTTTTTTGCCACGGCTTTCCTTGGATGAATCCCAATAATACAGATATCCTTGAAAAGCCACGTTTCTTTACTATGCCACTATTTATATTGTTACAGACTGCGTTCATTTTTGCATTTGTTTTGTATCACTTCGATTGCCCCAGCATCAAACAAGTCAGCAAATGTCCTTGCTCCATCACCTGAAAATTTTTGTTGTGTGGCGAGAATAATGATCTTTCTTCCAATCAAATCAGCCATGTGATAATGTGCAAATGACCTCATAATCCGGGGTACTCTTGAATTGTATATGCGCCCATCTTACTGCTGAACAATTCGGCGAGGTATTTCGTGCTGCCAGTGCCAGACAAATATAAAGTCAGCATCTTCGTTCCCACTGTTTCATTTTTATAGTGTTTATCTACACATGGTACCATAATAGACATGAACTAAAAAAACCCGCCGAAGCCCAGTTACCCATCCAACATACACTCATAACTAGCATAATCACTCCCCCCTTCAAATAAACAACAATTCCCTTCCATAAACCTAAACCATGCCGGGCAAGACAGGGTTTCCCGTATATGACGGTCCATTTTGCCGGATTGCGGCGCTGGAAGCTTATGCCCGGCAATGTCATCAACAGAAACAACAAGACTATATTTCCCCTGCCTTAACTCTATTTCACCCCTTTGGCGGCGCAAGATTTTTGCACCATTATATGTCGCGAGGCGATATTCGCGCCCGTTCAACCACACAACGCAAATACAGCCCCAAAAACGCAACCCGTAAAAAGGTATCCGCGCGACCGAGGCCATGATAGAGCAATCCTCATCAAAAGCATTGCATTGGACCCATGTATACCATTTTGGAAAAGACCGGCCACTGTCGGACTCTATATACCCCCTGCCGCCGGTAAAATCATGAGTCTCGCCATCTAGGATAACCAAGCCCCGTAACGTATGATTCATGCTTATAACCCCGTGGCGGCATTCCATTGGGAAGTACTTAAACGGCCCCATGATGTCACCACCAATGGGGGTAAGGCCGGTGTACGCAATATAACCGTAGAGGCTCAACTCCGGCCTTGCAATGTCAAGGGACACGCCCGAAGAAGTAAAGGTATTTCTGCCAACGCGAAGCCGATTGCCGTCATTATGATACTCATATAAAGGATATGAAATATGATAGGATTTATTATCTGTAATAACCAGTACAAAGGCTCTGTCTACGGCCCTGCCAGGGATAACCGCAAGTGATTTGCTTGCCCCGTTAACGCCGATATTTGTCTGATGCTTATAGTACCACCCTTCAAACCGCCCTCTCATAAGTGCATCCCCTTTTTTGGGGGTTGTATACCTCCGCCAATTATAAGCACATCTGTTGTTATATCACCCATTAGTGTTGGATAGTTTTTTTTATTGGCGGTTTTACCCCAGACCGAGCTCGTCGTGTCTTTCACAGTTGCCACTCCTCATATATAGCGAAATATCCTGCTATAGAATAGCTTTGCCATGAGCGGATAGGAGTATTCTAGCAACTGTGTTATTGGCATCCTATTAGAATAAAGCAATATTTGAATCATGCGCAACAAGATTTGAATTGCTAAGACGCGCATAAATAACTACAATGAAAAAAATTTGGTGAATACTCCAAAGCGCATCGCTATTATGCGTTGCCGGATTGTCATTTTGCCAAAAGCACATATGTGTTATTGGAAGTTTAGAAGGAACTTTATCATATAAGGATGTGTTTGTTTGACCATGGCACACAACCCGTATTTGCCCCTGTGGGAGCATTTGCCCGATGGCGAGCCTCGCATTTTTGAAGACCCAGACAATAAGGGGTATTACCGGATATACATAATAGGCTCTCACGATGTAAGAGCTAATAGTTACTGCGGTGCAGACATACGGATATGGTCCGCACCTGTAGATGATTTGGCCAACTGGCGTGACCATGGGCCAGTTTTCACATATCAAGACCCAAAGACTAAGCTGTGGGATGTAATGTACGCCCCAGATCTAGTTGAGCTTGTAAAAAAAGACGGCACTAAGGAGTATTACTTATATCCTCATAGCCGCGGCCCAGGCAGGGAGCCTATGGTCGCTAAAGGCTCGCGCCCAGACGGTCCTTTTACCCCCATTAATTTAACAGAATGTGGCACGCAGGTGTTGCCTGGAAGCATGATTGGCTTTGACCCATCTGTATACGTGGAGTATATCTCAGACCCTAGCGATGCAGACTATGAAATAGGCTTTAGAGCCTATGCTTACTGGGGTTTCCAGCGGGCGTTTTTTGCTCAGTTAGACCAAAACACAATGTACTCGCTTAGGCCCGGGACAGAGGTTGTAAAATCTGCTATACCGGCAAGCTCCGGCTATGGGGTTATACGTGACCCGGAGGGTACTGTGTACCCACTTGTGTATGCCAACGAGGATTTAACGGGGTTTAATTATTTCGAAGCTTCATCTATCCGCAAGATAGGTAATAAATATGTATTAGCCTTTAGTGGCTATTCTGGCCCTGA
>WQVF01000108.1 GCA_009781725.1 Defluviitaleaceae bacterium
AGGGTTGGTTCCTGAATGGATGTGACCGCTTGAAATACACTAACTAGAACACCCACAGCCAACCCAATTATCAGTGGCGGTGCTGAACACAATATAATGGTCATAAGCCCATTGCGCATCAAGTCTAAGATATGATCATGAGTCATGAAATCACCCCTTTTTTCTCTAACTATAAAGACCCCGCCTGTGCAAGCGGCTTTTTGTTATATTTTGAATCGGCAAGGGTGACCACCCCGTCGCTTCGCGCCACCCCTCCAAAAGAGGGGAATTCTAAATCCCATACTTATCTTTAGCAGCTACTGAGAAATTCCCCTCCTATGGAGGGGTGCCCGAAGGGCGGGGTGGTTATCCGGTGGTTATGCCCTGCCAATTTGTATTACCCGCATGAGCGGGACGATTGCCATCGTCCCCTACAACCTAAACGTTCTTACAAGGCTTTCAATTAAGTAGCTCCAACCCCCGCTTAATATAAACAACAAGATCTTAAACGGAAGCGATATCATTACTGGCGGCAACATCATCATACCCATAGCCATTAGCACAGAAGCTACAATCATGTCTATAACAAGAAAGGGTAAGAATATTATGAACCCTATTTTAAACCCTTTTGTCAGCTCGCCCAGCATAAAGGCAGGAATAAGTATCCTGTCTGGTATGTCTTCAGGCAATTCAAATTCCTGCCTCGATAATTCTACGAACAGGGAAATATCTTTATCTTCGGCTTGACTTCGCATAAATCCCCTCAATGGTTCCATGCCTGTATCTAAGGCTTCTTCGGCAGTAATCTGCCCATCCGAAAATGGTTTTATTGCATTCTCGTTAATCTCAGTTAATATAGGCCCCATAAGGAACAGTGTCAAAAACAGTGCCAACCCCACCAAAACTTGATTTGGTGGCATTTGCTGCGTTCCCAAGGCTGACCTTAAAAATTGAAGCGAAATAATTAACCGGGTGAAGCTCGTAAGCATAATCATTAATGACGGCGCGAGTGTAATAATGCTTATCATGAAAAATAACTGTAGATATGTGGCGAAATCTGCTGGGTTGTCCGTCATGTGCCATCTTCTTTCTTTTCATCCTTTTCTGGTGTTAGAAACTTTTTAAAGTAATTTTCAAACATTGGCATGTGTTCACTATCAAACGAGTTTACCTGCTGGCCTGTTATTTCAGCCAGAATACTTATTTGCTCCCTAGTGACCCCAACTAAAAACAAGCGCTCGCCGGCCTGTAATATCTGAATACTGCTTTGGGGTGCTACAGAACAGCTTTCAATAATGTGTAGGTTCTTCCCTCGGCCGTTAAAACGCAGTTTCGAAAAAAAACGCGCACAAATAAGGAAAATAAGGATTACAATGGCAAAAACTAAAATAATGTAAAAAAACTGGCCTAATACATCCACTGATGCAGACCAGTCCCCCGTTTTTGGCAACATTACCCTATAACCTTCTGAACCGCTTCCAAAACCCTGTCTGCTTGAAAGGGTTTTACAATAAAGTCACGAGCCCCCGCCTGTATAGATTCTATTACCATGGCTTGCTGACCCATAGCAGAACACATTATTATTAGCGCACTGTTGTCTACGGACTTTATTCCTTTTGTTGCGTTTATACCATCCATCTCGGGCATAGTTATATCCATTATTACTAAGTTTGGCTTCAATTCCTTGAATTTTTCTATAGCTTTCGCGCCATTTTCTGCTTCCCCTACGACATTGTAGCCATTTTTGGTTAGAATATCTTTCAGCATCATACGCATAAATGCAGCATCATCAACCAACAATATCGTCTTGTCCGACATGATTCCACTCCCTTTGTGCTACTTAGTACCTTATGGCAAAAACAAATAATAAAAACAGCAAAATATTTTTGCGCCAGTAAGGTACTGCGCAAGCGCCCGCCTTTTGGGCGCGCAGTCGCATTCTGTGCTAACATGGGCGGATGCCCACTTTGGTTGTGGGCATTCGCCCATGTTAGCACCTTAATGGCAAAAACAAATAATAAAAAACTGAAAAATATTTTTCGCCAATAAGGTGCTGCGCAAGCGCCCGCCTTTTGGGCGCGCAGTCGCATACTATACTTTACTATTATCTCCCTACTATATCCTTTTATCCGGACTTATTATATCTGTGATCCGAATTCCGAAATTTTCGTCAATAACTACAACCTCTCCCTTGGCTACAAATTTTCCATTTACCAATATATCTATAGGCTCCCCCGCCTGTTTGTCCAGTTCTATCACAGAGCCTGGGGAAAACTCAAGTATTTCCCTAATCTTTTTATTAGTACGACCCAGCTCAACGGAAACCTCAAGAGGTACATCCATAATAATCTCGATGTTTTCCTTTTGTTGCATAACATCGCCGGGATCAAAGCCTTGGAACTGGGCTGGCTGGATATTTACATTCTCCGGATGATACTGCCTTGTTGAAGCAGACGCATAAGGCTGTCCACCCGATTGAGCTGGCAGAGGTGGTGCCGGGGCCGATTGCTGGGCCGGAGTGGGGCCTGTAGGCCCTTCTGCCATCGTGTTGTCAGGTTGAATAGATTCTGTTTTTGGCATCATGATATTTATAACTTCCTCGGCAAATTCTAGCGGATATATTTGCATCA
>WQVF01000109.1 GCA_009781725.1 Defluviitaleaceae bacterium
CAGGCTTGACCGGTGATGTTGCTGATGGTCTTGCTAATATTGTAACCATAGCAATCCCCCAGGGAAATGATTTTTAGCAGGATAATGTCTATAAACCCGCCGGTGAGTGAGCCAATGTTGCTACTCATGGGCCACCTCCTTTAACATATTACTGTGCACTACATAGTAATATACGGGGTGAGATTACTTTAGTATGAACGCAGTGAAAAAAGCCTTTGTCCCAATCATCAAAACCTGCTAAATGCACCTCATGCATGCAACAAATAATCGCGTTTGACAAAAATGACGTCGGCAAAAAAAAGCCCACCAGAAATGTGCACGCCCTTCGCACATTTTTGGTGGGCTTTTTTCACCCTCTAGTATCTCTTCACTTCCATAAACCCATCCACAAAATCCTTATTATCCTTACTCTTTAGCAACATATCAGCCACCTGCTCAGAAAACTCCGCAGACGAAATACGTCCACTCATCTCACGCAAGGTATACATAGCATCCAGTTCACGCCCATTAAGCAACAAATCATCACGCCGCGTACCCGAGCGCATTATATCAATGGCAGGGAAAACCCGCCTTTCAGCCATACGCCTATCAAGCACCAATTCCATGTTGCCTGTACCCTTAAACTCCTCAAAAATAACATCGTCCATTTTACTGCCTGTTTCAACCAAGGCAGTAGCAAGCACCGTAAGTGACCCGCCTTCTTCCACCTTGCGCGCCGCACCAAAAAACTTTTTTGGCATATACAGCGCCGCCGGGTCAAGCCCACCGGACAAAGTGCGCCCACCCATTGGTATGGTCAAGTTATAAGCCCTGCCAAGTCGCGTAATAGAATCCATTAGGATTACCAAATCCTTTTTCTGCTCCACAAGCCGCTTGGCTCTTTCCAGCACTATCTCTGCAAGTCTCTTATGATTCTCCGGTTGCTCATCAAATGTAGACGATACCACAGTGCAGTGCTCGCCTGTAATAGAGCGCTCCATATCGGTAACCTCTTCCGGCCGCTCGTCTATAAGAAGCACGATTAGGTGCACGTCTGGGTGGTTTTTGGTGATTGCATTGGCAATTTGCTTAAGAAGCACCGTTTTACCGGCCTTGGGGGGCGAGACTATCATACCCCGCTGGCCAAAGCCAATGGGCGACAAAAGATCAATGATACGCGGTGCAAGCTGGTGGCGGGTTGCCTGTACGCCATTTGTTTCAAGAGTAATGCGCTTCATGGGATATATTGGCGTAAGATAATCGAAATACGGGCGGCGCGTTGCCATATACGGCGGCTCACCATTAACATGATGTATATAAGAGATAGCACTAAACTTATCTGCACTGCCATGACGCGTAGAGCCGCAAACAAGGTCCCCGGTGCGCAAATTAAATCGTCTTATTTGTGTAGGAGAAAGATAAACGTCGTCCGAAGAGGGCAAGAAATTATTTACTCGCAAAAATCCAAAACCATCCGGCAAAATTTCAAGGATGCCCGTTGCCTGAGGCTGAGAATCGGCAACTTGTACTTCCGTTGTGACATCCGAATCAGTTTGTACCTGGGGGAATGTAGCATCCGAGTCTTCAACATCATACATTGATTCGGTTTTTATATCTGGGTCTTTGGCAGAATAATCGCTTTCTTGGACAATATCAGGTTCTTCATCCAAAGGAGGGCTTGACTGTGTAATAATATTATCTTCCTGAGTGGGCATATCATTTGTAGGCTCTTCAGGTTTAGGAATAATATTCTCACTGTTGTCTTTGGGTTTTTTGGGTGGGCGTCCCCGCTTCTTAGGAAGAGTTTGTTCGGGGGCACTTGTAGATTGCTCTTGAGATACCTGCTTTTTTTGCACCTTCTTTACCGGTGCATTCTTTTGTAAATGTTCCTCAATCAGCGCTGTTAGCTCAGCCTTTTTTGTCCGTGAGACATTTTTAATGCCCAATTCTTTAGCAAAGTCTTTAAGCTGTACCAGCGACATGCCTGTAAGTTCCATAATCCCGTCCTTTTGCACTAGTGCACATATAAAAAGAGCGAAGCAACCCAGATACTGATAATCAGCATATATACTGGATTGCTTCGCTCCTCTCGTGATAAATATGTTAAGCATCTAGGCTTGTCATTTGTATAAGCTATGCATAATGGCCTAAGATTATTCCCATACCTTACGGCCTTGGCGGAATAATTATCTCTTGGCCTTCCCTTATCCTGCCTGGGTCTGTAATATCATCGTTTGCTGCCACAATTAAGTCAATATAAAATTGGCTGTTACTGCCAAAGTGCATTCTTGCGATATGAGACATAAATTGGCCGGCCTGAACAACATGGATAGTATACTCAGGCTGTGGCTCAACTGTTGGTGGGTCTGGGTCTGGTGTGTAATCATAGTGGGGGCGCCCATCACCTGGAACATATGACTCTTCCTGATATGGTTCATACTGTTCACTTGAGGCATACCCCAGTTCTTCGAGCTGGGCTTCCAAGGCGGCTACATAATCCCTGTATTGCTCCAGCTCACTTCTGTACTGGGTAAGTTCAATTTGCATTCTTGCCATCTCTGGTGAATAATCGACAACGCCATTGGGCTGCCCCTCGGCAGATGCCAACTCTTGCCTGAG